>JANXSQ010000102.1 GCA_025356595.1 Janthinobacterium sp. | reverse complement strand
CCCGCAGCGGTGCCCGGACCGGCGCCCGCGCCGGCGCCGACACCGTCAGCGCGCCGGTGTTGAAGAAACCGACCAGTTCGGCCAGATTGCCGGCCTGTTCCTGCATGCTTTGCGAGGCGGCGGCCGCCTCCTCGACCAGCGCCGCGTTCTGCTGGGTCACGTCGTCCATCTGCGCGATGGCCGCGTTGATCTGCTCGATGCCGCTGGTTTGCTCGACGCTGGCCGAGCTGATCTCGCCCATGATGTCGGTGACGCGGCGGATGCTGTCGACGATGTCGCCCATGGTCTGGCCGGCGTCGTTGACGAGCTTCGAGCCGGCGTCGACGTTGGCCACCGAGGCGGCGATCAAGTCCTTGATTTCCTTGGCCGCCGAGGCCGAGCGCTGCGCCAGGTTGCGCACCTCCGAGGCCACCACCGCGAAGCCGCGGCCCTGCTCGCCGGCGCGGGCCGCCTCGACGGCCGCGTTCAGCGCCAGGATATTGGTCTGGAAGGCGATGCCGTCGATGACGCCGATGATGTCGACGATCTGCCGCGAGGAGGCGTTGATGCTGTCCATGGTGTCGACCACGCGCGCCACCAGGGCGCCGCCACGCACGGCCACCTCGGAGGCGCTCTGCGCCAGTTGATTGGCCTGGCGGGCGTTGTCGGCGTTCTGCTTGACGGTGCCGGTCAGCTCCTGCATCGACGAGGCGGTTTCCTCCAGCGAGCCGGCCTGCTGTTCGGTGCGGGCCGACAGGTCGAGATTGCCGGCGACGATCTGGCCCGAGGCCGTGGCGATGGTGTCGGTGCCGCTGCGCACCTGGCCGACGACGTGCAGCAGGCTGGCGTTCATGGCTTGCAGGGCGCCCAGCAGGCGGCCGGTTTCGTCGCGCGAGGTGACTTCGATACGCGCCGACAGGTCGCCCGAGGCCACCGTTTCGGCCAGCCGCACGGCGGCGCGGATCGGCCGCGTGATCGAGCCCGTGATGCGCCAGGCCACCAGCGCGCCGATGAGGACGGCGACGCCGCCCAGGACGATCATTTCGATCAGCGCCGCCGAGTAGACGGCGGCCGCCTCGGCGCCGGCCTTGTTGGCCAGTTCCGTCTCATAGTCGACGATGGCGTTGATGGCCTTGAGCATCACCCGCAGCGTCGGCATCGCCTCGCCGGTGAAGTAGGCGGCCGCCTCGGCGGTCTGGCCGGCGGCGCGCAACTCCAGCACCTTGTTGTTCTTCACCGCGCCGACCTTGAGCATCTCCGCCAGGGTCGCCACCAGGGCCTTTTCCTGGTCGTCCGCCAGCAGGCCGTTCAGGGTGGCCGTGGCCGCGCCGTATTGCTTGCGCGCCGCGCCGATCAGCGCCAGTTGCGCCTGCACCTCGGCGTCGGACGGCACCACCAGGATGTTGCTCAGCGAAAGGGTGATGTCGCGCGCCCGGTCGGCCATCGTGTTGGCTGCCGTCATCTTGACGATCTTGTCGTTGACGATGTCGTGGGTGCGCGCGCCGATGCGCGCCATCGAGTTCAGGCCCAGCAACAGCAGGGAGAGCAGCAGCGCGAGGACGACGGCGAAGCCGAGACCCAGGCGGGTGCCGATATTGAGATTGGTGATAGACATAAATCCTTCGAAGTGGGTTGGGGCGCGGGAGGGACGGGGCGCTGGCGGGGGAGGCGATGGCGTCCGGCGTGTGCGCGGACTGCCCGCGCGCCGCCGCGACGGCGGGGCGGGCGGCGGCGACCTGGCTTGCGTCGAACCCGCGCGCTTCCCGCGCCGGGCTGCCAGCGTGGGAATACGGCGGAAAGAATAACTTAGGGCGGCAAGATAACTTATTTTAACAATGTTGTCAATGAGAAATAAAAATTATCAAATGACAATTCAACGCGCGGCGCCGGCCATTTCAGCGCCGAATTTCCCATCCGGCGCGGAGGCGCGTAATGGAGTCCGAAAAATATTTTTCGTGGACGTGTAAGTAAAGCGCATGCGGACCCGACTGATTGTCGAAGCATCAGGCCAGCCGGAACGGCCGGTTTCGACCAGCGGCGCACCCTGCGCGCCGCACTCAACTCAAACACTATTTCTTGGAGCATCACATGCAAAACACCCTCAAATCCGGCGTCCTGATCGCCGCCGCCGTCGCCGCCATGGCCATGTCCGCCGCCGCCTTCGCCGCCCCGGCCGCCCTGTCGGCCGACGACGCCGTCCATTGCGCCGGCGTGAACAGCTGCAAGGGAAGCAGCGACTGCGCCACGGCGGAAAACGCCTGCAAGGGCCAGAACGTCTGCAAGGGCCACGGCTTCGTCAAGGCCAAGGCCGGCGAATGCTTCGCCAAGAAGGGCAAGATCATCGACCTCGACAAGTAAAACGCGCGCCGGCGCCGCCTGCGGGCGGCGCCCTTTCTTCCCTCTTTTTCCCCTCCGACACCATGTCCGCTTCCCCGTTCCCGCCATCGCCCTGCTTCGGCCTGGGCCTGCGTCCCAGCCACTACCAGGAGATCGTCCAGGGCGCGCCCGGCGCGTGCGGCGTCGACTGGTTCGAAATCCTCTCGGAAAATTACATGATCCCGGGCGGCAAGCCGCTGGCGATGCTAGACCTGATCCGCCGCGACTATCCGCTGGCGATGCACGGCGTGTCGCTCTCGGTGGGCACGCCGCAGGGGCCCTCGCCCGACTACCTGCGCGACCTGAAGGCGCTGGTGGAGCGGGTGCAACCCTTGTGGGTGTCCGACCACCTGTGCTGGACCGGCACGCATGGGCGCAATATGCACGAGCTGTTTCCGCTGCCGTATTCCGAGGAGGCGCTGGCCGTGGTGGTGCGCAATGTGCTCCGCGTGCAGGATTATCTGCAGCGGCCGATTTTGCTGGAGAACGTCTCCAGTTACGTTTCCTTCCATGCCGACAGCATGCGGGAATGGGACTTCGTGGCCGCCGTGGCCGAGCGGTCCGACAGCCTGATCCTGCTGGACGTGAACAATGTCTATGTCAGCAGCGTCAACCACGGCTTCGATCCGCGCAGCTATCTCGACGCGCTGCCGGCGCGGCGCGTGCGGCAGATCCACCTGGCCGGCCACAGCGCCCAGGACGGCTGCATCATCGACACGCACGACCGCGCCGTGGCCGATCCGGTGTGGGCGCTGTACGCCGATGCGCTGCGCCGCTTCGGCCCCGTCGCGACGATGATAGAGCGCGACGACAACATCCCGCCGCTGGCGGAACTGGCCGCCGAGCTGGCGCGCGCGCGCCGCTTGGCCGACGCCGTCTGCGGCGCCGCGCGGGAGGCGGCATGAGCGCGCTGCAAGGCTTGCAAAACGATTTCCAGGACTACGTTCTCGGTCGCGGCGGCGCCGCGCCGGCCATAGTCGCCGCCGTGCGCGGCCAGTTCGGCCCGCCGGCCGAGGCGCGTCTGGCGATCTACCACCGCGCCTACCGCAGCCGCATGCGCGAGGCGCTGGAGACGGCCTATGAGCGCACCTGGAGTTATCTCGGCGACGCCATGTTCGCCGAACTGGCCGACAGTTATCTGCAGGCGCATCCCTCTACCTTCCGCAATCTGCGCTGGTTCGGCGGCGCCTTCGCCGCCCACCTGGCGCAAGAGTTGCCGGAGCATCCCTATATCGCCGAGCTGGCGCGCTTCGAATGGGCGTTGGGCCTGGCCTTCGACGCGGCCGACGCCGCGCCGTTGGGCGCCGCCGAGCTGGCCGGCGTGGCGGGCGCGGACTGGGCCGGCCTGCGCTTCGTGCTGCACCCCTCGGCGCAACTGCTGGCGCAGCGCTGGAACAGCGTCGCGCTGTGGCAGGCGCTGGGCGCGCAAGGCGAGCCGCCCGAGGCCGCCGAGTGCGCCGCCCACTGGCTGGTCTGGCGCCACGCCGGACAGCCGCATTTCCGCTCGCTCGACGCGCTCGAGGCGGACGCGCTGCGGCGCGTCGGCCGGGGCGCCGGCTTCGGCGCCGTCTGCGCCGCCGCCGAGGGCGGCGAGGGCGCCGATGTCATGGCGCGCCTGGCCGCCTGCCTGCGCGCTTGGCTGGAGCAGGGGGTGCTGACATGGCCGCGGCGGATCGACGGCGGCGCCGTTCCTTGAGGCGCGCCATCGTCCGCCTTGCGGGGCGCGGGGAGGGGAAAGAATAAACTTTTCCCCGCCCCGTGGGTCTATCGCTAAGGACGGCAGCGATTGTCGGTCCCGCCCACTCAGGCATCCGATCAATCCAAGCGAACTGGAGCAATTATGCAAGCGCAAATCACCGAATGGAGCAGCGCCCTGATGACTTCCCTGGCGGCGGCCATGGCCCTGTTCTTTTCCGCCCTGCCGAAAATCTTCGGCTTCGCCGTCATCGTCGTCCTCGGCTGGTTGATCGCGGCGGCGATCGAAAAAGGCGTCGTCGCCCTGTTGCGGACAGTGAAATTCAACGAGCTGGCGCAGCGCTCCGGCTTCGCCGGCTTCGTGCAGAAAATGGGCAGCGAGAGCGACGCCTCGGGTGTCATCGGCGCCGTCGCCAAGTGGTTCGTGCGCCTGCTGGCGCTGGTGGTCGCGTTCGACGCGCTGGGCTTGCCGGCCGTGTCGGCCGTCCTGCGCGATTTGTTGTTGTGGCTGCCGAACGTGGTCGTCGCGCTGGTGGTGCTGGTGCTGGCCGGGCTGGCGGCGAACGCCCTGGGCGGCCTGGTGCGCGGCGCCGCCGCGAAGGGCGAACTGGACAATCCGGACATGCTGGCCAAGCTGGCCGCCGGCGTGGTATGGGCATTCGGCATCGTCGTCGCCATCAACCAGATCGGCATCGCGACGACGCTGCTCAACACCCTGTTCATGGCGGTGGTGGGCGCGCTGGCCCTGGCGCTGGGCCTGGCCTTCGGCTTGGGTGGGCGCGAGACGGCGGCGCGAATCGTGCGCCGCTGGTACGAGCGCGGCGTGGCCAAGGCGGAGCGGCCGGAGTCCGTCGGCGCGAATGCCTGCCTGGGACATGGCCCGGTCGACGCCTTCACGGAGCGGCGCATGAAGCAGCGCCGCGGCGGCTAAAGGCGGTTGGGAATCAGGGCCAGCAAGTCCGTTTCGCCGGCGTCGGCGCCGGCCTGCGACAGCAGCGTCGTCGCCTGGCCCCGGTGGTGGGTCTGGTGGTTGAAGAAATGCATCAGCAGGCTGAAGAAATCCCGGCCGAAAGCGCTACCCTTGGTGTTCTGATAGAGCAGCACATGATCGAGATCGGCTTCCGTCAGCGTGGCGGCCCAGTCGCCGATCACGCCGTCGAGCCAGTGGCGGTAACGCGCCAGCGCGTCGAAGTCGGCGCAGAGCAACTGGCTCAGGCCGGCCGGCGGCGCCAGGGCGCGCACCCGCTCGAGGGCGGCGAAGCGGGCCGGATGGCTGGCGAAGCGCTGCAGCCAGATCGTGTCGCCGGCGGCGATGTGGTTCAGCGTGCCGAACAGCGAGCCGAAGAAGGCCTTGCGGTCGGCGCCCAGTTCCGCGTCGGACAAGGTGCGGGCGGCCGCGTACACCTTGGCGTTCATCCACTGGTTGTATTCGGCCATCAGGCAAACATGCTGGGTGCGACTCATTGGATTCTCCTGGCTGGGTGCGCGGGCGATGGCCGGCGCGCAGGATTATTGTAACCGCGCCGGCGCGCCGGCAAGGCCGCCGATACGCTGCGGGCGCATGGCCGGGTGCGCGGCGCCGCGCCCGATTCCGGGCGTGCCGCCGCCGCTCCCCAGCGTCCCTTTCGCGCGCGCGCCGCGCCATCCGGTGCCGCGCGCCTTCCCCGTATCGTCTAGAATATCGCAGCCCCGGTTCCGCGCCGCGGGCATCCTCGCGTCCCCCCAACAAGGAAATATCGATGATTCTGAATAAAACGCTGGCCGCCTGGTGCGCCGACTATCCCCTGATCGCCGACCTGATCGCGCTGAAGGAAACGAGCTGGTTCAATCCCGCCATCGCCCCGGCGCGCGAGGCGCTGGCCGACGTCGGCCTGACGGCGGCCGATGTGGCCGACGCCAGCGCCCGCCTGCAGCGGTTCGCGCCCTACCTGGCGCGCGTCTTCCCGGCCACGGCGGCCAGCGGCGGCATCATCGAATCGGACATCCAGGCCATCCCGCAGATGCGCGCGGCGCTGGCCGAACGCTACGGCGTGGCCATCGACGGCGCGCTGTGGCTGAAGAAGGACAGCCACCTGCCGATCTCCGGCTCGATCAAGGCGCGCGGCGGCATCTACGAGGTGCTGCAACACGCCGAGACGCTGGCGCTGGCGGCCGGCTGGCTGCGCCTCGACGACGATTACTCCAAGCTCGACAGCGACGCCGCGCGCGCCTTCTTCGGCGCCCACCAGATCGCCGTCGGTTCGACCGGCAACCTGGGCCTGTCGATCGGCATCATGAGCGCGCAACTGGGTTTCCAGGCCAGCGTGCACATGTCGGCCGATGCCCGCCAGTGGAAGAAGGACAAGCTGCGCGCCCACGGCGTGCGCGTTGTCGAATACGCTTCCGACTACAGCGTCGCCGTGGCCGAGGGGCGCAAGCAGGCGCTGGCCGATCCCAGTTGCCACTTCGTCGACGACGAAAGCTCGACCAGCCTCTTTCTCGGCTACGCCGTTGCCGCCGAGCGCCTGCAGCGGCAACTGGCGGCGCAAGCCATCGCGGTCGACGCCGAGCATCCGCTCTTCGTCTACCTGCCCTGCGGCGTCGGCGGCGGCCCCGGCGGCGTCGCCTTCGGCCTGAAACTGATCTTCGGCGACGCCGTCCACTGCATCTTCGCCGAACCCACCCATTCGCCCTGCATGCTGCTGGGCGTGTACACGGGACGGCACGACGAGGTGTCGGTGCAGGACTTCGGCATCGACAACGTGACGGCCGCCGACGGCCTGGCCGTGGGACGCGCCTCCGGCTTCGTCGGCAAGGCCATGCAGCGTCTGCTGGACGGCTACTACACCATCAGCGACGAGGAAATGTACAGCCTGCTGGCGCTGCTGGAACGCAGCGAGGGCGTGCGCCTGGAACCGTCGGCGCTGGCCGGCATGCCCGGCTGCGCCCGCGTGCTGGCCGAGGCGCAGGGCTACCGCGAGCGGATGGGCCTGACGGCCGCGCGCCTGGAGCGCGCCACGCATCTGGTCTGGGCCACCGGCGGCAGCATGGTGCCGGAGGCGGAAATGGCCGCCTACCTGGCGCGCGGCGCGGCCCTGCTGGGGAACTGAGACGGCGGACGATCGCGCCGCCGGCCTTCAGGCGACGCGCTCCGGATCGCGTTCGGGCCGGGTGCGGCCGCCCGGTTCCCCGGCGCGTATCGGTGCGGCCAGCGCCGCCGCCGGGTGGCGCGCCGGCTCATCCATGCCGGACTCCTGAGCGATGCTCACAGCGGTCTTACAGGAATGCACAGCTCGCAGTTGAAGACGCCCGTGGCCGGGTCGTAGTGGTTGTCCCGCGTGTAGTACTCGAAGACGGGGCGGGCGTCGCACTGCATGCCGCTGGCCGGCAACCAGTCGCGGAACATTTCCGTCCAGGCGTCGCCGATCGTCAGCGCCGTGCCGGTGAAGGCGCCGACGGCGTAGCGGCCGCCCGGCAGCGTGGTCAGCATCGCCTGGCCGCCGGGCACGAAATTCTCGGGCACCGCGACGCAGGCGTCGTAGCGGCATTTCTGCGCCGGCGTGATGCTCGGGTCGTCGTGGGCGACGCCGAACCAGGGCTGGCCGTCCAGGCCGTTCGCCTGCAACCAGGGCATGAAGACTTCGGAGAGGAAGGCGCTGACGGGCGCGCCGTAGGGGCCGATCTTTCTCAGATAGGCCACGCGGGTGGCGGGGAAGTCGCGGAACTGGATGCTCATGTGATACTCCATCGGTGTGTTTGGGAAGTCCTCATGATCGCCGGCGGCGCCGCCCGGCGCCTGATCGGTCTTGCTCTCATTCTGATCCAGATTGCTTTGCCGCGTCAGGCGCCGGGCCCGCACCGCCTCCAGTTGCTCGGCCCAGCGCGCCGGCGTCTGCGCGCGCCAGGCGCTGGGCGTGCAGCCGAAGCGGCGCTTGAAGGCGCGCGCGAAGGCTTCGCCGGAGCCGAAGCCGACCGAGACGGCGACGCTGAGCACCGACTCGTCCGGGCGCGCCGCCAGCAGCGCCGCGCCGGCCGCAAGGCGGCGCCGCTGCAGGTAGTCGCCCAGCGTCTCGCCCAGCCAGGCGGCGCAGACGCGGTGGAAATGGAAGGCGGAAAAATGCGCGATCCGGGCCAGCGCGTCGAGCGCGAGCGGTTGGTCCAGGTGGCGGTCGATATGGTCCAGCACCCGATTCATGCGGCGCGAGTATTCCGGGAGAGTCATGGCGGGGAGTTGATAATCTTGTAATGATTGCGGTATTCTGCCAGTTGGCGGCGGCGCCGGGCGAAGAACTTGCGCGGCGCCGCCGCTTCCCTTCATTTTTCAAGGAGTTGGCGATGCAGATGTCAGATATCCCCTTCGGCGTGACCGACTGGTCGCAGGTTGAACGCAGCGAACACGCGGGCGAGAGCGGCATGGCCTATTGGCGCACCCGGCAGTTCGGAGCTATCCGCGTGCGCATGGTCGAATACACGCCCGGCTATCTGGCCGACCACTGGTGCGTCAAGGGCCATGTGCTGCTGTGCACGGCCGGCGAGCTGCACACGGAACTGGCCGACGGGCGCCGCTTCGTCCTCGCGCCGGGCAGCAGCTACCAAGTGGCCGACGGCGCCGAGCCGCACCGCTCGTCCAGCCCGAACGGCGCCACCCTGTTCATCGTCGATTGAGGCGCCGGCGGCGCGACTACCGCGCCGCGCCGCGGTAGAAGGCGCCCGGCGTGCAGCCGAAATGCTGCTTGAACATGGCCGTGAAGGCGCTCTGGCTGCTGTAGCCGTGCTCAAGCGCGACGTCGATGACCTTGTGGCCGCGCGTACAAAGAAAACCGGGGACAGACCACGATTTTGAAGAAACAATTGCTTGGAAATCGTGGCCTGTCCCCGGTTTTTCAGCGTGATCTGCGCTCATGGCGCCGACTCCTCCCTCATGCAATCGCCCTGCCCCTGCCGGCGCGCCGCCGTGCCCTGTTTGCAGGCACAAAGGGGCCAGTTGCAAGGTGCCGCAGGAGTCAAGGTGTTTGATTGAGATCACCGACGTCTCCGCCAGCGGATTGACGAGGTAATGCGATTGCATTACCATTGTCGCAGCCCCCCATCCACCGGAGACGACAATGTCGGCCATAATCGAAGTTCAGTCCACGCTCACCGACCGTTATCAAACGACGGTTCCGGAAACGGTGCGGCTGGCGCTGAACTTGGGTAAACGTGACAAGCTGCGCTACACAATCCGGCCGGACGGCGCCGTGGTAATAACGCGCGTCGACGAGGCGGAGAGCGACGATCCGGTGCTCGGCAGTTTTTTGAGTTTTCTGGCGAGCGACATTGCCCGGCATCCCGAGAAGATGCGTGCCATTGACGCCACTTTGTTGGCGCGTGTCCAGGCGCTGGTGGGCGGGGTTGAGGTCGATCTGAATGCGCCACTGGCGGCCGACGACGAATGACGCCGCCTGCGCCGGTAGTGGTGAACGGCTGTACGCTCTTCGCTCACCCCTTGTTTTTGAGCCAACTTGATCGGCTCCTCCGGCAGGTTGAGGCCTTGCGCGATAAAGACCCGGTCGGGTATGTTCGCAAGAATGCCAGCAAGCGTCTGGCGGCGATCGCCAAGCTGGCCTTCGACGTGATCCCGCAAGATCCGGGACGTGCAGAGTATCGCCAGGGCGGTACGCTGGGTGAGGAGTACAAGCATTGGTTTCGAGCCAAATTCTTTCAGCGGTATCGTTTGTTCTTCCGCTTCCACAAGGAAAGCAAAATCATCGTTTACGCATGGGTGAACGACGAGGACAGCAAGCGCGCTTACGAGAGCGGCGACGACGCGTACCGCGTATTTCGGAAAATGCTTGAAGGCGGGCGTCCCCCCGACGATTGGCTGGCCCTGCTAAATGAGGCGGAGGCGGATTTGCTGAGCTTGTCGGCGGCGATCTCGCGGATTTAGTACCGTGAGTGCATCGCGCCGTTCGTCGCGGCGCACATAGTGTTTGCGGTTTGAGCAACGGGCAAGCAGGCTCGAGAGCTTGTAGGCATTGTGGTTCGATATCACCGAAATTTTCTGGAGCCGCGGCCGCCGTGCATAGCGCTCTTATTCGCCCAGCAGCGCTAAAGACTCCAGCCACGCCTCTTTCCACTCGCGCAAAACCGGCTGGGTCGCGAAGGCCTTTTTCAGATGCGACATCGGCACCCGGTGCACGTCGTGCAAGCCGAAGGCCAGCGTCACCGGATTCCACAAGTGGCTGTTTTTCCCGGCCCGGGAGTTTTTCCTGACGCGCGCGCCGTCGTCGCCGAAGATGCCCTGGCCGCCCGCCAGCGCCTTCTCCAGGT
The DNA here is from genome assembly GCA_025356595.1 of Janthinobacterium sp. Lineage (GTDB taxonomy): Bacteria > Pseudomonadota > Gammaproteobacteria > Burkholderiales > Burkholderiaceae_D > Janthinobacterium. The sequence goes on along the minus strand of JANXSQ010000102.1, from coordinate 18,726 downwards.
CGAGTTTGACGATGCCGCCGAAGGCGCCGAGTATCTGCTCCTTGCTGATGCCTTTTTGGCTTTCCATCGGCGCCGCCACCTGCACCGGGGCGACTTCTTTCGGATTCAGCACTTCCTCCGCCAGCTTGGCGACGTCCCTTTGGAAGAAGCGCAAGTCCTCCAGCGGCCGGCGCAGCCCCGGCGCCTTCAACTGGATGGCGAGGCGGTCGGAGTCGCGCGTGAAGCGTAGCAACACATCCTCGCTGCCGGCGGCCAGGCGCTGGGTGTCCTCGATGAAGACCACCGGCGCCGCGTAGGCGGTGATGCCCTCGGCGAACAGCTCGGCGTAGTCCGCCGCGTACTCGAGCCAGACGTAGGGCGTCAGGCCATGCTCCAGCAGGCGCGCCAGATCCCACGGCGCGCCGGTTTTTTCGCTCAGCCATTGGCAGGTTTGCGCCGTGGTGGCGCGGTTCGGGAGCGTTGCGGATGTCATCGTGGGGCCTCGTTGGGGAAGATGGAAATACTGGGATGGGACGGCCGCGGCGACAAAAAAGCCCAAGCATGCTTGGGCTTTTTTCCGGCCGGGCGGGGCGCATTCCAGCGCCCCGGTCCGGCGTGCGACGGCAAACCTTAAACGTCGATATTGCCGGCGCGCAGGGCGTTGTTTTCGATGAAGGCGCGGCGCGGTTCGACGTCGTCGCCCATCAAGGTGGTGAAGATCTGGTCGGCGGCGATGGCGTCGTCGATCTGCACCTTCAGCAGGCGGCGCACGGTCGGGTCCATGGTGGTTTCCCACAACTGCTCCGGATTCATCTCGCCCAGCCCTTTGTAGCGCTGTTTCGAGACCGTGCGCTCGGCTTCGTCGCGCAACCATTGCATGGCGTGGTGGAAGTCGACCACGGCCGATTCCTTCATGCGCTCGCCTTCGCCGCGGCGGATGAAGGCGCCTTCGCCGATCAAGCCCTCGAAGGTGGCGGCGGCGTTGGCCAGCACGTTGTAGTCGGCGCCGAGCACGAAGTCGGCGTCGATCGAGGTGACCTTGATGTTGCCGTGATGCAGACGCTCGATGCGCAGCAGGTGTTTTTCCGACAGGTCGTCGGAGCGCACGTGCACCTTCACGGCGCTGTCGCCGATCTTCGCCTCCAGCGCGGCGGCCGACACCTGCGCCTTGTCGAGGTTCTCCAGGTCCAGCGTGACGCCGGTCATGATGGCGGTCAGGGCGGCGCGGTCGATGACGCGCGTCAGGCGCATCATGATGCTGTTGGCCAGGTTGAACTTGCGCACCAGCTCGGCCAGCACTTCGCCGCTGATGCCCTCGGCGCCTTCGCGCGGCATCAGCACGGCGCTGTTCAGCGCCACCGTCATCATGTAGCTCGCTTCCTCCGCGTCGTCCTTCAGGTAGCGCTCGTCGCGGCCGGCCTTGACCTTGTACAGCGGCGGCTGGGCGATGTAGATGTGGCCCCGCTCGACCAGTTGCGGCATCTGGCGGTAGAACAGCGTCAGCAGCAGGGTGCGGATGTGGGCGCCGTCGACGTCGGCGTCGGTCATGATGATGATGCGGTGGTAGCGCAGCTTGTCGACGTTGAATTCGTCCGGGCCGATCGAGGTGCCCAGGGTCGCGATCAGGGTGGTGATCTGCTCCGAGGAGAGCATCTTCTCGAAGCGCGCCTTTTCCACGTTCAGCACCTTGCCGCGCAGCGGCAGGATGGCCTGGAACTTGCGGTCGCGCCCTTGCTTGGCCGAGCCGCCCGCCGAATCACCCTCGACGATGTACAGTTCGCACAGGGCCGGGTCTTTTTCCTGGCAGTCGGCCAGCTTGGCCGACAGGCCCAGGCCGTCCATGATGCCCTTGCGGCGGGTCAGGTCGCGCGCCTTGCGCGCCGCTTCGCGCGCGCGCGCCGCTTCGACGATCTTGCCGCAGATGATCTTGGCGTCGTTCGGTTTTTCCTGCAGGTAGTCCGACAGCGTCTTGGCGACGATCTCTTCGACCGGGCCGCGCACTTCGGAGGAGACCAGCTTGTCCTTGGTCTGCGAGGAGAACTTCGGCTCCGGCACCTTCACCGACAGCACGCAGGTCAGGCCTTCGCGCATGTCGTCGCCGTTGATCTCGACCTTCGCCTTTTTGGCGAATTCATGCTCGTCGATGTATTTGTTGATGACCCGCGTCATCGCCGCGCGCAGACCGGTCAGGTGGGTGCCGCCGTCGCGCTGCGGGATGTTGTTGGTGAAGCACAGCACCTGCTCGTTGTAGGCGTCGTTCCACTGCATCGACACGTCCACCGAGATGTTGGTGCCCTGGTCCGAGAGGCGTTCGCCGGTGGCCTGGAAGATGGTCGGGTGCAGCACCGTCTTGGCCTTGTTGATGTATTCGACGAAGCCGCGCGTGCCGCCCTCGAAGGCGAAGATCTCTTCCTTGCCGGTGCGCTGGTCGCTCAGCTTGATTTTCACGCCGTTGTTCAGGAAGGACAGTTCGCGGATGCGCTTGGCCAGGATCTCGTAGTGGAATTCGACGTGCGAGAAGATCTCCTCGTCGGCCCAGAAATGCACGTCGGTGCCGCGCTTGTCGGTTTCACCGACCACCTTGATGGGCGAGCAGAGCATGCCGTTGATGGTCTCGATTTCGCGGTTCTGCGGCACGCCGCGGACGAACTCCATGTGGTGCACTTTGCCGTCGCGGCGGATGGTCAGCTTGAGCAGCTTCGACAGGCCGTTGACGCAGGAGACACCGACGCCGTGCAGGCCGCCCGAGACCTTGTAGGAGTTCTGGTCGAACTTGCCGCCGGCGTGCAGCTCGGTCATGACGATTTCGGCCGCGCTGCGCTTCGGTTCGTGCTTGTCGTCGAACTTGATGCCGGTCGGCACGCCGCGGCCGTTGTCGGTGATCGAGATCGAGTTGTCGGCGTGGATGGTGACGTGGATGTCGGTGCAATGCCCGGCCAGCGATTCGTCGATCGAGTTGTCCAGCACTTCGAACACCAGATGGTGCAGGCCGGTGCCGTCCGAGGTGTCTCCGATGTACATGCCGGGGCGTTTGCGCACCGCCTCCAGACCTTCCAGGATCTGGATGGACGCTGCGCCGTATTCTTCCGTTTTCGGCTGGATCGGGTTCTCTTGTGGGCTCTCGGACATGGACTGCTTTCTCAAATAGCGATTACTGATGAAGTCGGGAATTGCTTACGCCGGGCGCGGCCGGAGGCCGGCCCGGACGCCGCCGCGCTTAAATGCGCATCGGCATGACGACGTACTTGAAGTCGGCGTTGTCGGGGATGGAGATCAGCGCCGAGGAGTTGGAGTCGCCCAGGGCGATGTTGACCTGCTCGCATTTCAGGTTGTTCAGCACGTCGAGCAGATAGGTGACGTTGAAGCCGATGTCGACCGAATCGCCGCCGTAGTCGATTTCCATTTCCTCGACGGCTTCTTCCTGGTCGGCGTTGGTCGAGCTGATCTTCATGCTGCCCGGGCTGATGATGCAGCGCACACCCTTGAACTTGTCGCTCGTCATGATGGCGGCCCGCTGCAGGGAGCGCAGCAGCTCGTCGCGGCCGATCGTGAAGTCGTTCTTGTAGCCCTTCGGAATGACCCGCGTGTAGTCGGGGAACTTGCCCTCGACCAGCTTGGAGATCAGCTCGATGTCGGCGAAGGTCAGCTTGACCTGGTTGGCGGCGATGTCCAGCTGGACCGGCTCGTCGTTCTCTTCCAGCAGGCGCTGCAGTTCGATGATGGTCTTGCGCGGGATGATCACTTCCTGGCGCGAGAATTCCTGCTCCGTCTCGACCTGGCAGAAGGCCAGGCGGTGGCCGTCGGTGGCCACGGCGATGACGTTTTTGCCGTCGAGCACCAGCAGCAGGCCGTTCAGGTAGTAGCGGATGTCCTGCTGCGCCATGGAGAAATGCACCATGTTGAACAGGTGCTTGAGGGTCTTCTGCGGCAGCGTCACGCTGGCGTTGTAGCTTTCCGCCTGCTGCACCGTCGGGAATTCCTCGGCGGCCAGGGTTTGCAGGGCGAAGCGCGACTTGCCGGTCTGCACCGTCAGGCGCTTGTTGAGCAGGGTCATCGTGACGTCGCCCGATTCCGGCAGCGCGCGCAGAATGTCGAGCAGCTTGCGCGCGGCCACGGTGGTGCCGGTGACGTCGTGGCCGGAGCCGATCTGGGCGTGCGTGGTGATCTGCACTTCGGTGTCGGTCGACAGGAAGGAGACGTTCTCGCCGTCCTTGCGGATGAGGATATTGGCCAGAATCGGCATAGTGTGCCGACGCTCGACAATACCGCTCACGATCTGCAGTGGCCGGAGAAGCGTGTCTCGGGTGGTTTTGACCAATTGCATAGTAATCCTCGATAGATGGTTTAACGGTACTTGTTTAACAATGCTGCTGCGGAGGTCCGCCGGCCGGGCCGCGGAACTTTGCCAAATAATAAAGGCAAACGCGGATTCGGGCCAGTCCCCCAGGATGCGCGGGGCGGCCGCGGCGCGCCGGCCGGCCGGCGCCGCCGCGCGTGCGCCTTAGCCCTTCAGCGTCTGTTCCAGCACGTGCAGCTCGTGGTTGCACTCCGGATTCTTGGTGCGGTCGAGGGCGATCTTGCGCACCGCGTGCAGCACCGTGGTGTGGTCGCGTCCGCCGAACAGCTCGCCGATTTCCGGCAGGCTCTTCTGCGTCAACTCCTTGGCCAGGTACATGGCGATCTGGCGCGGCCGGGCGATGTTGGCCGGGCGCCGCTTCGAATACATGTCGGCGACCTTGATGTTGAAGAAGTCGGCCACGGTCTTCTGGATGTTCTCCACCGAAATCTGCCGGTTCTGCACCGACAGCAAGTCCTTCAGGGCCTCCTTGACGATGTCGATCGTGATGTCCTTGCCGTGGAAGCGGGAGTAGGCCAGGATCTTGCGCAGCGCCCCCTCCAGCTCGCGCACGTTCGAGCGCAGGTGCTTGGCGACGAAGAAGGCCACGTCGTCCGAGAAGGTGACCCCTTCCTGCTTGGCTTTCTTGAGCAGGATGGCGACGCGCATCTCCAGTTCCGGCGGCTCGATGGCCACCGTCAGGCCGGAGTCGAAGCGCGAGATCAGGCGGTCGTCCATGCCGGTGATCTCCTTCGGATAGGTGTCGCTGGTGATGATGATCTGTTTCTTCGCCGCGATCAGGGCCTCGAAGGCGTAGAAGAACTCTTCCTGGGTGCGGCTCTTGCCGCCGAAGAACTGGATATCATCGATCAACAGCATGTCGAGCGAATGGTAGTAGTGCTTGAAATCGTCGAAGCCCTTGCGCTGATAGGCCGTCACGACGTCGCGCACGTACTGCTCGGCGTGGATGTAGCGGATCTTCGCGCCGGGCTGGTCGGCCATCACCTGGTTGCCGATGGCGTGGATCAGATGGGTCTTACCCAGGCCCACGCCGCCGTAGAAGAACAGCGGGTTGTACGACACGCCCGGATTGTTGGCCACCTGGATGGCGGCGGCGCGCGCCAGCTGGTTGGCCTTACCGGTGACGAAGCTGTCGAAGGTCAGGTCGGTGTTGATGCGGCTCTGCTCGCGGCGCGGCGAATTGCCGATGTTGAACAGCTCGGGCACGCTCTGCGCCGGGTCGGCGGCGCGGTTGGCGGGCGCGGCGCCGCCGTTCGGGTCGCTGGCCGGGGTCGATTGCGCCACCGGTTTTTTCGGCAGCGCCAGGCGCGGGTCGAGGACGAACTGGACCTCGGTCGGGCCTTCGTAGTACTGCACCGCCAGCGCGTTGATGCGGCTGGCGAACTGGGTCTTGACCCAATCGAGCTTGAAGCGGTTGGGCGCGGCGATGCGCAGCTTGCCCTCCTCGTAGTCGAGGGGGATGAGCGGTTTAATCCACGCGCTGAATTGTTGCGGCGTCAGTTCCAGTTCCAACTGCGCGGAACAGGTCTGCCAAAAATTTTCCATGAATCGTCTTGTGAAAAGGTGTGGGAGGGCGTATCGATACTGCCCTGTGCGTACCTGGTGACCCGAGTTCGGCGCCTGCCGCTGGGCGGCGCATTCCATACTCCGGGCACTCCTATCGCGCGAGGGCTCGCCACACGTAACGCGCCATTCTACTCTCGACGGCGAAAGTTATCCACAGGCGCGGCCGTTATTTTACGCGTCGCGTCGCGCGTCGCGCCGCGCGCCGCGGGGCCCGCCCGGGCCGCGCGAAGCGGCGTTGACGCTGGGCGGGGCGGCGTTGCGCCGCGGCCCGCAAAAGACCCTGTTTTTCTTCCCGATCACAGCAATCCTTGACAAGAGGGGGTGAGATGCTGAATAATTCAGGGTTCCCCGCCCGTATTCCGTGTTTATTCACTTGAACTATGGAGTAAGCGTGGATTAAGCGGGCGATGAGATTGGCCAGCTTGTGCCTTGGCATAAGTGCGCGATTGTCATTGGCACCAAAAACTGACGGGACGTCAGACCCGATTTTGCATTTTTTTTGTTTTTAGCGAGACCAACATGAAACGTACTTACCAACCTTCCGTCGTCCGCCGCAAGCGCACGCACGGCTTCCGCGCTCGTATGGCAACCCGTGGTGGTCGTGATGTGCTCAATGCACGTCGCGCAAAAGGCCGCAAACGTCTGGCCGTCTAGGCTTGTCGTTGCCAGCTGATCGCGTGACTAGCTGCACTAACACAGTCGGCAATTCAGGCGAAGGTTCACACGACTTCGCACGCGTTCGGCGCATCGTTAAAACGGATGAATTTTCATCCGTTTTTCGTTTGCGTCCGGCGCAAAAAACGGCGCACTTCGTGCTTTACACTCGTCCGAACGACCTGCCGCACGCGCGGCTGGGCGTCGTGGTGGCGAAGCGTTTTGCGCCGCGCGCGGCGACCCGCAACACGATCAAGCGGGTCACGCGCGAGTTGTTCCGCATTTCCGAATTGCGTCCGCTCGATTGCGTGGTGCGTCTGTCGAAGGCGGTCAACACCAAGGCCGGCCCCGCCACCACGGCGCAGCTGAAGGCGGAACTGCGCCTCGAACTGACGCGCCTGTTCGCCTCGCAACACGTGATCAAGCGCGCGCCATGAAAACCCTGCTGTTGCTGCTGCTGCGCGGCTATCGACTGCTGATCAGCCCGATGCTCGGGCAGAACTGCCGTTTTTATCCGAGCTGCTCCGGCTACGCCGCCGAAGCGATCGCCCTGCACGGCGCCGCCAAGGGCAGTTGGCTGGCGGCCAAGCGCCTCAGCCACTGCCACCCCTGGCACGAGGGCGGCTTCGACCCCGTCCCGCCGGCGGCCGGCGCCAAAAACTCAACGACCGCTTGCGGTTGCAACCACTCCTGACAAAAATACCCTAATGGATATCAATAAACGTACCATCCTGTGGATCGTGTTTTCCGTATCGCTGTTCTTCCTGTGGGATCAGTGGATGGTCTCGACCGGCAAGCCGTCGATGTTTTCGCCCGCGCCCGAGCACGCCGTCAAGGCGGCCGACGCCAAGGCCGCGCCAGCGGCGCTGCCGGCGGCGAGCGGCGTGGCCGCCTTGCCCGGCGCGGCCGCGGCGGCCCCCGCCTTCAAGAGTGAGCGCATCACCGTCACCACCGACGTCGTCAAGGCCGACATCGACACCCTGGGCGGCCAACTGGTGCGCCTGGAGCTGTTGAAGTTCAAGGACGGCATCGATACGAAGAAGAACCAGGTCCTGTTCGACGCCGACCAGAGCAAAACCTACCTGGCCCAAAGCGGCCTGGTGGGCGCCGCCGCCGGCACCTCCTTCCCGACCCACCAGACCGGCTTCACGGCCAAGCCCGGCGTGCGTTCGCTCGACGGCGGCAACCAGATCCAGGTGGTGCTCGAGGCGGTCGAGGGCGGCGTCAAGCTGACCAAGACCTTCACCTTCAAGCGCGGCGACTACGTCATCGACGTGCGCCACGACGTGGCCAACGTCGGCACGGTGGCCGTCAAGCCCGAGCTGTATACGCAACTGGTGCACGACGGCCACAAGCCGGCCGGCGACTCCTACTTCAACAGCAGCTACACCGGCCCGACCCTGTACACGGCGGCCGAGAAGTACAAGAAGCTGACCTTCGAGAAGATCGAAAAGGAAGACGCCGCGCAACTGGCCAAGCCCGAGAGCAAGGTCGTGCCGGACCACGCCACCAGCGCCGACAACGGCTGGATCGCCATTTCCCAGCACTTCTTCGTCTCCGCCTTCGTCCCGCAGGACAAGACGCAGCACGACATCTTCACCAAGAAGATCAGCGCCAACACCTACGCGATCGGCACCGTCACGCCGCTGGGCACGCTGGCGCCCGGCGCCACCGTCAGCAACAACGCCAAGCTGTATTCCGGTCCGCAGGAATCGAAGCTGCTGGAAAGCGTCACCCCGGGCCTGGAGCTGGTCAAGGACTACGGTTTCCTGACCATCATCGCCAAGCCGATCTTCTGGGTCATGGAACAGATCCACAAGGTGCTGGGCAACTGGGGCTGGACCATCATCGCCTTCACCATCCTGATCAAGCTGGCGTTCTTCCCGCTGTCGGCCGCCGGCTACCGCAGCATGGCCAAGATGAAGGTCGTCACGCCGAAGATGCAGGCCATCCGCGAGCGCTATAAAGGCGACCCGCAGAAGATGAACCAGGCCACGATGGAACTGTACAAGACCGAGAAGATCAACCCGCTGGGCGGCTGCCTGCCGATCCTGGTGCAGATGCCGGTCTTCATCGCCCTGTACTGGGTCCTGCAGGCGTCGGTGGAAATCCGCGGCGCGCCGTGGATCGGCTGGATCACCAACCTGGCCGCGCCGGATCCCTGGTACATCCTGCCGGTGCTGTACGCGATCTCGATGTTCATCACCACCAAGCTGAACCCGGCCCCGGCCGATCCGATGCAGGCGAAGATGATGTTGTTCATGCCGCTGGCGTTCTCGGTCATGTTCTTCTTCTTCCCGTCCGGACTGGTGCTGTACTGGGTCGTCAACAACGTCCTGTCGATCGGCCAGCAGTACGTGATCACGAAGAAATACGCACCGGCGAGCACCGTCTCGTTGAGCAAATAAGGCCGGCGCCAGTCGCCGTCCGAAAAGCCCGCCCCGCGCGGGCTTTTTTCATCCGCCGGCAAAATCATGGTCTGTCCCCGGTTTTGCCGCCCGCCCGCGCCACAATAAATTACAATCGTCTAATGAAACTCGACTCTTCCCCTATCGCCGCCATCGCCACGGCGCCCGGCCGCGGCGGCATTGGCGTGGTGCGCGCCTCCGGCAAGAACCTCGCTCCGCTGATGGCCGCGCTGTTCGGCGCCACCGCCCTGCGGCCGCGCCACGCCACGTATCTGCCCTTCACCGACGCCGCCGGCGAGCTGATCGACCAGGGCATCGCGATCCACTTCAAGGGACCGCACTCGTACACGGGCGAGGACGTGCTGGAGTTGCAGGGCCACGGCGGCCCCATCGTGCTGCAACTGTTGCTGGCGCGCGTGCTCGAGGCCGGCCGCGACAGCGGCTTGCGCCTGGCCGAGCCGGGCGAGTTCACGCGCCGCGCCTTCCTCAACGACAAGCTCGACCTGGCCCAGGCGGAGGCCGTCGCCGACTTGATCGACGCCTCCACCGAGGCGGCCGCGAAATCGGCCTCGCAGTCGCTCTCGGGCGCCTTCTCGAAGACCATCCACGTCCTGGTCGAGCAGGTGACGGGCCTGCGCATGCTGGTCGAGGCGACGCTCGATTTCCCTGAGGAGGAAATCGACTTCCTGGAGAAATCCGACGCGCGCGGCCAGTTGGACGGCATCATCGCCGCGCTGCACAAGGTGTTCCAGCAGGCCGCCCAGGGCGCGCTGCTGCGCGAGGGCTTGAACGTGGTGCTGGTGGGCCAGCCGAACGTGGGCAAATCGTCGCTGCTGAACGCGCTGGCGGGGGCCGACGTGGCCATCGTCACGCCGATCGCCGGCACCACCCGCGACAAGGTCAGCGAGACGATCCAGATCGAGGGCATCCCGCTGAACATCATCGACACGGCCGGCATCCGCGTCATCGACGAGGCGGTCGACCTGGTCGAGCGCATCGGCATCGAGCGCACCTGGGGCGAGGTCGGCAAGGCCGACGTCATCCTGCACCTGCTCGACGCCGACCACGGCCCGACCCGCGCCGACGAGACCATCGTCGCGGCCTTCCCGGCCGGCGTGCCGGTGCTGCGCATCTGGAACAAGATCGACCTGTCGGGCCACAAGCCGGCCGTCGACCCGATGGACGACGCCACCCACGTCTACCTGTCGGCGCACGAGCACATCGGCATCGACCTGCTGCGCGCCGAACTGCTGCGCATCGCCGGCTGGCAGCAAACCGGCGAATCGCTGTACCTGGCGCGCGAGCGCCACCTGATCGCGCTGAAATCGGCCGGCAAGCACCTCGACATCGCCGCCGAGCACGCGGCGCAGAGCGACCAGTCGCTGGACCTGTTCGCCGAGGAGCTGCGCCTGGCGCAGGTGCAGTTGTCGAGCATCACCGGCGCGTTCTCTTCGGACGATTTGCTGGGCGTTATTTTCAGCCGCTTCTGCATCGGCAAGTAAGGCTGTTTGCGGAAGGCGCGGGACGTGCCTCGCCGTCCCGTCACGCCGCACGCTCCCTTTGCCGCAGCACCCAAGCCGCGCCGGCGAGAATCGGTTAGTGGGCGCCCACTAACCCGACGCCGCTCGAGCCGCGGAGGGCGCCGGGCCTGGATCGGACCTCGGGACGGATTCCGGCGCGCGGCCGCTGCGCCGGCTGCCGCCCGCCCTTGAGAATTGTCATCGCCCTGAAATTCCACTGAAGTAATCTTCCTATGGGGCGTGATGGGCTGGCAGGGAGGGGAAGCATGGAAACGAAACCGGAAAACATCTCCGCCGAGGATGGCGCAGCGGCGCCGTCGCCGAGTCCGCCGGCGCCGCTGCGGCAGGCGCTGCCGGCCAAGGGTTCCTGTTGGTATTGTGAAAAGCCGCTGGACAGCGTGCGCCGCTTTTGCGGCAAGCCCTGCGCGGCCGCCTTCGATGAGGAATCCGCGTACAGCCGTTGAACCGGGCGCCGCGCGGCGCCGGCCTCAGCGCCGCCGCGTCAGGGCGTGCCAGGCGCTGTCGAAGTCGAATTCGTGGGCCGCCGCCGCCACTTCCTGATACACGCCGACTCCCAGACTGGCCGCCAGCGTCGCGGCCGAACTCTCCAGCACGTCGATGGCGGCGCCGTCGCCGTCGCGCAGCAGGCCGGCCAGGCGCGCCAGCAGGATCAGCGTGGCCGGATCGTCCGGATCGGACACGGCGGTGGGCAGCGGCGCGTGGGTTTCCAGGCTGGCCGGCAGCGCGTCGGCTATGGCGTGGAGCAACTGGCGCAGGGCCAGTTCGGCCTGTTCCAGCGGCAGGTCGGGCGCGCTGGCCTGGGCCCGCAGCGCCGCCTCCAGTCCCGTCGCCAGGTCGTACATCGCGGCCGCGCCTATCATGCCGGCGGCGCCCTTGAGGGTGTGCGCCCTCAGGCGCGCGGCCGCGTACTGGCCGGCCTCGAGGGCTTGGCGGATCTGGTAGGGCGTGCTGTGATGGTCGTGCTGGAAGCGCCGCAAGAGTTTGCAGTAGAGCACGCGGTCGCCCATGATGCGGTCGAGGCCGTCCGAGATGTCGAGGATGGCCCGCGCGGGCGGCAGCGTCGCGGCGGCGCCGTCATTGGTCGGTGGGGCTGATGGTTTCATCATGCGTGCTCGACTGGATGCGTGAAGGCATTACGATAGCAGAGTTAGCGAAAAAAACCACGCTAAAACGCGGCGGTGCGACGCAAATCAGGCATGCCCCCGCGACTGTCGCGGGGGCATGCCGGCTGGCGACACTTATTTGGTGCTGAAGAACCAGTTGCGCGTGACGGCGATGCTGTTGGCAACTCCGCTGAAGGCGACATCGTAAGTTTGCCCGGACAGCAGGGGGGCGAGCGGGATGATGGCGGCGGCGGTGGGCCCGACCTTTTGTGTATTCGGATCGGTGTCGGCCGTCAGCAGACGCACCGGCAAATCACTGCCGGCGCCGCGCAGGCGCACGGTGAAGTTGTTCACGGTCAGCGTGCCAGTGGCGTCGGAGTGCACGCTGATCGGGTAACCCACTTCATTTCTGTCTGGCACAGGATCGGGTTCCTCGCTGTCGCTGAGAAAACTGGTCGGGACGCCGCTTTGGCCGTCATACGGATAATTAACAATTTTCCCATTGCCGATGCCTACGCCGTAACCTTTGTTGGCGGCGAAGTTGGTGGTGAAATACACATCGCCACTGCGCGAGATGGCGGCACCCGAGCCGGCGTCCTTGAACAAGGGTTCGAAGATCAGGAAGCGATGGTAGATCGCGGCGATCAGCTCCTCCGCCAGAAAGGCGCCGTCCGAATTGGGCGCGCGCGCGATCACTTCACCGAAGAGATAGGGTGCCGCAACGGTATAGCCGACCGCCTTCAGGCGGGCAAGTTGGTCCACGCCAGTGAATCCGGTCAATCCGCTGGTTTCATCATGGGTGATGATGTTGTTGCTTACTTGATATATAGAATGGTTCTGCGCCGCCTTGTCGATCACCGTATCGCGCTTGAGCGGTGTGGGAATGCCGATTTGTTGGCGGCGCGTGTTGATCCAGTTGAAGCCCTGATCCGCCGTCGTGTTCAGGAGCACCGCCGTGTTGACGTTGCTCCCGCTATCCGCGGTGCCGCCGCCACCGCCGCCGCAGGCGCTGAGCAGGCCCGTCATCAGCAACGCCGAAATTAATAATTTACAACGCTGCGATAATGCCATTTGATTGCTCCGGGAAATAAACATCGTATATGCCGCGCTTGGCCGTTCAGGCGGGTGGGAACTGCAATTTTAAGCTATTTCCTCAGATCAAGGAATCTGCTAGGCAACATTTGCTCTCTGATCAGCCGCGCGGCGCGCATCGCCTGGCAGGGTAGAATACGCAAGATTACCTTGAACGCGCGCCGTTTAGCGCGCTTATCCCCTGTTTTTTGATTGCTGACAATTTGAATATGCCCCGCCAGTCGCGCCTGCAGCGCGCCAAGTATGCCCTGCCCAGTATGGTCACCCTGCTGTCGATCGCCTGTGGCTTCGCCAGCATCGTCATCTCGGTCGACAACGCCGCCAGCGGCAACGCCGACGACTACCGGCTGGCCGCCGCGCTGCTGGTGCTGGCCGGGGTGTTCGACGCGCTGGACGGCTTCGTCGCCCGCGCCACCGGCACCAGCTCGGACTTCGGCATGCAGCTCGACTCGATCGCCGACGTGATGAATTTCGGCTGCGCGCCGGCGGTGCTGCTGTATTGCTACGGTTTCGTGCTGATGGGGGCGCACGAGCCGCACCTGCTGCGCCTGGGTGGCATGGCCAGTTTCTTCTTCGTCGCCTGCGGCGCGATGCGCCTGGCGCGCTTCAACGTCAACGTCGGACGCACCGACCCGCGCTACTTCGTCGGCATACCGATCACCGCCGGCGCGGCCTGCGTGGCCGCCGTCGTCGTCGCCTGGCCGGCGCCGCTGACGTCGACCACGCAGGGCTATTTTCTGGTGGCGCTGTTGTTCGGCATGGGCAGCCTGATGGTGTCGACGCTGCGCTTCCCCAGCTCGAAGCAAAAGAAGAGCGTCGCCGCGCTGCTCGTGCTCTTGCTCAGCATCGGCATGCTGGCGTGGTTGAAGACCAGTTTCTTCGCCTACTTCTTCGCCGTCTACGTGCTCGGCACCCTGGCGCTGAACCTGGCCTGGCACCTGGGCTGGCGCGGCATCGCGCCGCCCATCGTGTATCCCGACGACGAGGCCTGATCCTCAGTGCGCGGCTCAGGCCACCTCGTGGTCGCGCGCGGCGCGCAGGATGGCGAACCAGTCCGCGCGGCCGAGCGTGAAGCGGGTGGCCTCGACGGCCACCGCGATGGCCTCGACGCGGCCGCTGCCGGTCAGCGGCAGCGGCCGGCACGGCAGTTGCATGATCCAGGCGAAGACGACGCTGGCGAAGGGCCGCTGCAGGCGGTCGGCGATTTCCTTGATGACCGTGCGCAGGCATTCGCCCTGCGCCTCCGCGCCGTTGAACAGGCGCCCGCCGGCCAGCGGCGACCAGATCATCGGCGCCACGCCCAGGTCCTGTAGGCCGTCGAAGGTCTCGTCGAACAGCGGCGCCACGTGCAGCGGCGAGAATTCCACCTGGTTGGTGGCCAGCGGGAAGCGCCGGTGCAGGCATTCGAACTGGTGGCGGCTGAAGTTGGAGACGCCGAAATGCAGCACCTTGCCGTCCCGGCGCAATTGCGTGAAGGCGCGCGCGATCTCGTCGAAGTCCATCAGCGGGTCGGGGCGGTGGATCAGCAGCAGGTCCAGGTGTTCGGTGCGCAACTGGCGCAGCGACTCCTCGGCCGAGGCGATGATGTGGGCGGCGCCGGTGTCGTAGTGCTGCAGGGCGTGCGCCGGACGGCGCGCCGAGACTAGCTTGATGCCGCATTTGCTGACCAGTTGCATGCGCGCGCGCAGCTCCGGGCGCAGCGCCAGCGCCTCGCCGAACAGCGTCTCGGCGCCGTAGTCGCCATAGATGTCGGCGTGGTCGAAGCTGCTCACGCCCATCTCCAGGCATTGCTCGATGAAGGCCAGGCGCTGTTGCGCCGACATATTCCATTCGTTGATGCGCCACATGCCGGCGACGATGCGCGACAGTTGCGGCCCGTCGCTGCTGGTTTGGCTGCGTGGGCAAGACAGGTCGGCGGGCTGGGCGTGGGTCATGGCGTACTTTCCGATCGCAAAGCAGCCATAGTAGCGCAGCGCGCCGTGGTCCGCACGGCGGCGCGGCGCGGACGCAAAAAAGCCCGCGCTGGGCGGGCTCCTCCGATCATGTGCGGACTGTTATTTCAACCACAGGCGCATCGAATCCCAGGCGCGGCCGAAGATGGTCGCCTGCGGGATCGCTTCCAGCGCGACGACCGGCAATTCCAGCAGCGCCTTGCCGTCGACCATCATTTTCAGCGAGCCGACGCGGCTGTTCTCGGCCAGCGGCGCGACCAGCGGGTCCTTGCGCTCGAGCAGGGGCTTCATTTTCCCGGCGACGCCCTTGGGCACCGTCACCAGCACGTCGTTGGCGAAGCCGATCTTGACCGTGCCCTTGGAGCCTTTCCAGATTTCCGGCGTGGCGATGGACTGGCCCTTGCTGTAAAGCTTGACCGTGTCGAAGTTCTGGAAGCCCCAGTTCAGCAGCTTCTGGCTTTCCTGCGTGCGCGCCTGGTCTGAGGAGGTGCCCAGCACGACCGAGATCAGGCGGCGCTCGCCGGCGCCGCCGGGACGGCGCGCCGAGGCGATCATGCAGAAGCCGGCCGCTTCCGTGTGGCCGGTCTTCATGCCGTCGACGGTCGGGTCGAGCCACAGCAGGCGGTTGCGGTTCGGTTGGGTGATCTTGTTGTAGGTGAAGCTTTTCACCGAATCGATCTTGTAGAACTCGGGATAGTCGGCGATGACGCGCGCGGCCAGCACCGACAGGTCTTGCGCCGTGGAATAGTTTTCCGGGCTGGGCAGGCCGTGCGGATTGCCGAAGTGGGTCGATTTCAAGCCCATGCGGGCCGCTTCGCGGTTCATCAGAGTGACGAAGGTCGCTTCGTCGCCGGCCACGGCTTCGGCCAGGGCGACGGCGGCGTCGTTACCGGACTGCACCATCAAGCCGTACAGCAGGTCGTTGATCTTCACCGGCGTGGCCGGATCGATGAACATCTTCGAGCTGCTGGCGTCGACCTTCCAGGCGTGCACCGAGACGTTGATCATTTGATTGATGTCGAGCTTCTTTTCGCGCAGGGCGGAGAAGGTCAGGTAGGCCGTCATGATCTTGGTCAGCGAGGCCGGTTCGACGCGCGCGTTGGGATCTTGCGAGGCGATGATCTGGCCGCTGGTGGCGTCGAGCAGGATCCAGGACTTGGCCGCGATGGTCGGCGCCGGCAGGCTCTGCGCGCAGGCGGCGGATAGGAACAACACACTGGAGGCCAGTGCCGCTAAGAATTTTTTCATGGGAGCCGGTATCGAAAAATAAATGGGTGCTGAGGGCCATGCTGCTGCGGGGCAAGCTTGGGCATGGCCGAGTGGGGAAACGGGGTCAATTATAGAGCTTTAATCGACCGCGGCGCCGTCCCTTTGCCACAATTGGACCACCAGGCTCTTGATGTGCTGCAGCTTGCGGTGGAAAAAATGGTCGGCGCCGGGAATGACGATCACGGGGATATCCTGCGGCCGGGTCCAGTCGAAGACATCCTTCAGGGGGATGGTGTCGTCGAGCTCGCCGTGGATGAGGATCGAGTCGGCGGGGATGTCGGGCATGGCCCATTTGCCGGCCGCGCTGCCGATCAGCACCAGGCGCTGGGCCGGCGCGCCGGCGGCGCTCAGGCGCTGCTGCAGTTGCGCCTGCACGAAGGTGCCGAAGGAAAAGCCGCCCAGCGCCACCGGCAGGCCCGGATACATGCTTTGCATGTGCCGCAACAGCAGCAGCATGTCATCGGTTTCGCCCAGGCCGTGGTCGTGCACGCCCTCGGAGGCGCCCACGCCGCGGAAATTGATGCGCGCGGCCACGTAGCCGAGGGCGACGAAGGTGCGCGCCAGGGTCTGCGCGACCTTGTTGTCCATCGTGCCGCCGTACAGGGGATGCGGATGGGCCACCAGGGCGATGCCGCGCGGCGCGTCGGCCGGGAAGTCGAGCAGGCCCTCCATGCTGCCGGCGTGGCCGGCCAGGGTGAATTTTTCAGAGTGTTTGTTCATGTCGGGGCGGCGTCAGATTTTCAGGCGTTCGACGATTTTGCCGCCGACCAGGTGGGTGTCGACGATCTCGTCGATGTCGCTGCTGTCGACATAGGTGTACCAGGTGCCTTCCGGATAGATCACCATGACGGGGCCCTCTTCGCAACGGTCCATGCAACCGGCCTGGTTGATGCGGACCTTGCCCTGGCCGTTGATGTTGAGTTCCTTGCAGCGCTTCTTGGCGTGCTTTTGCGCCGCCTCGGCGCCGTGGTCGCCGCAGCTGTTGCGGCCGTCGTCGCGCTTGTTCAGGCAGAAGAAGACGTGCCGTTCAAAATAGGGGGTGTCGCTCATGGGGGGCCTCTTGCTGTTTCGGTGGTGCGTAATGATACCGCGTCCGCGCCGGGGCGGTGGGGGAGGGCGGCGCGATTCCGCCGGCCCGAGCCGCGCCGGGCGCGCCGGCGCGGCGCCTCAGGGCCGGTTCAGCTTGTGCGAAGGCAGCCACAGGAACCACAGCGCGAAAAACGGCCACAACAGCGAGAGGAATTGCGCCGCGCCGTTGAAGTTGAAGAACTTGCCCTGCACCCAGCTTTGCAGGGTGGCGATGAAGTAGGGGTTGACCGGGATGGTGTTGACGATGACCAGGCTCAGCAGCAAGCAGGCGGCCGCCACGCGGCGCTGCGCGACGTGGGGCGCGAAGGCCAGGCCGCCGAGCATGATCAGGCCGATGACGAAGCCGCCCTGGGCGCCCGGGGTGACCCAGACGAAGGCGTTCTCCGGCGCGAACAGCAGCGCGCTGGCCAGCGTTTTCAGGAGCATGGCGGCGGCGATCAGGGCCAGCGTCAGCGCGGCCTTGGGCGCGCCGCGGCGCAGCAGGCACAGCAGCGTCAGGGCGGCGCCCGTCATGCCGCAGGCGGTGATGATGGTTTCCGACAGCCAGTACTGCTCCACCGTCAGCACGCTGTCCGGGCGCAACTGGGCGGCCAGGTCGATGTCGATCTCGAGCAGGGTCGAGAGCCACTCCGAGAGGATGGGCAGCAACTGGCCGAGGCCGAACAGATAGCCCTGCGGATAGATCTGCGCCAGCGGCCACAGGCCCAGCAGCACCAGGCCCTGGCTGGCGTGCTGGGCGAACCAGCGCTGGCGCAGGCGGTACAGATGGCTGTGGTCGAGCAGCTTGCGCGCCGACAGGGCGCCGATGATGGCGCCGGCGCAGCAGCCGCCCGCGTTGGTGAAGAAATCGAGATTCGACGGCACCCGGCTGGGCAGATACGATTGCACCGCCTCCATGGCGGCGGAGATGAGGACGCCGCACAGGCTGGCGATGAGCACGGCGAGCACGCCCTTGCAGCGCGGATACAGCGAATACACCAGCAGCGCGCCCAGCGGCATGTAGCCGACGATGTTGGTGGCGACGTCGAACTTGGTCCAGTAGCGCGGCATGTCCAGGTGTTCCAGATAGCTCAGCGGCGACAGGCCGTTGTTGTGCCAGCCGGTGAAGGGGAACCAGCTGGCGTAGACGATCAGCAGGAAGTACGCCAGCAGCGCGGCGCGCGCCGCCGGCGAGGACTGGCTGCCGGTGGTGGCGAGGACGGGAACGGGCTCGGTCATTCTTTCGGCTGCGGCTGCGTGGCCAGCCAGGCCAGCAGGTCGGCGGCGACGGCGTCGGTGGAGGCGGCCAGCGCCTTCGCGCCGCCCGGCGCGTCGGCGCTGGCGGCGGCCGTGTTGCGGCTGAAGCTGCGCTGGTCGAGCAGGCGGTGGCTGCGGAACAGCGAGGCGCGCAGCGTCACCTGGCCGCTGCTGCTGCTCAGGCTGTCGAAGTTCTGCGAGAAGTCCTCCACCTCGACGCGCAGCAGCGTCACGGCGGCCGCCGCGTCGGTGCCCGACAGTACCTTGACGCCGCTCTGCGCGACGCGCGATTTCAGGCGCGCGCCCAGCAGTTGCAGCGGCGTGCCGTTCCAGCGGTTGTTGGCGTAGGGGCGCGACTGCTGGGCGTCGGCGTACAGCAGGCGGTAATGCATGCGCGGGCTGTCCAGCCAGGCCGGGCCGGTGGCGTCCAGCATCACCAGCGCCGGCAGCGGCGGCGCGGCGGCGGGCGCCGCGGCGGCC
>JANXSQ010000087.1 GCA_025356595.1 Janthinobacterium sp. | reverse complement strand
CTTCGATGCACTTGGGTTGGTTTCGCTGTTAGATACTCAGCAGCGCTTCCAGTTTGTTAAATGAACCGCCGTATGCGGAACCGCACGTACGGTGGTGTGAGAGGGCGACGGGGGTAACTCCGTTCCCTACTCGATGTCCATGGCGGGCCGCGCGAAACCGTTATAATAAAAAAGGAAGCAAGTTGTTTCCTTTTTTTTGGTTTCCCGATTTCCTTCATCCAGATCGATAGGCACATTTGCGCACCTTACTCCTTGTCATGCTCGGCCTGCTGCTGCCCGGCAGCGCCGCCGCGCAATCCCCGTCGTCCGGCTTGCAGGCCGCCCAGTTGGCCGTGGTCATCAATGACAGCGAGCCGAACAGTGTCGAGATCGGCGAATACTACCGCCAGGCGCGCGACATTCCGGCCAAGAACATGGTTCACGTGCGCATTCCCGACCGGCCGCACAAGCTCGATGTCGAGCAGTTTCGTCAACTCAAGGCACAGATCGATGCCCAGTTGGGGCCGGAAATCCAGGCCGTGCTGATGGTCTGGACGGCGCCCTATGCGGTCGAGTGCAATTCGATCACCTCGGCGTTCACCCTGGGCTACGACGCCGAGCAATGCCTGAAGCTCTGCGGGCCGGGTAAACCCAGCGCCTATTTCAACGCCTCCTCGGCGCGGCCGCAGGCGGACTTCGGCATGCGGCTGTCGATGCTGATGCCGACCGAGTCGGTGACGCAGGCGAAGGCCTTGATCGACCGCGCCGTCGCCAGCGGCTTCCGGACGCCGACGGCGAGCGCCTATTACCTGACCACCAGCGAGACGCCGCGCAACAGCCGGGCGCCGTTTTTCCCGCGCGCCGGCCAGGTGCCGCAGCGTAAGTTGACGATCAAGCATCTGAGCGCCGACAGCCTCGATGGGGCGCGGGACATCATGGTGTACCAGACCGGCACGGCGCGCGTGGCCAAGCTCGAAACGCTGCGCTTTTTGCCGGGCGCGCTGGCCGACCATCTGACCTCGACCGGGGGGGATTTGCTGAGCAATGGGCAGATGAGTAGCCTGCGCTGGCTGGAGGCGGGGGCGACGGCCAGTTACGGCACGGTGACGGAGCCGTGCAATTACTGGCAGAAATTTCCCAATTCGACGGTGCTGTTGCAGCACTATCTGTCCGGCGCCAGCGCGCTCGAGGCCTACTGGCGCAGCGTGGCCTGGCCGGCCCAGGGCGTCTTCATCGGCGAGCCGCTGGCTGCGCCTTACCATCGTTGAACGATAGTAATTGACGAAAAAAAAGCGCTCTTGGCGCTTTTTTTTACTTCCGGCGCGCCGCGGCGCGGCGCCGCCAACCCAGCGCCGCCAGCAGGGTCATGCCCGCCAGGAGCGTCGCGTAGCTGGCCGGCTCGGGTACCGCGGCCAAATTGGGGACGGGTGCGTCGCCAGCCCGATTGTCGCGCTGCGACAGTGCGCCGCGCGGATTGAGTTGGGCGCCACGGGTGGCGGCCGGGTAGTCCCAGTCGCGCGGGGCGCGGCGGTAAAACAGCGCATCGGGTTCGCTGTCGGCGCCGGCCAGGCGATAGACGCGCAGCGCGCGGCCACTGTCGCTCAGTCTCGGCGCCAGCGGGTGGCGTTTTGGGGCTGCCAATTCATCTTCCTCTTCCTGCGTCAGCGCGGCCTTGTCGAGTCCAATCAGGGAATCGATTTCCTCCAGCAATTGCGCGACGTCGAGACCGTCGTTGAGGTGTTCGTCGACACCGATATCGCCGTCGACCAGACGGCAGGGGCCGCTCACGCCGTCGATATCGCCATCCTCTTTGTTGCCCAGGACCTTAAGCAGATGCGTCGAGCCGGCCGCGTCGCGCCAGTCCGTCGTGCGGCCCGCGCCGTTGTCGCGCGCCGTCGCGGTGTTTTGCAGGCAGCTCTTTTTTTCCTGATGCGCCGGCTTGGGCGCCGTCGCGTGCACGCCATTGCCGCCGTCCGCATGGGCCAGGGCGCTCATCAACATCAAGGTGGCGGCCAGTATGGCCGGGCCGCTCCTGGGGCATTGTTTGGTTTTCATGATGGCCGTTCTCTATATGTGCCGCGCGTCGTTCCGGTTTCCCCGCATGAGCGGCGGCGCACCCAAAAGCTTGGTTGGCGCGTTGCCGAAATGCATTTCGATGGTAGCACCGATTGGATCCGGATGCCTTATTTTGGGGCAATTTTTAATGATAAAACAACATCTCCGCATCGGGAAACAGTGCTGCGGCGCCGCAATATAATTGTCTTTTGGAACTTTGTATTTCTAAAATGAAATGACAATACCAGTAATGTAGCACGACCGTGCGGCGCCCGCCGCCGTCCGAGGGTATTTTTTTCGCGCCGGCGGAACGCCGCACGCCGCGCCCGGCTGGCGCATGTCATCAAGGCGTCATCGACGCCGCCTAATATGCAAATAACAACAAGGCTATTTTGTTATTGGCGCGTCGGATGGCGCGCGCCGCCTTGCCATTTTCCTACACAGATCGGGATTTCTTTTCATGAAAACATGCTTTACCAGGATCGCGGCCCAGCCCGTGCATATGCCGAGCCGGCTCACCGTGATCGCCGCCCTGATGGCGGGCCTGTGCGCTCCGGCGCTGGCCGCCTCCGACGTCGTCATCAGCCAGGTGTATGGCGGCGGCGGCAACGCCGGAGCGCTGTATCGCAACGACTTCATCGAAGTGTTCAACCGCGGCTCGGCCGCCGTGAACGTCGCCAACTGGAGCGTTCAGTACGCTTCGGCGGGCGGCGCCAGCTGGACCGTGACGCCGCTGCCGAACGTGGTGTTGCAAGCCGGCCAGTATCTGCTGGTGCAGGAGGCGAAGGGCGCCGGCGGCGCGCAGGACTTGCCGGCGGCCGACGCCAGCGGCGCCATCGCCATGTCCGGCACGACCGGCAAGGTCTTGCTGAGCAACGGCAAGAGCGCGTTGTCCGGCCTGAATCCGAGCGGCCCGGCCGTGCTCGACCTGGTCGGCTTCGGCACCGCCAGCGGCTACGAGGGAGCGCTGGCGCCGGCGCCCTCGAACACCCTGGCGATCCTGCGCGGCGATGGCGGTTGCCGGGACAGCGACGACAACGGCGCCGATTTCGCGGCCGCCGCGCCGGCGCCGCGCAACAGCGCCGCCGAGCGGCGCGTCTGCGGCGCGCCGCAGGTCCGTCCCATCGTCGCAAGCTGCCCGGCCAGCCTGGCGCTGGTGACCGGCAAGGGCGGCGCCGCCGCGCTGTCGGCCGTCGACGCCGACGGCGTCGTCAACGCCGCGCGCCTCAGTTCGCCCGCCGTGGCCGGCATCGGCCTGGCCGGCTTCAGCGCCGCCGACGGCGCCGGCGCCAGCGCCAGCGTCAATCTGACGGTGGCGCCCGGCGTCGCCGCTGGCAGCTATCCGGTCGTCGTGGTCTTCAGCAACGACCAGGCGCAGCAAACCAGTTGCGGCGTCGATGTCAGCGTGCAGGCCCTGGCTGGCCTGACGCATACGATTCCACAGATCCAGGGCGCCGGCGCCGCCAGCCCCTACGCCGGCAGCGTGCAAACCACCCAGGGCGTGCTGACGCTGAAGGTCGGCACCGGCTTCTTCCTGCAGGACGCCGACGGCGACGGCGATCCGGCCACCTCGGACGGCATCTTCGTCTACACCGGCGCGGCCGCCAACGGCGCCGCCGTCGGTGACCTGGTGCGCGTCACCGGCACGGTGGTCGAATACACGCCGGCCGGCGCGCGGCGCTCCTACACCGAGTTCAAGGATGTCAGCGCGATCGTCACGCAAAGCCGCGGCCACAGCGTGGCGCCGACGAATATCGATTTGCCCAACGACAGGCTGGCGCAGTACGAGGGCATGCTGGTGCGCTTCACGCGCCCGCTGACGGTGGCGCAGACCGGCTTCCTGGGCACGCGCGGCGAGTTGACGCTGGCTTCAGGGCGCCTGGAGGTGCCGACCAACCGCTACCGCGCCGGCACGCCCGAGGCGCTGGCGCTGGCGGCGGCCAACGCGGCCAATCTGCTCGTCCTCGACGACGGCCTGTTCGTGGCGCCCGCCGTCATCCCCTACATCGGCCAGGACGGCACGGTGCGCGCCGGCGACAGCGTCGGCGACCTGACCGGGGTGCTCGACTTCGGCGCCATCGGCGGCGGCGGCGCGGCCTTCAAGCTGCAGCCGACGGCGGCGCCGCAGTTCTCGCGCGACAATCCGCGCACGCCGGCGCCCGTCGTCGCGCCCGGCAACGTCAAGGTGGCCAGCGCCAACGTGCTCAATTTCTTCACCACCTTCACCAACGGCAGCAATGTCTTCGGCCAGACCGGCCAGGGTTGCGCGTTGGGCGCGACGACGACGAAGGCGAATTGCCGCGGCGCCGACAACCTCAACGAATTCACGCGCCAGCGCGACAAGATCGTCGCCGAACTGAAGGCCATCGACGCCGACGTGGTCGGCCTGATGGAGATCCAGAACAACGGCGAGACGGCCGTCGCCTATCTGGTCGAGCAGCTCAACGCGGCCATCGGCGCGCCGTCCTACGCCTATGTGCCGAAGCCGGCCGCCACCGGCAGCGACGCGATCCGCGTCGCGATGATCTACAAGCCGGCCAAGCTGGGCCTGGTCGGCGGCGCGCTCAGCGACGCCGACGCCGTCAACAACCGTCCGCCGATGGCGCAGACCTTCCAGGCCGCCAACGGCGAGAAATTCTCGCTGATCGTTAACCACCTGAAGTCGAAGGGCAGTTGCCCGGCCGGCGGCGGCGCGGACGCCGATCAGGGCGACGGCCAGGCGTGCTGGAACGCGCGCCGCGTCGAGCAGGCGCAGCGCCTGGTGGGCGGCTTCGTGCCGCAGGTGGTGGCGGCGGCCGGCGACCCGGACGTGTTGATCATCGGCGATTTGAACTCGCACGGTTTCGAGGATCCGATCAACGCGCTGACGGCGCGCGGCTTCGTCAATGAACTGGAGCGTTTCGTGCGCCCGACGGGCACGCCGTATTCCTACGTCTTCGACGGCGAGAGCGGTTATCTGGACCACGCCCTGAGCAGCGCGTCGCTGAGCCGCCAGGTGGCCGGCGTGGCCGAATGGCATATCAACGCCGACGAGCCGAGCGTGATCGACTACAACACCGACGGCAAGCCGCAAGACTTGTACAACGCGCTGCCGTACCGCGCCTCGGACCATGATCCCGTCGTCATCAGCCTGGACCTGCAAGCGAACGTCGTCGAGCGCACGGCCAGCTTCGCCGTCGCCGCCTCGGGCCTGAGCTACAACCGCGCCACGCAGCAATACAGCGGCAAGGTCGCCCTCACCAACCGCGGCGCGGTACCGCTTGCCGGCCCCTTCCAACTGCTGTTCGCCGGCTTGCCGGCCGGCGCCGGCCTGCTCAACGCCAGCGGCAACCACGCCGGCGCGCCGTATCTGACGCTGGACGCGGCGACCCTGGCGCCCGGCGCCACGGCCACCGTCGGCGTGATCTTCAGCAATCCGGCCAAGCTCCCGCTGGCCTATTCCACCAAAATCTACACCGGCAACTTTTAAGGAAACACGACCATGTTCTCACTGACACTGACACTGCAACGCGGCGCGCGCCGCCTCACCCTGGCCCTGCTGATGGCCGGCGCCGCCGCCGTCGCGGCCGCCGCGCCGGCATCCAACTACCATGTCGAAATCGACACCAGCCGCTTCAGCGGCGCCGGCTTCCTCGACTTCGCCTTCATCGCCGGCAACGCCGGCGCGCCGGCCGCCAGCGCCACGCTGAGCCACTTCAGCGGCGCCTTCGGCCAGCTCGTCACGCAGGAGGGCGACGTCAGCGGCGCCTTGCCGGGCAGCCTGCGCTTCGGCACCGGCGCTTTTTACAATGACCTGTTCCACTCGGTCACGCTGGGCGGCAAGTTTAGCTTCGACATCCAGTTCGGCGGCGCCTTCCTGTCCACCCCGGGCACCACCGGCACCACCTTCGGCGTCGGCCTGCTCGACGCCGGCGGCGGCAACTATCTGGGCAATCCGGGCGGCAACGTGGTGCAGTTCGAACTGATGCCCTCGCCGGGCGTCGGCCCGGGCAGCGTCAGCGGCGCCGGCTACAGCGATTTCGCCAGCATCTCGGCGGTGCCCGAGGCGGGCGAGTGGCTGATGTTGTCGGCCGGCCTGGGCCTGTTGGGCTGGCGCGCGCGCCGACGCCAGCCGGGCGCCGTCCGCGCCGGCTGAGCGGGGCGCGCGCCGCCGCCGCCGGGCCCGTCCAGGCCGGTGGCGGCGCGCGCGCTGCAGTGTTGGCGTGTAAGTGACGATATGTTAATATTCTGCGTGAAAATGGGATGTTTTCCCGTGCGGAAATTTTAATCCGGCCCGACGCGCTTGCGCTCGCGGCCCGGAAGCCATATCGTACGGGCAGTAGCGTCCACCCCTCCAACATCAACTGCGACAATATAAGAAATTCCCATGAAAAAAGCGTTAATCACCGGTGTCACCGGACAAGATGGTTCCTACCTGGCCGAGTTTTTGTTGGCGAAGGGCTACGAGGTGCATGGCATCAAGCGCCGCGCTTCGCTGTTCAACACCGACCGCATCGACCACATCTACCAGGATCCGCACACCCCGAATCCAAATTTCTTCCTCCATTACGGCGACCTCAGCGACACCTCCAACCTGACCCGCATCCTGCAGCAGGTGCAGCCCGATGAGGTCTACAACCTCGGCGCGATGAGCCACGTGGCCGTCTCCTTCGAGTCGCCCGAATACACCGCCGACGTCGACGGCATCGGCACGCTGCGCCTGCTCGAGGCGATCCGTTTCCTCGGCCTGGAAAAGAAGACCCGCTTCTATCAAGCGTCGACCTCGGAGCTGTACGGCCTGGTGCAGGAAACGCCGCAGCGCGAAAGCACGCCGTTCTACCCGCGCAGCCCGTACGCCGTCGCCAAGATGTACGCCTATTGGATCACGGTCAACTACCGCGAAGCCTACGGCATGTACGCCTGCAACGGCATCCTGTTCAACCACGAGTCGCCGCGCCGTGGCGAAACCTTCGTCACCCGCAAGATCACCCGCGCGCTGGCCAACATTGCGCAGGGCCTGGAGCAGAACCTTTACCTCGGTAATATGGACGCGCTGCGCGACTGGGGCCACGCGCGCGACTACGTCGAAATGCAATGGCTGATGCTGCAACAGGATCATCCGGAAGACTTCGTCATCGCCACCGGCGTGCAGTTCTCGGTGCGCCAGTTCGTCGAAGTGGCGGCGCAGGAACTGGGCATCGAAATCGCCTGGGAAGGCACCGGCGTCGAAGAGCGCGGCGTGATCTCCGCCATTACCGGCGACAAGGCCAGCGGCGCCAAGGTCGGCCAGGTCATCGTTGCGGTCGACCCCAAGTACTTCCGCCCGACCGAAGTGGAAACCCTGCTGGGCGACCCGACCAAGGCCCGCGTCAAGCTGGGCTGGGTGCCGCAGACCACCTTCGCCGAGATGGTGCGCGAAATGGTCGCGCATGATCTGGACAAGGCGCGCCGCCACGCCCTGCTGAAGTCGCACGGCTACGACGTTTCCATCTCGCTGGAAAAATAAGCCCGCGCGCCGCCGGCCGCCGACAGCGCGGCCGCGCGGTCGCCGCGCGCTTGACGGCGCCGCGGCGCCGGGTCATCATGGCCCGATCCCCATCTCCGGCGCGTCGCGCCGCCATTGCCATGCACCGTTACGCCTTGTTCCTCCTGTTGGGCTGCTCCGCCTGCGGCGCCGGCACGCCCGCGCCGCCGGAAACGCCGGCCGCCACCCTGGAGCGTATCCGCGCGCTGGTCGGCGCGGCGGCGTGCAGCGAGTCGACGCAGTGCCGCACGCTGGCGCTGGGCGTCAAAGCCTGCGGCGGTCCGGACGCCTATCTGGCCTGGTCCGCCGCCGCCACGCAGGAGCCGGCCCTGCGCGCGCTGGCCGCGCGCTACCGGGCCGAACGCGAGGCCGAGAACGCGCGCGCGCAGGAGGCCTCCGATTGCCGCCTGGTCGTGGATCCGGGCGCGCAGTGCCGGCTCGGCGTGTGCGTCCTGGGCGCGCCCGGCGCGGCGCGCGCCGACTGAGGTGGGCGCAAAAAAGCGTCGGCGCGGATGAAGGGGCGGACGCAAAAAAAAGCCGCGGGCTGTTCAGCGCGCGGCCTGGTGTGCAAGGGCCGCTCCCGTGGGAGCGGCCCTTTTGCCATCTTACAGCCGCGAATCGCGCTTCGGCGCGCGCGTCGGCATGTCGGCCAGCGGCAGCGGATTGTCGGTCTCGACGGAGATGACGGTGGTGGCCGCCAGCGCGCCGCTCGGATCGACGAATTGCACGCCGCCCAGGTAGCGCTGCTCGGCCGCCAGGCCGGACCAGCTCAGCACGGCGGTGGTGCTGGACGCCGCGTACACCTTGCTCGGCAGGGACACCTTCAGATTGCCGCCCGCGTCGCCCTTGCCGACGATCACGCTCGAGAGCGTGAAGTCGGTCGAGACGCCGTTCGCGGCGGCATAGCCGATGACGCACACCTTGTAGGTGCCGCCGGCCGGGCTGGCCAGCAGGACGGACTCGTTGGAGCCGTCGCGCTGGCTGGCGCCGACCAGCGCGCCGGCGCCGTCGAGCACCAGCAGGTCGAGGTCATGGCCCTGGCCGCCCTCGGTGTCGCGGTCGAAGGTTTCGAAGCGCGCCGCGATGGTGTTGGCGGGCACCGCCATGGACACGACGCGCACCCCGCTGATGCCGGCCTTGCAGGCCGCCGTGGCGTTCGCCGCGGTGTTCACCGTCTCGGGCACGGCCTGCGCCACGTTCAGGGCGCTGCGCGTGACGGCCTTCAGACCGCCCGTCGTCGCGGCCAGCCGGCCGGTGAAGCCTGTGTTCAGCGTCAACAGGCGCGAACCGCTGGCTTTCTCGGCGCGCACCAGTTCCGGCGCGATCACCGAGCGGCCGGAACGGGCCGTGATGGGGCTGCGCACGGTATGCACGCCGTCGCTCCACACCAGGGCGCCGTATTGCCAGACGTTGGCTGCGGCGTTGCCGCGGGTCAGGGTGAGCTCGAAGGATTTCGTCTCACCGGCTTCCAGCGTCAGGCTCGCTGGTTCGACGCTGACGCTGTAGCCGCTGATCGAGGCCGTCGCCGTGTAGGTGGCGGCGGCGCCGCCGACGTTGGTGACCTGGCGGCTGATCT
The DNA here is from genome assembly GCA_025356595.1 of Janthinobacterium sp. Classification (GTDB taxonomy): domain Bacteria; phylum Pseudomonadota; class Gammaproteobacteria; order Burkholderiales; family Burkholderiaceae_D; genus Janthinobacterium. Next base: position 8,698 of record JANXSQ010000087.1, on the reverse strand, counting down.
TTTGCGCGCCCAGCACGTTCGACACCGTGATCGAGGGCAGATTCAGATTGTAGGCGGCCATGCTGCCGGCGGCGCATTCCGCCGTCAGGCCCAGGCCGCACATGTATTTCTTGTAGTCGGCCTTGGCGATGTCGTACACCAGGCCGGGATCGGCGGCGCGGTTCGGCGTGACGTGGCCGGCGCCCTGGCCGAAGGACAGGGTGCCGCGCAGGTCGCCGCTCTGCGCGTCGGCGTAGGTGGTGCTGCCGGTGGTCATCAGGGCTGACTTGATGGCGGCCGGGCTCCAGTCGGGATGCAACTGGCGCAGCAGGGCGGCCAGGCCGGCCACGTGCGGGCTGGCCATCGAGGTGCCCTGGTAGAGACCCCAGAACGGCGCCGGCACCAGCGTGCCGTTGATCACCTCGGCCTGCTGCTCGCGGCTCAGCGGCGGCGTCAGGCCGGCCAGGATGGCCACGCCGGGCGCCGCGACGTCCGGTTTGAGGGTGTTCGGGTCGTAGCGGTTCGGCCCGCGCGAGGAGAAGTCGGCCACCACCGGCGCCAGCACGGCGCCCTTGACGGGGGCGAACTTGGCGATGCTGCCGGCGGCGCCGGCCGTTTGCGCGTAGGCGCGGATCAGCGCGCCGTCCTCCTTGCTGACGTGGACGGCCGGCAGCACATGGGCGTCCGCCTCCAGGCCGGCGCCGTTGTCGACCAGGACCATGCCGGCGCCGCCGGCGTCCTTCACCGCCTGGCCCTTGTCGGTGCGGGCGTTGCTGCCGCGGGTGCAGGTGACGATCTTGCCGCTCACCTTGGCCGGATCGAGCAGGGCCACGCCGCCGTTGCCGGTGGCGCTGAAGCACAGCGCCAGCTTGCCGGCGTCGGCGCCGGCCAGGCCGGCGTCCTCGGCGCGGATCAGCGGGCTGTCGGCGGCGGCCCGGCCGGTCATCGAGGCGCCCGTGTAGCGCCGGCCGTTGGCCAGCGTGACGCTGCCTTGGCCGGTGCGGTCGTGGGTCGAGGCGGCCACCGTGGTCAGCCAGGGGCTGATGTGGGCGACGCTGTTGGCCGGGCCGGCGTTGCCGCCCGAGGCGGCGACGAAGACGCCGGCGTTGGCCGCGTGCAGGAAGGCTTGCTCGACCGGGTCGCCGACGTTGGTGCCGCCGCTGATCGAATAGTTGATGACGTTGACGCCGTCCTTGACGGCCTTCTCGATCGCCGCCACGCTGTCGCTGCCGTAGCAGGTGTTTTTGGCGCCGGTCGGGTCGCTGGCGTCGTTGTAGGACCAGCAGGTCTTGTAGACGGCCAGGCGGGCGCGCGGCGCCATGCCGGAGACGGCGCCGAGCGGGTTGCCGTCGATGCTGGCCTGCACGCCGCGGTTGCCGCCGGCCGTGCTGGAGGTGTGGGTGCCGTGGCCGCCCTGGCCGTTGAAGCTGCCGATCGAGTCGCGCGGCGAGACGAATTCGGACCAGTGCGGCACGCGCGCGGTGTCGGTCAGGCGGGTGGCGTTGAAGAACTGCGCGCCGATCAGTTTATTGTTGCAGTGGTTCTGGCTGAAGCCCTCGCCGGTCTGGCAAGTGCCCTGCCAGCGCGCCGGCGCCGGGCCGTAGGCCAGGGTGGCGTCGGCGGCGAAGCTCGGCGCGCCGCCGGCGTCGACGCGGTCGGCGTAGGATGGATTCTCCGGCCAGACGCCGCCGTCGACGATGCCGATGATGATGTCCTCGCCGGCGCCCGTCGCGCCGCCCAGCTGGCTCCACAGGCCGTTCGGCTGGTCGAGGCCGAGGAAGGTCGGGGTGTAGTTGGTGTCGAGGTGGTTGGCCGCGTCGGCGGCGATGCTGGCGACGGCGCCGCTGGCCTTCAGCTGGCGCACTTCGGCGTCCGTCAGCAGGGCCGCGAAGCCGTTCAGCACGACGCTGTACTGGTATTGCACGGGCGCTTGGGCGATGATGGCCTGGACTTCGGCGCGCTTGCCGTCAAGATAGCCCGCGTAGCGCTGCACGTCGTCGCTGGCCAGGTCGAGGCGCTTGCCCTTGGCCGGCTGGGTGGCGTTCAGGCCGGTCACGCCGCCGCTGTAGGAGGCCACCGGCTGGTCGGCCAGTTGCACGATGTAGGGGCGGCGGATGTCGTCGGCGTGCGCGGCCAGGCTGGTGAACAGGGCCAGGACGGCGAGGGAGATCGGGTGTAGTTTGAGCATGGGGATTCCTGGAGTCGGTGGGAGGGCTTAGGCGCGGCGGCGGCGGGCGAAGGCGCCAATGCCGGCCAGGCCGAGCAACATCATCAGATAGCTCGACGGCTCCGGCACCGAGGCGATCACATTGTCCAGCGCGAACTGGCCCTTGCCATCCGTAAAGGCGCTGCAATTGCCGTCGTTGCCGCAGCTGAAGGCGAAGAAGGCGACTTCGGAGAATTGCTGGCTGGCGAACTTGGCGCTGGCCGTGAAGTGCTGGAAGGAAAAGCCGTTGGCGCCGCCCGGGAACAGGTAATCCTCATACATGGACCCGCCGCCGGCGCTGAAGCCCTGCACGCGCAGGAAGCCGGCCAGGGAAGGGTAGGCGACGCCGGCCACGGAACCGATGAAGCTGGCGTCGAAGCCGGCCACGCGCACTTGGTTCGCGCCGTTCGCGGCGCTCAGCACCAGCACGCCGTCGTTGAGGCCGGCGAAATAGTTGCTGGTGTTGTTGCCGGGACAAGCCAGGTTGACGCACAGGCCGGCGTCGCCGCCGTCGACCACCGTGCCGACCATGTCGCCGGGGCGCGCCAGCGGATCGACGCTCACGCCGTTGAAGATGAAATTGCCTTGGCGGAAGGACTCATCGTGGCCCAGCGTGGTGTTCGCGAGGCCTTCGAAGTCGATGACGTCGGCGCGGGCGGCCGGCGCGGCGGCGCCGGCCAGCAGGGCGGCGGCGATGGTGGCGCGGAGAAGGGGACGGCGGGTATGCTGCTCAAAAAACTGCGCGGTGCGATTCATGTGGTCTTCCCTTGTTATGGTGGTTATGCAATATGTTTTGCGTTTGATCATGCGCTGCCTTGATACCCGGACAACAATCTGGGTGCGCTGACTATAGCAAAAGCGATAATTTTTTTGCGACAGATTTGTTCGTGAAATATTTGCCAGTTACAAAACATCGGCGAACAAAATTCGTCATTCAGCTATGGGGCATCGACCGATAGTTACAAATGGAAACGTTGAAAATATATTACGCTTTGATGACATTGTGCGCGCCGCGCGACGCCCCTTACCGTGGCGCAATAAAAGATTGTCGAAACCACAATCGGCGTGTTAGGCTTGCAGCCCAAAAGCAAGTTTTTCCGCTGTCGCGAGCCCCCCGCTACGGCGCGGGGAAACGTTTCCACGCGGTGAATCAAGGAGTCGAGCGGATGTATGCAGCACAGAAACGTGGTCGTGGCGCGCGCGGTGGCGAAGGCGGCTTTACCTTGCTCGAGCTACTCGTCGTCATCGTCATCATCGGTTTGCTGGCGGCCTATGTCGGGCCGAAGTATTTCGCCCAATTGGGCAAGTCGGAAGTGACCGTCGCCAGGGCGCAGATCGCCTCCTTCGAGAAGTCGCTCGACACCTACCGCCTCGACGTGGGGCGCTATCCGAACACCGACGAGGGCCTGGGCGCGCTGCTGGTGGCGCCGGCCGCCGCCGGCGCCAAATGGAACGGTCCCTACCTGAAAAAAGCCGTGCCGCAGGATCCCTGGGGCCACCCCTACCAATACCGTTCGCCGGGCAGCAAGGGCGAATACGAGATCATTTCGACCGGCAAGGATGGCCAGCCGGGCGGCAGCGGCGAAGACGCCGACATCAGCGCGCAGTAAGGATGCGTTTTGAAGTGCGCGCCGTGGCGCCCGGGCAGGGCGTGGCCACGCTGACCATCGAGGCCCGCGACGGCGCCGACGCGCGCCGCCAGGCCGAGGCGCGCGGCCTGTTCGTCAGCGCCGTGCGGCCGCTGCGCGGCGCGGCCTTCGGCGCGCCCGGCCGGCGTCCCGCCAAGGCCCTGCCGCTGGTGTTGTTCAGCCAGGAGTTGCTGGCCCTGCTGACGGCCGGCCTGGGCATCGTCGAGGCGCTCGAGGCGCTGCTGGAAAAAGAGGCCGGCGGCGCCACCCGCGCCGCCCTCGAGGCCCTGCTCGGCGGCCTGCGCGAGGGCAAGCGCTTCTCGGCCGTGCTGGCCGAGCAGGCCGACTTGTTCCCGCCCCTGTACATCGGCATCGTCAAGGCCGCCGAGGGCACCAGCGACCTGCCGCGCGCGCTGGCCCGCTTCATCGACTACCAGCAGCGCATCGACCTGGTGCGCGCCAAGATCGTCAGCGCCGCCATCTATCCCTGCATCTTGCTGCTGGTGGGCGGCGGCGTGAGCGCCTTCCTGATCACCTATGTGGTGCCGCGCTTCGCCGAGGTCTACCAGGGCGCCGGACGCAATCTGCCGTGGATGTCGCAGATGCTGCTGGGCTGGGGCCAGTTCGCCGGCGCCCACACGGCGCCGCTGCTGGGCGGCCTGGCCGCGCTGCTCGGCCTGCTCGTCTGGGGCGGGCGGCGCCTGCTGGCCGACGGCGGCGCCGCGCGCCTGCTGGCGCGCCTGCCCGGCATCGGCGCGCGCGCCCGCATCTATGAATTGTCGCGCCTCTACCTGACGCTGGGTATGCTGGCCGAGGGCGGCATCACCATCGTCCAGGCCATCGGCACCGTGCAGGGCATGGTCTCGGCGCCGCTGCAGCGCGCGCTGCAGGCGGCCCGCGCCGGCGTCGAGGCGGGCCTGCCGCTGTCGACCGCCTTCGAGGCCAACGGCCTGACGACGCCGATCTCGCTGCGCATGCTGCGCGTGGGCGAGCGCACCGGCGACATGGGGCCGATGCTGAGCCAGTCGGCGGCTTTCTACGACGGCGAGATCAGCCGCTGGATCGAGCGCTTCACGCGCACCTTCGAGCCGCTGCTGATGGCCGCCATCGGCCTGGTGGTGGGCGCCATCGTGGTGCTGTTGTACATGCCGATTTTCGACCTGGCCGGAGACATCTCGTGACGCAGCCGCTCGCCATCGACCCGGCGCTGCTGCAGCGCGCGCGCGCCCTGAGCGGGCAATCCAAGCGCGCCCTGGTCGAGGAGCTGCACGCGCTGAACGGCGTCGAGCCGCGCCTGCTGGTGCGCGCGCTGGCGCAACCCTTCGGCCTGGCCGTGCTGGAGACGGCCGACATGCTGGCCTTCGCGCCGGCCTTCGACCTGCTGCCGCTGGCGCAGGCGCTGGCGCGCCACAGCGTGCTGCTGCGCGGCGGCGACGGCCGGCTGGTCGGCGTGGTGGCCGATCCCTTCGACCTCGACCTGCAAACCTGGTTGGGCGCGCGCGCCCGCTGCGCGGCGCGCGCGCCGCTGCAGATCCGCCTGGCGCTGCAGGCCGACATCGGCGCCTATCTGTCCAAGCAGGAGGAGTCGGCGCGCGCCGTCGACACGCTGGCGCCGGGCGCCGCCGACGGCCGCCGCGACGGCCGCAGCGCCGCCGTGTTGTCCTTCGCCTCGGTGTCGGAGGCCGGCAGTCCGGCCGTCAAGCTGGTCAACTCGACGCTGTACGACGCCCTCAAGGCGGGCGCCTCGGACATCCATCTGGAGAGCACGGCGGCCGGCCTGGCCGTCAAATACCGCGTCGACGGCGTGCTCGACCACGCCACCTCGGTGAACGGCATCGAACTGGCCGAGCGCGTCATCTCGCGCCTGAAGGTGCTGGCCGAACTCGACATCGCCGAACGGCGCGTGCCGCAGGACGGCAGCTTCCGGGTCGAAACGGGCGGGCGCGAGATCGACCTGCGCGTCTCCATCATGCCCAGCATCCACGGCGAGGACGCGGTCATCCGCATCCTCGACAAGCGCGCCATGATCGAGGCCTACGGCGCGCTGACCCTGGAGGCGCTGGGCTTCGACGCGCCCTCGCTGGCCGCGCTGCGCGCGCTGGCGCAGGAGGCCTACGGCATGCTGCTGGTGACGGGGCCGACCGGCTCGGGCAAGACCACGACGCTGTACGCGGCGCTCACCGAAATCCACAACGGACGCGAGAAAATCATCACCATCGAAGACCCGGTCGAGTACCAGTTGCCCGGCATCCTGCAGATTCCCGTCAACGAAAAGAAGGGCCTGACCTTCGCCAAGGGCTTGCGCTCCATCCTGCGCCACGACCCCGACAAGATCATGGTGGGCGAGATCCGCGACCGCGAAACGGCGGAGATCGCCGTCCAGTCGGCGCTCACCGGCCATCTGGTGTTGACGACGGTGCACGCGAATAACGTCTTCGACGTCTTCGGCCGCTTCACCCACATGGGCATCGATCCCTACGCCTTCGTCTCGGCGCTGAACGGCATCTGGGCGCAGCGCCTGATCCGCACGAACTGTCCGCATTGCGCCACCGCCTACACGCCGGCCGACGCCGAACTGGCGGGCGTGAACCTGGCCCGCGGCGACGTCCTCGATTACCGCTTCATGCAGGGCAAGGGCTGCGGCGACTGCCGCGGCACCGGCTACAAGGGGCGCCGTTCGATTGCCGAAATCCTCACGCTGAACGACGAGATCCGCGAGCTGATCGTCGACAAGCGGCCGATCCGCCAGATCAAGGCGGCCGCCTACGCCAACGGCACGCGCAGCCTGCGCCTGGCGGCGCTCGAATTGGTCAAGCGCGGCGCCACCACGCTGGCGGAGATCAAACGGGTGACCCTGCATGCGTAGGCGCCTGGGACAGAGCTTGAGCGCCGGCGTCTCCGGGACGGCCGTCAGCCTGCTGCGCGCCAGCCGCTGGGGCGGCGCCGCGGGCGCGCCGCTGGCCGAGGCGATGTGCGCGGAGGAGGGTGATTTCGCCGCCATCGGCGCCGCGCTGGAGGCGGTGCTGGACAGCGACGATTACGCCGGCTGGCCGCTCAGCATCGTGCTGGACGATGAGCTGGTGCGGCTCTGGGAGGTGACGGCGCCGCAGGGCGCGACGCGCCCGGCCGACTTGGCGGCGGCGGCCGCGATGCGCTTCCACGGCCTGTACGGCGACGCCCCCGAGGACTGGAACATCCGCGCCGACTGGCGGCCGGGCGCGCCGTTTTTCGCCGCCGCGCCGCGCGCCTTACTGGCGCTGCTGGAACGGGCGGCGGCGGCGCGCGGCGTGCCTGTCGTCGCCGTCGTGCCGCACTTTATCGCCGCCTGGAACCGCTGGCAGGGCGCGCTGAAAGCGGACGCCTGGTTCGGCCTGATGCATGGCCAGGTGCTGCGCGTGGGCGCCGTCGAGGGCGGCGTCCTGCGCGCCGTGCGCGCGCTGCCGCTGCCGTCCGGCGCCGACCATGGCTGGCTGACGCAGACGCTGGGCCGCGAGGCGCTGCTGCTGAACCTGGCCGCGCCGCGCCTGCTGCAACTGTGCGGCGAGGTGGCGCCGGCCTGGCGCCAGGCGCCGTCCCGGGCCGGGCACATCGCCACGGCGGCCTTCGCGCCGGCCTCCGCCGTCGCTTGTTCGCCGGGCGCCGCGCTGGCGCGCTGCGGGAGCCGCACATGAGCCGCATGCGCATCGACTTCGCGCCGCCGGGCCTGCGCCGCAGCCTGTTCCACGCGCATCCGGCGCTGTGGGCCGGCGCCGCGCTGGGACTGGCGCTGTGCGCGGGCGCGGCCGTGTTGGGCGGCGAGGCGCTGCGGCGCCAGGACGCGCTGCGCGCGCAGGCGCTGGCGCAGGAACAGCGCGCCGCGCGGCGCGGCGTCCCGGCCCCGGCCGCGAAGATCGCGATCGGCGCGGAGCAGGCGGCGGCCGTCAACGCGGCGGTGCTGCAACTGAACCTGCCGTGGCGCGAACTGCAGGACGCGGTGGCGGCGGCGACGCCGCCCGCGGTGGCGCTGCTGAGCCTGGAGCCGGACGCGCGCAAGCGCCTGCTCAAGCTGGGCGCCGAGGTGAAACGCAGCGAGGACATGATCGCCTATATCGAGGAACTCAAGCGCCAGGAATTGTTTACCGGCGTCGCGCTGACACGGCATGAAATCAATGAACAGGATCCGAACAAACCGATCCGCTTCCAGCTCGAAGCGACATGGGCGGCGCCATGAGGGCGCCTGATTTTTCCCTGCTCCAGTTGCGCCTGCGCCTGGCGCTGGCGCGCGTCGGCCCGCTCGCCGTTTGCGTCGCCGCATTGTTGTTGCTGGGCGCGGCCGGATCGGCCTGGACCTGGCGCCAGCGCGCCGTCGTCGCGCGGCTCGAGGCGCGCCCGCCCGTCGCCGCGCCGCCCGTCCTGGCGGCGGTGCCGGCGCCGGCCGGCGCGAACCTGAATCTGGCGCTGTTCTACGCCAATCTGGGACAGCGCCGCTATGCCGAACAAGAGGTCGGCCGTCTGTTCGCGCTGGCCGCCAAGGCCGGCCTGAGCCTGCAGCAGGGCGAGTACAAATTCGTCTACGACAAGGCGAGCCGGGTGCACGCCTATCAGGTGACGCTGCCGGTGAAGGGCGCGTACAAGGCCATCTGGCAGTTCGCCCTGGAGGTGCTGCGCGCGGCGCCCTTCGCCGCGCTCGACGAGATCAGTTTCAAGCGCGAGCTGATCGCCGAGTCGGCGCCGGAGGCGCGCCTGCGCCTGACCTTCTATCTCGGCGACGCGGCGCCGGCGGTGGCGCCATGACGCCGCGCCGACTGGCGCTGGCGGCGGCCCTGCTGGGCGCCGCCGCGCTGGCCGTTTTCGGCGACCGCGCGCCGGCCTCCGAGGTGGTCGAGGCGGTGGCGCGTCCGGCCGC
>JANXSQ010000084.1 GCA_025356595.1 Janthinobacterium sp. | reverse complement strand
CTTCGATGCACTTGGGTTGGTTTCGCTGTTAGATACTCAGCAGCGCTTCCAGTTTGTTAAATGAACCGCCGTATGCGGAACCGCACGTACGGTGGTGTGAGAGGGCGACGGGGGTAACTCCGTTCCCTACTCGATGTCCATTTTTTCCTCCCCCTCTTCCCCACCGCCGGCCATTCAATCGTTCTCCAGCAGCTTGAAGCGCGCGTCGAGCGTGTCGATCAGCGCGCGCACGGCCGGCCGCAACCAGCGCCGCGATGGGAAGACGGCGTGCACGATGCCGTGCTTGAGCGTCCAGTACGGCAGCACCCTGAGCAGGCGACCGTCGGCCAGTTCCTCGCGCATCATCATCGCCGGCAGCGCGACCACGCCCGCGCCGGCCACGGCGGCGATGCGCAGCGCCGTCATGTCGTCGCTGACCATGCGCGGCGCGTGGCGCAGCGCCGCCGCCTCGCCGCGCTCGCCTTCCAGTTGCCAGGCGTAGTCGGCGCGCACCGGCCCCAGGTCCAGGCTGGGGTAGCCCAGCAAGTCGGCCGGCAGTTGCGGCGTGCCCAGGCGCGCCAGCAGGCCCGGGCTGGCGGCCAGGCACCAGCAGCGCTGGCCCAGCACCTTCACCACCAGTTCGCTGTCCTGCAGCGGCGGCGGGCGCACGCGTATCGCCACGTCCATGCCTTCGGCGATGACGTCGACGCGCCGGTTTCTCGCCTCCAGCTGCAAGGTCACGCGCGGATGCGCGACCATGAAGTCGGCCAGGATGGCGCCCACTTGCGCGTGCAGCAGCGCCACCGGACAGCTCAGGCGCACCACGCCCTGCGGCTCGGCGCGGTCCATGTCGATGGCCTCCTGCGCCATCTCCGCCTCGCCGAGCATGGCCTTGCAGTGCGTGTAGTAGCTCTGGCCGATGTCGGTCACGGAGAAGCTGCGCGTCGAGCGCTGGATCAGGCGCACGCCGAGGCGCTCCTCCAGCGCGGCGACGCGGCGGCTGAGCTTGGACTTCGGCACGCCCAAGGCGCGCCCCGCCGGCGCGAAGCCGTGATGGTCGACCACCTGGGCGAAGTAATAGAGATCGTTCAAATCGGGTGGCATGGGCTTTCCATTGTTCTATAAACAGGACGCTGAGGACGGTTTTTGCCTACTACCGCGAATACTGCGGCGATATTACACTTCTATCCATCGAAACAGCAACCATCTTGAACCAGGGAGTGAATCATGAAACAAGTACTCGGCATCTACGGCACGAACGGCCAGCACTGGGTGGGCGACGGTTTTCCGGTCCGCACCTTGTTCTCGCACCACACGCTGGGCCAGCACATCAGCCCCTTCCTGATGCTCGATTACGCCGGCCCGACGCAGTTCGCGCCGACCCAGCACCAGCGCGGCGTGGGCAGCCATCCGCACCGGGGTTTTGAAACCGTCACCATCGTCTATCAGGGCGAAGTCGAGCACCGCGATTCCACCGGCGCCGGCGGCACCATCGGTCCCGGCGATGTGCAGTGGATGACGGCCGGCGCCGGCATCCTGCACGACGAGTTCCATTCGCCGGCCTTCAGCCGCGACGGCGGCACGCTGGAGATGGTGCAACTGTGGGTCAATCTGCCGGCCCGCGACAAGCTGGCCACGCCCGGCTACCAGGGCATCCTGAACGGCGCCATCCCGGCCGTCGAGCTGCCGGACGGCCGCGGCTGCCTGCGCGTCATCGCCGGCGACTATGCCGGCCACAAGGGGCCGGCGCGCACCTTCACGCCGATGGACGTGTGGGACTTGCGCCTGAATGAAGGCAAGCTGACGGAGCTGACGCTGCCGGCCGGCCGCACGGCGATGCTGGTGGTCTTGCGCGGCACGCTGAAGGTGAACGGCGGGCATGTCGCCGGCGCGGCGCAGATGGTCATGCTGGACCGCGCCGGCCAGCGCCTGACGCTGGAGCCGGGCAGCGATGCGCATGTGCTGTTGCTCAGCGGCGAGCCGATCGACGAGCCCGTCGCGGCGCAGGGACCGTTCGTGATGAACACCCAGGAAGAGATCCGGCAGGCGATCGTCGATTTCAACAGCGGCAATTTCGGACGCATCTGAACAAGTGTCACACCGCGGGCAATTCCGCCCGCATTTTTTCTGGAGCAGCAAAATGAGTAAAGACCTCTACACCCGCCTGAACAAAGACGACGCCCTGGTGTTGCTGGTGGATCACCAGGCCGGCCTGATGTCGCTGGTGCGCGATATCCAGCCGGACCAGTTCAGGAACAACGTGCTGGCCCTGGCCGACGTCGCCACGTATTTCAAGCTGCCGACCATCCTCACCACCAGCTTCGAAGACGGCCCGAACGGTCCCCTGATGCCCGAGCTGCAAGAGATTTTCCCGGCCGCGCCCTACATCGCCCGTCCCGGCCAGATCAACGCCTGGGACAACGCCGATTTCGTCGCCGCCGTGAAAGCGACCGGCCGCAAGCAAATCATCATCGCCGGCGTGGTCACCGAAGTCTGCGTCGCCTTCCCCACGCTGTCGGCGCTGGGCGAGGGCTATGAAGTGTTCGTCGTGACGGACGCCTCCGGCACCTTCAACGACATCACCCGCAACGCCGCCCTGCAGCGCATGCAGGCGGCGGGCGCCCAGCTGACCAGTTGGTTCGCCGTGGCGAGTGAGTTGCACCGCGACTGGCGCAACGACGTCGTCGGCCTGGGCACGCTGTTCGCGAACCATATTCCGGACTACCGGAATCTGATGAACAGCTACAGCCGCGCCAGCGCGGCCAAGTAAGACTCGCCCGGCGCGAACCGATGTAAAGGAGGCCGCCGGGCGGCTTCAGATGCAAAAAAGGGGCGCGGAAGATTGCGCCCCTTTTTTGCGCGCGCCGCGCTACAGCGCGCGCGCGATCAGGATCTTCTGGATGTCGCTGGTGCCTTCGTAGATCTGGCAGACGCGCACGTCGCGGTAGATGCGCTCGACCGGGAAGTCGGACACGTAACCGTAGCCGCCGTGCACCTGGATGGCGTCCGAGCAGACCCGCTCGGCCATTTCCGAGGCGAACAACTTGGCCATCGCCGCCTCCTTCAGGCAGGGCAGGCCGGCGTCCTTCATCGACGCGGCGTGGCGTATCAGCTGGCGCGCCGCCTCGATTTGGGTGGCCATGTCGGCCAGGCGGAACTGCACCGCCTGGTGTTCGAAGATGGGCTTGCCGAAGCTCTCGCGCTCGCGCGCGTACTTCAGCGCGGCCTCGTAGGCGGCGCGCGCCATGCCGACCGCCTGCGAGGCGATGCCGATGCGTCCGCCCTCCAGGCCGGACAGGGCGATCTTGTAGCCCTGGCCCTCCGCGCCGATCAGGTTGGCGGCCGGGATGCGGCAATTCTCGAACAGGATCTGCGCCGTGTCCGAGGAGTGCTGGCCCATCTTCTGCTCCAGCCCGGAAACGATGTAGCCCGGCGTCGCGGTCGGCACCCAGAAGGCGCTGATGCCCTTCTTGCCGGCCGCCTTGTCGGTCACCGCCATGACGATGGCGACGTCGGCGTACTTGCCGCTGGTGATGAATTGCTTCACGCCGTTGAGCACGTACTCGCCGCCCTCGAGCGCGGCCGTGGTGCGCAGCGCGGCCGCGTCGCTGCCGGTGTGCGGCTCGGTCTGGCAGAAGGCGCCCAGCATCGCGCCCTGGGCCAGCGGGCGCAGCCACTGTTCCTTCTGCGCGTCGTTGGCGTACATCATGGCGATGCTGCAGACGGGGCAGTTGTTGACCGAGATGATGGTCGAGGTGCCGCCGTCGCCGGCCGCGATCTCTTCGAGCACGATGGCCAGCGAGACGTAGTCGAGGCCGGCGCCGCCCAGCGCCTCCGGCACGGCCACGCCGAAGGCGCCCAGCGCCGCCAGCTCCTTCAGCTCGTCCTTGGGAAAGTAGTGTTCCTTGTCCCAGCGCGCCGCGTTCGGCGCCAGGCGTTCCTGCGCGAAGCTGTGCAGGGCTTCGCGTATCATTTCTTGTTCGTCGCTCAGTATCATAATCGCTCTTTGCTTGACTACCAGCCCAGGGGCTTGCCGTCGTAGTTGAGGTAGGCGGCGCGCTCGCTGCGCGCCAGGCCGGCCAGGGTGGCGCGGATGCCCTCGGCGCTCTCTTCGGGCGACAGGTCGGCGCCCGCGCCGCCCATGTCGGTGCGCACCCAGCCGGGATGGAAGGCCACGCAGGTGGCGCCTTGCGGGCCGAAGCGCAGCGCCGTGTCGATCAGCACCGAGTTCAGCGCCGCCTTGCTGGCGCGGTACAGGCTGCCGCTCGGATTGCCGCGTTCGCTGAGCGACGCCATGTGCGAGGAAATCACCGCCAGCTTGCCGCCGGCCGCCGCGACCATGGGCGCGAGCAGCGGCAGCAGGCGCATCGCCGCCAGCACATTGGTGTGCATCACGGCGTCGAAATCGGCTTGCGCGGGAATGCCGTCCTCGCGCGGGCCGTACAGGCCGGCGTTGAGGATGGCCACGTCCAGATGCGCGCCGGCCAGGGTCGCGCCCAGGCCGGCGCAGGCGGCCGCGTCGGTGACGTCGAGCGGCAGGCCGCGCGCGCCCAGCGCGTCCAGGGCGGCGCAATCCTCGGCCTTGCGGGCGCTGGCGAAGACGCGCCAGCCGGCCAGCCGGTACTGGCGCGCCAGTTCGTGGCCGATGCCGCGCGAGGCGCCGATGATGAGTGCTGTGGGCATATTCTCTCTCCGAGTGTCGGTAAAACGTGCGCCGGCCCCGTCGCCGCAAGGGCGCGGGGCGCGGCGCGCCGGCCCGGTCAGGCCAGTTCGATGGCCATCGCGGTCGCTTCTCCGCCGCCTATGCACAGGGCCGCCACGCCGCGCTTGCCGCCGGTCTTGCGCAGCGCGCCGATCAGGGTGACGATGATGCGCGCGCCGGAGGCGCCGATCGGGTGGCCCAGCGCGCAGGCGCCGCCGTGGATGTTGATCTTGCTGTGCGGGATGTCGAGGTCGTGCATGGCGGCCATCGGCACGGCGGCGAAGGCTTCGTTGACTTCGAACAGGTCGACGCTGGCGCTGCTCCAGCCGGTCTTGGCGAACAGCTTGCGCATCGCGCCCACCGGCGCCGTCGTGAACAGGTTCGGCGCCTGGGCGTGGGTGGCGTGGCCGCGGATGGTGGCCAGCACGGTGCAGCCGAGCTTTTGCGCGGTCGAGGCGCGCATCAGCACCAGCGCGGCGGCGCCGTCGTTGATCGAGGAGGAGGAGGCGGCCGTGATCGTGCCGTCCTTCTTGAAGGCCGCCTTCAGGTTGGGGATTTTTTCCGGCTTCGCCTTCAGCGGGCCTTCATCCTTGTCGATGACGGTGTCGCCGCCGCGTCCGGAGACGGTGACCGGGGCGATTTCCCAGGCGAAGGCGCCGCCGCTGGCGGCCGCCTGGGCGCGCTGCACGGAGGCGATGGCGAAGGCGTCCTGCGCCTCGCGGGTGAACTTGTATTCGCTGGCGCATTCCTCGGCGAAGGTGCCCATCGAGCGGGCGTTGCCCTTTTCATCCTTGGCGTAGGCGTCCTCCAGGCCGTCCATCATCATGTGGTCGTAGATCGCGCCGTGGCCGATGCGGTAGCCGCCGCGTGCCTTGGGGATCAGGTAGGGGGCGTTGGTCATCGACTCCATGCCGCCGGCGACGATGACGTCGGCGCTGCCGGCCAGCAGGGTGTCGTGCGCGAACATGGTCGCCTGCATGGCCGAGCCGCACATCTTCGACAGCGTGACGGCGCCGGCCGAGGCGGGCAGGCCGGCTTTCAGCGCGGCCTGGCGCGCCGGCGCCTGGCCCTGGCCCGCCATCAGGCAATTGCCGAAGAAAACGTGTTCGACCGCGTCCGGCGCGACGCCGGCGCGCGCCACGGCGGCCTGGATGGCCACCGCGCCCAGTTCGCTGGCGGTGACGCCGGAGAAATCGCCCTGGAAAGCGCCCATGGGGGTGCGCGCCGCGCCGACGATAACGATAGGATCATTCATTGTGTAGGTTCTCCAAAATGAGCGGCGCGATGTACGCCGGGGTGGTGAGGCTGGATTGATTGCAAAAACGGATGTTCTGCGGATACGGGAAGACGTCCTCGATGATGCCGTCCTGGATGCGCTGCTTGCGGCCCTGCCAGAATTGCTGCGTCAGCAGGTCCGCGTGGTGCTTCATGAAATACTTGCGGATGCGCGGATTGCCCAGCAGGAAACTGCCGAATTGCTCGGGGAAGACATCGTGCTTGCCGATGTTGTACCAGGGCTCGGCCGACATTTCCTCCTCCTCCGTGCGGGCTTGCGGAATCACGCGGAAATTGCAGTCGGTGATGTACTCGATCTCGTCGTAATCGTAGAAGACGACGCGCTGGTGGCGCGTCACGCCGAAGTTTTTGTAGAGCATGTCGCCGGGGAAGATGTTCGCCGCGACCAATTCCTTGATGGCGTTGCCGTACTCCAGCAGGCCGTGCTCGACCATCGCCTCGTCGTTCTCCTTCTCGGCGTTGCTCAGCCAGATGTTCAGCGGCACCATGCGCCGTTCGATGTACAGATGCTTGATGATCAGCTGTTCGCCATCCTCTTCGACCAGGGAGGGCGCGAAATGTTTCAGCTCGGCGAGCAGGGCCTCGGCGAAGCGGGCGCGCGGGAAGGCCACGTTGGAGTATTCCAGCGTGTCGGCCATGCGCCCGACGCGGTCGTGGTGCTTGACCAGCAGGTATTTTTCCTTGATCTGGGCGCGCGTGGTTTCCTTGGGCGCCGGGAAGAAGTCCTTGATGACCTTGAACACATACGGGAAGGAGGGCAGCGCGAACACCAGCATGACCAGGCCGCGGATGCCGGGCGCGATCTCGAAGTGGTCGGAGGAGTGCTTCAGGTGCTGCAGGTAATCGCGGTAGAACAGCGTCTTGCCCTGTTTTTGCAGGCCGAGTATGGTGTAGATCTCGCTGCGCGGCTTGCGCGGCAGCAGGCTGCGCAGGAACTGCACATAGGCCGAGGGCACCTCCATATCGACCAGGAAATAGGCGCGCGTGAAGGAGAACAGGATGGTGATCTGCTCGTGGTCGAACAACACCGTGTCGAGGAAGAGTTCGTTTTTGCGGTTGTGCAGGATGGGCACCACGAAGGGGTATTCGCGGCTGCCGTTGATGCCCTTGCCGACGATGTAGGCGCCCTTGTTGCGGTAGAACAGGCCCGAGAGGACCTGGATCTGGTGGTTCGGCTCCAGGCGCGCGCCGCCGAAGATCTGCTTGAGGCGCACCTCGACCTGACCGACGTCGCGGTCCAGGTCGGCGAAGGCGCAATTCAGCTGGAAATTCGTGATGATGCGCTTGAGCGTGAAGCGCAGACCGTCCTTGCCCGGGTAATACACGCGGTAGGTCGGATTGAGCTCCTCCGTTTCGATGTACTCGGTGGACACGACCGGGCGCACGAAGATGAAGTCGTTGTGGAAATAGGTGCGGTGCAGGATGTTGCAGCAGACGGAATTGAAGAAGGTTTCGGCCAGCTCCGGCTGCTTGTGGTCGGACAGCATGCCGATGTAGTGGAGCTTCAGTTCGCGCCACACCTCATCGGTCAGCTCCGCCTCGTCGTACTCGTCCTCCAGCATCTGCACGCATTCCTGCACGCGCTGGTCGTAAAAGCCGATCCGCTCGCGGGCCGCCTGCTGCGCCACGGCCCACGCGCCCTGCTCGAAATGCAGCTTGGCGTCGCGGCTGGTGCGACGGAACAGGCGGTAATGCTTGTCGAAACCATCCCGTATGGTGCGCGCAATATCGAAGGCAATCTGCGAAGACAGCAGTTTGGGGAAGGCAATTTGAGTCATCGTCCATCTCGATAAAAGATTAGTTCATCCAATAAAAACCCAGTTTTCATTAGAGTAGCCAATCCGCGCGCGCGTGGGGGGATTACTTGGTTTCGGCGAACAGCTCGCGGCCGATCAGCATGCGGCGGATTTCGCTGGTGCCGGCGCCGATTTCATACAGTTTGGCGTCGCGCCACAGGCGCCCGGCCGGGTAGTCGTTGATGTAGCCGTTGCCGCCCAGCGCCTGGATCGCCTCGCCGGCCATCCATGTGGCTTTTTCGGCACTGTACAGGATCGCGCCGGCCGCGTCCTTGCGCAGCAGGCGCACCGCCTCCGGCGTCTTGGCGCGGTCGCAAGCCTGGCCGACCGCGTAGACGTAGGCCTTGCAGGCCATCATGGTCGAATACATGTCCGCCAGCTTGCCCTGCATCAACTGGAATTCGCCGATGGCCTGGCCGAACTGCTTGCGCTCGTGCACATACGGCACGACCAGGTCCATGCAGGCCTGCATGATGCCGAGCGGGCCGCCGGACAGCACGGTGCGCTCGAAGTCCAGGCCCGACATCAGCACGTTGACGCCCTTGCCCAGGCCGCCGAGCACGTTTTCAGCCGGCACTTCGCAGTTGTCGAACACCAGCTCGCCCGTGTGCGAGCCGCGCATGCCCAGCTTG
>JANXSQ010000402.1 GCA_025356595.1 Janthinobacterium sp. | reverse complement strand
CCAGCGTGTCGACCAGGCCGCGCTCCTTGGCTTGCGCGCCGGTCCATACGCGGCCCTGCGCCACGGCGTCGATCTTCTCCGGCGTGGTCTTGCGGGCCTTGGCGGCGCGGCCGGTGAACTCGGCGTAGATGTGGTTGATGCTGCCCTGGATCACCTGGCCGAAGCGCGGGTCCAGCGGACGCAGTGGATTGCCGGCGTCGCCCAACCAGGTGGTCGGCTGGCCGGCGGTGTGGATGCCCAGCTTGTCGATCACCTTGTCGGCGGTCGGCAGGATGGCGAACACGCCGATCGAGCCGGTGATGGTGCTGGCGTCGGCGATCACTTCGTCGGCCGCCATCGAAATCCAGTAGCCGCCCGAAGCGGCCACGCTGCCCATCGAGACCACGACCGGCTTGCCGGCCGCGCGCGTCAGTTCCAGCTCGCGGCGGATCAGCTCGGAGCCGAAGGCGCTGCCGCCGGGCGAATCGACGCGCAGCACGACGGCCTTGATCTGATCGTCCTCGCGGGCCTGGCGGATCAGCCGGGCCGTGGACTGGCCGCCGATCGCGCCGGGGCCGGCCGTGCCGTCGCTGATTTCGCCGGCCGCGACGATCACGCCGACGGCCTCGCCTGTGCCCTTCGGGTGCTGGCGCGCCAGGTAATCGTCGAAGGAGACCTGGCGGAAGCTCTTGATGTCGGGGTCCTTGGCGCCCTGCAGGGTGAGCATCTGGCGCAGCTCGTCGCGCGTCTTCAGGCCGTCGACCAGCTTGGCGTTCAGGGCCAGCTTGGCCAGGTCGCCGTCGGCGGCCGCCATCAGGGCCGGCAGATCGTTGATGCCGCGCATCAGCGCGCCCTGCGGCAGCTTGCGCGCCGTTTCCACTTCGCCCGTGTAGGCCGACCACAGGGCGTTGTTGAGGAAGCTTTCCGCCTCGACGGCGGCGGGCGAGGGGCCGTTGGCGATGTAGGGCTCGGCGAAGCTCTTGTAGGTGCCCACGCGCATCAGGTTGACGGTGATGCCGACCTTGTCGAGCGCGTCGCGGTAGTAGTTGCGGTAGCGTCCGAAGCCGTCCAGCAGCACACCGCCCATCGGGTGCAGCAGCACTTCGCTGGCGTGCGCGGCGACCAGGTACTGCCGCTGGCTATAGCTGGAGCCCCAGGCGGTGACCTTCTTGCCGCTGGCGCGGAAGCGGTCCAGCGCCGCCGCCACCTCGCGCAGCGAGGCCAGGCCGCCGCCCTGCAGGTCGTCGAGCACCAGCACGGCGGCCGTGATCGAGGGATCCTTCGCGGCGGCGTCGAGCACCGTCAGCACGTCGCGCAATTGCACGGTCTTGCGGGTGTCGCCGCGCACGTTGGAGATCAAGGTCTCGCGCACCCCGCCGCTGTGCTGCTCCACCAGTTGCCCCTGCAGATCGAGCACCAGCGTCGTCTTCGCCGCCAGCGGCTTGGCGGCGCCGCCGAAGATGGCGTACAGGACGCCGATCAGCAGGCCCAGCACCAGCAGGTTCAGCGCGAAGCGGCGCGCCGCGTCCAGCGCGCGCCACAGGAACCGCAGGCCGCGGCCGATGGGGGGAAACGGGTTGAGTGACATTGAAGCTCCGACAGGTAAGTTAAGTTGCTTAATATCTACTGTAGACTAAAAAGACAGCGCCGTGTTTACTTGCCGGGCATCGTGGGGCTCCGGGCCGGGGCGCGAGATCAGGAAGAGGCCGGCCAAGACCAGCAATCCATTGATGATAAGCAATTCCAATCCCAGCCGGTAGTTACCGAACAGTTGCTCTTGATAGCGCTCAATGAGGCCGCACAACAGCGGTCCGGCCAGCGCCGCCAGCGGCACCCAGCGCTGGCGCAGCGCGCGCCGGCTCAGCAAGCCGAAGGCGAACAGGCCCAGCAGGGGACCGTAGGTGTAGCCGGCCAGCTTCAGGATCAGGCCTATCATGCTGGGGCTGTCTATCCACTTGAACACCATCAGCAAGAGCAGGAACAGCGCGGCGAAACCCAGGTGCACACGCTGGCGCCAGCGCCGCTGGCGCGCCTCGGACAGGTCGGCGCGGCGCTGGAAACCCAGCAGGTCGATGCAGACGGTCGAGGTGAGCGCCGTGATGGCGCCGTCGGCGCTGGGGAACAGGGCCGAAATGAGGGCCACGAAGAAGACCAGTTGCACGGCCGCCGGCATGTGGCCCAGCACCACGGCCGGAAACAGTTTGTCGCCGACGGCGGCGACGCCGGCCAGCGGCGCGTACAGGCTGAGCAAGCCGCCCAAAAAGAGGAACAGCGCCAGCACGCCGACCAGGATCAGGGCCAGGCTGAGCAGGTTCTTTTGCGCGTCGGCCAGGGTTTTCACGGAGATGGTCTTCTGCATCATCTCCTGGTCCAGGCCGGTCATCGCGATGGTGATGAACATGCCCGCCAGCACCTGCTTCCAGAAATACGCGGGGCTGTCGACGGCGTGCGTGACGATGCGCGTCAGGCCCTGCGCCCGCATCGCGCGCAGGCTGTCGAGCGGCGACAGGTCCATCTTATCGAGCAGGAAATAGACGCACACGCCCAGCCCCAGCAACATGCAGGCGGTCTGCAGGGTGTCGGTCCAGACGATGGTTTTGACGCCGCCCTGGTAGGTGTAGAGCAAGATCATCAGCAGCACCAGCACGCTGCTGAACCAGAACGGCAGGCCCAGGCGGTCGAGCAGCGTGGCCTGCAGGATGTTGACGACCAGATACAGGCGCGCCGTCGCCCCCAGCGTGCGCGAGAGGATGAAGAAGGCGGCCCCGCTCTGCGAGGCGCGCCGCCCCAGGCGCAGCTCGAGGTAGTGGTAGATTGAGGTCAGCCTCAGGCGGTAATACAGGGGCAGCAGCACGGCGGCGACGACCAGATAGCCGAGCACGTAGCCGAGCACCAGTTGCAGATAGCCGAAGCCATCGCGCCCGACTGCGCCCGGCACGCTGATGAAGGTGATGCCGCTGAGCGTGGTGCCGACCATGCCGAAGGCGACCAGCATCCAGTTGCTGCTTTTGTTGCCGATGAAGAAGCTGGCGTTGTTGGCGCGCCGCCCGGTCAGCCAGGCGACGCCCAGCAGCAGGGAAAAGTAGACGAGGACGAAGAAACTCAGCAGGACAGGAGACATGGACGCT
Organism: Janthinobacterium sp.; assembly: GCA_025356595.1. GTDB lineage: Bacteria > Pseudomonadota > Gammaproteobacteria > Burkholderiales > Burkholderiaceae_D > Janthinobacterium. The sequence goes on along the minus strand of JANXSQ010000402.1, from coordinate 1,918 downwards.
CGGGGATGGTGGGTCGGGATCGCCGGCAATATACACCCGCGGCGCCGACTTGCCCATATGCTAAAATTTACGCCGCGCTTTCCGCCCAGAACCGGACGGCGCCCCCGCCACCCCACCGGAATCACCCATGCGCCACCCACACCTGCCCCTGCTCGCCGCCCTCGCCCTTGCCCTCGGCGGTTGCGCCAGCCTGAGCAAAGACCAATGCCTGAGCGGCGACTGGCGCCAGATCGGCTTCAACGACGGCCTCAAGGGCTACGCCAGCGAGGAGCTCGACAAGCACGCCAAGGCCTGCGCGGAATACGGCGTGCAGCCGCAGTTCGACCAATACCACGAAGGCCGCAGCCGCGGCTTGCTCAACTACTGCCAGCCGGACAGCGCCTTTAACCAGGGCCGCGCCGGCAACCGCCCGAACGCGCCGGCCTGCCCGCCGAACATGCGACTCGACTTCGAGACCGAATACCGGCGCGGCGCGGAAATCTATGCCATGGAAAGCGAACTCGGCAATCTGCGTGGACGCCTGGGCTCGAACGACAACCTGCTCCACGCCAACAACCGCCGCATCAACGAGATCCGCGCCACGCTCGACCGCGCCGAACTGGGCGCCGACGCCCGCAAGAACCTGCTCAACGAGTTCAACCGCCTGGTCAACGACAACAACAACATCGTGCGCGACAACGACTACCTGCGCCGCGACATCGAGCGCCGCTACGACATGCTGCGGCGGCGCCTGAACGACTTCGGCCGCTGAGAGGCCGGGAGGCTTCAGAAACTGTGGTTCAGGCCCAGCGCGAGGCCGTTCGTACTGGCGGCGCGGGTTTCGCGGTACAGGTCGGCGTACAGATTGCTGCGCTTCGACAGCGCGTGCATATAGCCGACGCTGAGCTTGTGCGCGCCGTCCCCGTCGACGCGGCCGTAGCCGAAGCGCGCGGTCCCGCCGGCCAAGTCGTAGGTGCCGGCCAGCATGGCACTGTGCCGGCTGCCCGCCGCCAGCGCCAGGCGGGTGCGCGAATAGCTGGCCATCAAGCTCAGCCGCTCGATGCGGTAGGACGCGGCCGCGTAGACGATGTCGTCGTCGACATGGTTTTTTTCATACGCCAGCAGGGCCGTGACCGGTCCGCCGGCGTAGCCCAGGGTGGCGCCGCGGGCGCGCCGCGCCGCGCCCGGCGCCGTTTCCAGCTCGAGCATGGCGCTGACGCTGAAGCCGGCCATGGCGGGCGAGCCGTAGAACACGCTGTTGCCGGCGCGCGAATAATTCTCCCCCTGCGTGCCGGCCAGGCCGTCGCTGTTGAAGTCGCCGTTGTAGGCTTCCAGCGAGCCCATGAAGGCGCTGTCGTACCACGGCTCGTAACGCCATTTCTCCTGCCACAGCGGGGTCATCGCGCGGCCCAGGCGCAGATGGCCGAGGCGGGCGTTCTTCAGGCCCAGCGTGGTCTCGCCCTGGAACAGCGTGGCGCCGCGCTCCGGCGCGCCGCTGTCCGGATTGAAGCGCATCTGCGCATCGAAGGTGAGCTTGGTCGCGCCGCCCAGGTCCTCGCTGCCGCGCACGCCCAGGAAGTTGTTCAGGCCGCGGTCGAGCAGCGGCGCGGCGCCGCTTTCCTTGACCACGCCGAGGTCGAAATAGCCGTACAAGGCCAGCTCGTCGGCCCGGGCCGACGCGGCGGCGCAACAGACGATGGCGGCCAAGGCGGCCAGGCGGACGCCGGCGCGGGTGGGAAACGATGGAAACATGGAAACCTTCTGAAAAATGGCGCGCGCCGCCGGCCGCGCGGCAAGCGGGCGGCAGGGACAGGCGGCGCAACATGAATGGACCCGGCGCGCGGGGCGCGCGGGGTGCGGCGCGCCACGGCGGGCCGGCGGGAAACGAGAATGAATGCGGGCGCAGCGGCGGCCGGCGGGGCGGGCCCACGGCGCCCCA
>JANXSQ010000386.1 GCA_025356595.1 Janthinobacterium sp. | reverse complement strand
CGCTTCTTGCGGCCGCGGGCGGGGTCTTGGTCCGGGGCGCGGCGCGGCAGCGCCGCCGGCCCGTTTAGAACTTGTAGCGCAGGCCGACCGAGAGCATGTCCGCCTTGACGCTGGCCAGTTGCGTGTTCTGCGTCTTGCCGTAGTTTTCGTACTCGGCCACCAGCGCAGGGCCGGCGTGATGGTGTAACTGGCGCCGAGGCCGAACATGGCCGAGGTCTTGCTGCTCTTCACCGATGCCTGGCCGGCCGGCATGTCGATGGTGGTGCGGTTGGCCGACACGCCCAGTTTGGCGAACAGGGCGAAGTCCTTGTTCAGGGGCAGGGTGGCGGTGCCGGCGGCGTACAGCGCGTGCGGTTTGAGGTGGCCGCCGTCGACGCCGTTGACGCTGACGTTGCCCTTGCCCAGATAGGCGTAGCCGGCTTCGGCGCCGAACATCGGCGTGATCTGGTAGCCGCCGTACAGTTTGAAGCCGGCGTTGGTGGAGCTCGATTGGGCGTTGTTGGAGTCGATGCGGCCGCGCGCGCCGCCGAGATTGACGCCGCCGTACAGATCGTCGGCCTGGGCGGCGACGGGTGCGGCGAGGGAGGCGAGCAGGGCGATAAACAGGGCTTGTTTCATGTCAGTATCCTTGATGTTGGGGCGAGTGCTGCGGCGTGGTTTCGCCGCGCTGAAGGCATCATTGGCGAAGTCTGTTCGCCGGGCAATACATAACGCCGGCGTATCGCCTGCCTGACGCTTTGGTGGCGTTTTCCGCTACCATTGGCTCGGCGCGCCCACCGATGGACTTGAGCAATAGACAATTGTGATTGTCGCCCGCCGCGTAGTGCTGTATTTTGTCACTCTGTTACCACTCGCCGCCTGCCCACATGAGCCAATCGAACCAGTTTTCCTTGTTGTCGCAACGCCGTTTCGCGCCGTTTTTCTGGACGCAGTTCTTCGGTGCCTTCAACGACAATCTGTTCAAGACCGCCCTGATGGTGATCCTGACCTATGACGCGATGAGCTGGACGACGCTCGATCCGTCCACCATCACGAACCTGATTCCCGGCCTGTTCATCCTGCCCTATGTGGTGTTTTCGGCCACGGCCGGGCAAATCGCCGACAAGTTCGAGAAGGCCGGCCTGGCCCGCTTCGTGAAGTGGTTGGAGCTGGCCATCATGGCCGTGGCGGCGCTGGGCTGGATGTCGCACACCCTGTGGTTGCTGGTGGCGGCCGTGGTCGGCATGGGAGTGCATTCGACCCTGTTCGGCCCCGTCAAGTACGCCTACCTGCCGCAGCAGTTGAAGGCCGAGGAGCTGATCGGCGGCAACGGCCTGATCGAGATGGGCACCTTCGTCGGCATCCTGCTGGGCGAAATCCTCGGCGCCGTGCTGGTCGTGCACAAGCCCTGGGGCATCGAACTGGTGGCCGGCGCGACCATCGTCGTGGCCGTCTTCGGCCTGCTGGCCAGCTACCGCGTGCCGCGCACGCCGGCCCCCGCGCCCGAGCTGAAGATCAACTGGAATCCGCTGGCCGAATCGATCCGCAACCTCGGCTTCTCGCGGCAGAACCGCGTCGTCTTCCTGGCCATGCTGGGCAATTCCTGGTTCTGGTTCTACGGCGCGCTGATCCTGGCCCAGTTCCCCGTCTACGCCAAGAGCTATCTGCACGGGGACCACGGCGTCTTCGTGCTGCTGCTGACGGTGTTCTCGCTCGGCATAGGCGCCGGCTCCCTGATGTGCGAGCGTCTGTCCGGGCGCAAGGTGGAGATCGGCCTGGTGCCCTTCGGCTCGATCGGCCTGTCGCTGTTCGGCGCCGACCTCTACTTCGCCAGCAACAGCTACGTGAACACCGAACTGGTCGGCGTGGTCGCGCTGTTGGCGCAGCACGGCGCGCCGCGCATCCTGTTCGACATCGTCATGATCGGCGTCTTCGGCGGCTTCTTCATCGTGCCGCTGTTCGCGCTGATCCAGACGCGCTGCAACCCGGCGCACATCTCGCGCACCATCGCCGGCATGAACATCCTCAACGCCCTGTTCATGGTGGGCGCCGCCGGCCTGGCCATCGTGCTGCTGGGGCAGGGCATGACGATCCCGCATCTGTTCCTGATCACGGCGGTGCTCAACGCCCTGGTGGCGCTGTACATCTTCTCGCTGGTGCCGGAATTCCTGATGCGCTTCCTGGCCTGGTTGCTGATCCACACGGTGCACCGCGTGAAGGGTGTCGACACGGATCGCATCCCGGCCGAGGGCGCGGCGGTGCTGGTGTGCAACCACGTCAGTTACGTCGACGCCATCGTCATCATGGCGGCCAGCCCGCGGCCGATCCGCTTCGTCATGGACCACCGCATCTTCAAGCTGCCGCTGCTGGGCTGGATCTTCAAGACCGGCAAGGCGATCCCGATCGCGCCGGCGAAGGAGGACCCGTGGTTGATGGAGAAGGCCTTCGTCGACATCGCCCAGGCGCTGCACGAGGGCGACCTGGTGTGCATTTTCCCCGAAGGCAAGCTGACGGCGGACGGCGAGATGAATGAATTCAAGGGCGGCATCGCGAAGATCCTGGAGCGCTCGCCGGTGCCGGTGATTCCGATGGCGCTGCGCGGCCTGTGGGGCCATTGGCTGAGCCGCAACAAGAGCAATGTCTTCGGGCGCGCCTTCCGCGGCGGCTGGCGTTCGCGCCTGGCGCTGGCGGTGGGCCAGCCGGTGGCGCCGCTGGAGGCGACCCCGGATTACCTGCGCCAGCAGGTCAGCAAGTTGCGCGGCAACTGGAAGTAGGGCGCGCGCCGGCACTTTTACTTAAACTTACGGCAATCTTGCTGCGCGACTCAGCCTTTTCCGGGGAAGCGATATAATCGCGCCGCCATGCTTCCTTGTCCCGGCGGTGGCGCCGGGCGGCGGTGCGGATACGGAGGCGATTTGAAAGCAGTTACGAGCGCAATCTTTTTCACGCTGGCGCTGTGCGCGTCGGCGCAGGCGGCCAAGGCGCCCGGCGTGACCAGCAAGGTGACGCCGCCGGCGCTGCGCCTGGACCATAATCCGGCCGTGCGCGCGGCCGTGCTGGGCCTGGTCGGCTACGACCGCGGCAGTTACACCGACGCCGATGGCTTGATCGTCGCCCAGGTGCTCGCAGCGATGAACTCCAAATACGACATCACCCGCACCCTGCTGCCGGACGGCCGCCAAGTGCTGGCCTCGATCAATCCGAACGGCCACGGCAGCGAACGCGCCGCCATGCTGCAGGACGCGCAGGGCGGCTTGCTGGCGCTGGGCCTGGTCAACGGCCATTGCCGCGCGCGCCAGGGCGAGGCGGCCAAGGTCTGCGATCCCGGCCCGCGGACGACGCTGACGGTGTTCCTGCCGGCCGGCGCCGATCCGGCCACGGCCGCGCCGCTGCTGGCCTGGAGCCGCGATTTGCCGGAGCTGCTGGCGCTGCTGGGCGAGCAGGGCAACCCTGAGCAGGTGGCCGACGCGCAAGCCATCGCCAAGGTCGAATATGTGCGCCCGCACACGGCGCGCGCCGGCTGGAGCGCCGCCGAGCTGCCGCCGGGCTGGCCCGCCGCGCTGACGCCGCTGTTGCTGCCGGCCGCGGAAATCAGCCACAGCTCCAGCGCCGGCAAGGTCGTCCTGCCGAAGGGCCTGGCGGGCCTGCCCATGCGCACCGCCTGGCAACTGGCGCAGAACCCGGGGGAGCAATTGCCCGACGTCGAAGTGGGCCTGTTCAGCTACGCCGATTTCGCCGCCGTGGCGGCGCTCTACACGGAGCTGGCCAAGGGCGCGCGGGTCGAGAAGGTGGGGCGCGAGTTGCGCCTCAGCGGCAACGACGGCGCCGGCCGCTACAGCGTGCGCATCCGCGCCGTCCCCGAGGGCGTGCACATCACCGTGGGCGCCTGGCGGCCGGAGTAGCTTCAGCCGCCTTCAGCCCGGCGCGGCCGGCGCCGCCAGCGGCAGGCGGACGATGAATTCGCTGCCCTTGCCGGCGCCCCCGCTACGCGCCCGCACGCTGCCGCCGTGCAGTTCGGCGAACTGGCGCGCCAGGCTCAGGCCTATGCCCAGGCCGTCCGAAGCCGGTCCGGCCAGGTTCCGGCCCTGTTCGAACATGCCGAAGATGCGCGGGATGGCCTCGGCTTCCAGGCCGACGCCGTCGTCCCTGACGCTGACGCGCAGGAAGGCGCCGTCCAGCGCCGCCGCCAGCGCGACGTGGCCGCCGGCCGGCGTGAACTTGATGGCGTTGCCGACGATGTTGGCGAGCATTTGCACGACGCGGGCCTGGTCGGCGCAGAAGGCCACGTCGCGCGCCGGCAGGGAGAACGTCAGCGCGATGCCCTTTTCGGACGCCGCCCGCTGGCACAGTTCGCGCACGTGTTCGATGACGTCGGAGAGGCGGATGGTCGCGCGCCGCAGGCCGATCTTGCCGTTGCTGATGCGGGCCACGTCGAGCAGGTCGTCGACCAGGCGCGTCAGATGGCCCACCTGGCGCTCGATGATGGCGCGGATGCGCGTCACGCCCGGCGCGTCCGGATACAACTGGCCGAGCAGCTCGGCCGAGCTCTTGATCGGCGTCAGCGGGTTGCGCAATTCGTGGCCGAGGCTGGCGATGAATTCATCCTTGCGCCGCTCCGCCTCCCTCACCTGGTACTGCCGGTTGCGGGCGCGCAGCAGCGCGTGCGCCGCCGCCACCAGCGTCAGCGCGCGCACCGGCCGCTCCAGCAGCGTCAGATTGCCCAGCGTGCCGACGGCCTCGCCGAGCAGTTGCGCGTCGCTGCCGCGCCCGTTCAGGAGCAGCACCGGCAGGTCCGACCAGGACGCCTGGGCGGCGATGTGCGCGCGCAGCGCCGGGCCGGCGCCGGCCGCCAGCGCCTCCTCGGCCGTCAGCACGCCGGCCGCGCCCAGCGCCAGTTGCCGCGCCAGCTCGTCCGCCGTGCCGCACACCTCGCAGTGCAGGCCCGCCAGACGCAGCACGCGCGCCGCCAGCGGGCCGTCGCGCCCGGTCGGCGTATAGATCAGGATGCGCTGTTCCATGGCGGGGGCGGCGCCGCGGCGTCCGTCGGCACCCCCGTCAGGATGCCGTGGAAGCCGCGCAGCGCCGGACCGATGGCGATGCCGGCGGCGTCGATCTGGAAGCGGTGGATGGTGCGCGCGTGCGGCCCGCCGCGTTTCTTGAACACGGAAACGGCTTGCCGCACCTCGCCCTCGGCCTCGAAGTAGCGCAGCATGATGACGTTGTCGGCCACGTAACTGGCGTCGGCCGCCGTCGTCATGGCCGTGCCCAGCACGTTCTGCTGCACGCCGACGAGGATGGTGGCCACGCCGCGCTGGCCCAGGTAGTTGAGCAGCTCGTGCAGATAGGTGTTCAGGAAGCGCTCGTCGGGCACCGCGTTCATGTAGCCGTTCAGGCTGTCGATGACGAGCACCCGCGCGCCCCGGTCGGCGGCGTCGACGGCGGCCTGGGAAAACTCGCCCGGCGACAGTTCGGCCGGGTCGATCTGCTGGATCGTCAGCAGGCCCGCCGCCAGCGCCGCCGCCAGCGGCAGGCCGACGGCGGCGGCGCGGCGCAGCAGCTTGCCGCGCGACTCCTCGAACAGGAACATGGCGCAGGCTTCGCCGCGGGCGGTGGCGGCGTGCACGAACTGGCTCGCCAGGGTCGACTTGCCGGTGCCGGGCGGGCCCGAGATCAGGGTGCTCATGCCCTCGTCGAGGCCGCCGCCGCAGAGCGCGTCGAAACCGGCCAGGCCGCTGGAGAGGCGTTTGCGGGGGCCGTCGCGGCGCGTCTCGGCCGCCACCAGGCGGGGGAAGACGCGCAGGCCGCCACGGCAGATCTTGTAGTCGTGCAGGCCGCCGCGGAAGGCCACGCCGCGGTATTTGACGACGCGCAGGCGGCGCCGCTCGCCGCCGTAGGCCGGGCTGAGCAGTTCGAGCGCGATCACGCAGTGGACGATGCTGCGCACCTGCAGGTCGCCGCCCGGGCCGCTGCGGTCGTCGATGAACAGGGCCGTGCAGGCGCGGCTGGCCAGGTATTGTTTCAGGGCCACCACCTGGCGCCGGTAGCGCAGCGCGCTGTCGGCCTGCAACTGCAGTTCGGACAGGGAGTCGAGCACCAGGCGGCTGGGCCGGTGCCGCTCGATGGCGGCGAGGATGCGCGCGCTGGTCAGGCCGAGCTCGATTTCGGCGGGGTGGAAGATGGTGTATTGCTGCGCCGGATCGAGCACCTCCTCGCCGGGCAGGATCTCCTCGACGCGCACGCCGGCCATGTCCCAGCCGTGCGACAGGGCGCCGGCGCGCAGCTCGACGGCCGTCTCCGCCAGCGTCAGGTAGAGCACGGATTCGCCCAGGCGCGCGCCCTCGTTGAGAAATTGCAGCGCCAGCGTGGTCTTGCCGGTGCCCGGCTCGCCCTCGATCAGATACAGCCGTTCGGCGGCCAGACCGCCGGCCAGGATGGTGTCGAGGCCGGGCACGCCGCTCGACAGCGGGCGGGCCGCGCCGGTGTCTTGTTTGTCCATGGAGCGCACTCCCCAAACGCAAGCTTGACGGCCTCTGCGCGGCCGCGGCGCGGGGCCGCGCGCGGCCTCCGATGAATAGTACAGCAAGGCGCGAAAACATGATTTTTCAATCGGATTGCCATTTCGTCACGTGCCGGGTCCGCTCGCCGCGAAGATGCCGCCGAGTAATGTTGTGAATTGTAACGGCGCTTGACGCAGATAGAATGATCGTTCATTCTTTGATCTGTGACAATCGAATTCGGCTTTATCCACGATCATTTGCGTAGTTTTCTTACAGGACAGTCCATGATGGAATCCAGCTTCTCCCTGCCTTCGCCGCGCGCGGCCGCCACCCTCAGCGCCCTGTGCGCCGCCCTGATCCTCGCCGGCTGCGGCAAGGCGCCCGTCGCCGCGCCGCCGGCCAAGGTGCCCGAAGTGGGGATCTACACCGTCACCACGCAGGCGCTGGCGATGAACACCGAACTGTCCGGCCGCACCGCCGCCTATCAGGTGGCCGAGGTGCGCCCGCAGGTGGGCGGCCTGATCCAGAAACGCCTGTTCGTCGAAGGCGCCGACGTCAAGGCCGGCACGGCCCTGTACCAGATCGACCCGGCCAGCTACCAGGCCGCGTACAACTCGGCCAGGGCGGCCCTGAACAAGGCCAAGGCCAATCTGCTCACCAGCGGCCCGAAAGTGGCGCGCTACAAGGAGCTGGTCGCCATCGAGGGCGTCAGCCGCCAGGATTACGAGGACGCCGTCGCCGCCAGCGAGCAGGCCAAGGCCGACGTCGAATCGGCCAACGCCGCCCTGGAGGTCGCCAACATCAACCTGCGCTACACGAATGTGTACGCGCCCATCAGCGGGCGCATCAGCCGCTCCAGCGTCACGCCGGGCGCCCTGGTGACGGCCAACCAGGCGGCCGCCCTGAGCACCGTGCAGCAGCTCGACCCGATCTACGTCGACGTCACCCAGTCCAGCAACGAGATGCTGCGCCTGAAGCGCGAGCTGGAAAGCGGCAGCCTGAAAAAGGCCGGCGCCGGCCAGGCCAAGGTGACCCTGATGCTGGCCGACGGCACGCAATACGCGCAGGCCGGCAAGCTGCAGTTTTCCGACGTCAGCGTCGATCCGGGCACCGGCAACGTGACCCTGCGCGCCCTGTTCCCGAATCCGAAGGGCGATCTGCTGCCCGGCATGTACGTGCGCGCGGTGCTGGAAAGCGGCCTGAACGAGAACGCCATCGTCGTGCCGCAGCAGGGCGTGACGCGCAATCCGAAGGGCCAGGCGACGGCCCTGGTGCTGAACCCGGAGGGCAAGGTCGAACAACGCATCCTGACCACCGGCGCCACTATGGGCGACAAATGGCTGGTCACCTCCGGCCTGGCCGCCGGCGACCGCGTGATCGTCGAAGGCCTGCAGAAAGTCAAGCCGGGCGCGCAAGCGAACGCCGCCAAGCCGGCCGCCGTCGCCGCCGCCACGCCGGCCGGCGCCGCGCCGGCCGCGAACGCCAAAAGCGCCCACTAATCCAGGAGATCCAGAATGGCCCGTTTCTTTATTGACCGCCCGATTTTCGCCTGGGTGGTCGCCATCGTCATCATGCTCGCGGGCGTGATTTCCATCCTCGGCTTGCCGATCTCGCAGTATCCGAGCATCGCGCCGCCCTCCATTTCCATCACCGGCACCTATCCGGGCGCCTCGGCCAAAACGGTCGAAGACGCCGTCACGCAAGTCATCGAACAGAAGATGAAGGGCATCGACGGCTTGAACTACATGGCCTCGAGCAGCGATTCGACGGGCGGCATCAGCCTGACCCTGACCTTCAAGAGCGGCACCAACCCCGACATCGCCCAGGTGCAGGTGCAGAACAAGCTGCAACTGGCGACGCCGCTGTTGCCGGCCGCCGTCACCCAGCAGGGCCTGGTGGTGTCGAAGGCGACCAAGAACTTCCTGATGGTGCTCGGCTTCATTTCCGAGAACGGCAGCATGAAGCAGGTCGACCTGGGCGATTACGTCGCCGCCAACGTCGTCGATCCGCTCAGCCGCGTGCCGGGCGTGGGCGAGGTGACGCTGTTCGGTTCGCAGTACGCGATGCGTATCTGGCTCGATCCGGCCAAGCTGCAAAGCTACCAACTGACGCCGGCCGACGTCACGGCCGCCATCACGGCGCAAAACACCGAGGTCTCGGCCGGTGAACTGGGCGGCGCGCCCGCCGTCGGCGGCCAGCAGTTGAACGCCACCGTGTCGGCGCAGAGCCGCCTGCAGACCGCCGAGCAGTTCGGCGCCATCCTGCTCAAGACCAGCGCCAACGGCGCCAGCGTCATGCTGCGCGACGTCGCCAGGATGGAACTGGGCAGCGAAAACTACAAGACCGTGGCGCGCCTGAACGGCAAGCCGGCCACCGGCATCGCCATCAAGCTGTCCTCGGGCGCCAACGCGCTCGACACCGCCGCCGCCGTCAACGCCAAGGTCGCGCAACTCAGCAAGCAGTTCCCTGCCGGCATGAAATCCATCGTCGCCTTCGACACCACGCCCTTCGTCAAACTGTCGATCGAAGAAGTGGTGAAGACCCTGGTCGAAGCGGTCGTGCTGGTGTTCCTGGTCATGTACCTGTTCCTGCAAAACTTCCGCGCCACCCTGATCCCGACCCTGGCCGTGCCGGTGGTCCTGCTGGGCACCTTCGGCATCCTGTCCGCCTTCGGCTACTCGATCAACACCCTGACCATGTTCGCCATGGTGCTGGCCATCGGCCTGCTGGTCGACGACGCCATCGTGGTGGTGGAGAACGTCGAGCGCGTGATGAGCGAGGAGGGCTTGTCGCCCGTCGAGGCGACGCGCAAATCGATGGGCCAGATCACCGGCGCGCTGGTCGGCATCGCCATGGTCCTGTCGGCCGTGTTCGTGCCGATGGCCTTCTTCGGCGGCTCCACCGGCGTCATCTACCGCCAGTTCTCGATCACCATCGTCTCGGCCATGGTGCTGTCGGTGATCGTGGCGATGGTGTTCACGCCGGCGCTGTGCGCGACCTTCCTGAAACCGGTCGAGAAAGGCCACCACGCCAGCAACACCGGCTTCTTCGGCTGGTTCAACCGCGGCTTCGAGCGCAGCAGCGACCGCTACCAGGGTTGGGTCGGCAAAATGATACGCCGCGGCGGCCGTTCGATGCTGCTCTACGCGCTGCTGCTGGCCGCGCTGGCCGTCGTCTTCATGCGCCTGCCGACCTCCTTCCTGCCGGCGGAGGACCAGGGCGTGCTGTTCTCCCAGGTGCAGTTGCCGACCGGCGCGACCCAGGAACGGACCCTGAAAGTGATCGAAAAAGTCGAGCAGCACTTCCTCGTCGACCAGAAGGACGCGGTCGCCTCGGTGTTCGCCGTGGCCGGCTTCAGCTTCGGCGGCAATGGCCAGAACACCGGCATCGCCTTCGTGCGCCTGAAGGATTGGGACGTGCGCAAGAGCGCCGACCTGCGCGCCCCCGGCGTGGTCGGCAAGGCCATGGGCGCCTTCTCGCAGATCAAGGACGCGATGGTGTTCGCCTTCGCCCCGCCGGCCGTGATGGAACTGGGTAACGCCAGCGGCTTCGACCTGCAGTTGCAGGACCAGGGCGGGCTGGGACACGACGCCCTGATGGCGGCGCGCAACCAGCTGCTCGGCATGGCCGCGAAAAATCCGCTCTTGATGGGCGTGCGCCCGAACGGCCAGGAAGACACGCCGGAATACAAGATCACCATCGACCAGCAGAAAGCGACGGCCCTGGGCCTGTCGCTGGCCGAAGTGAACAAGGTGCTCAGCGTCGGTTGGGGCAGTAGTTACGTGAACGACTTCATCGACCGCGGCCGCGTCAAGAAAGTCTTCATGCAGGGCCAGGCCGATTCGCGCATGGTGCCGGAAGACCTGGGCAAATGGTTCGTGCGCAACAACGCCGGCGAGATGGTGCCGTTCTCCGCCTTCGCCTCCGGCAAGTGGGCCTACGCCTCGCCGCGCCTGGAGCGCTACAACGGCCTGGCCTCGGTCGAGGTGCTGGGCATGCCGGCGCCGGGCAAGAGCTCGGGCGCGGCGATGGCCGAAGTGGAGAAAATGGTCGAGCAACTGCCGCCCGGCATAGGCTACGAATGGACCGGCGTGTCGGCCGAGGAGCGCGATTCCGGCTCGCAGACGCCGCAGTTGTACGCCATCTCGCTGCTCATCGTCTTCCTCTGCCTGGCGGCGCTGTACGAGAGCTGGTCGATCCCCTTCTCGGTGCTGCTGGTGGTGCCCCTGGGCGTCATCGGCACGGTGCTGGGCAGCTGGTTCTTCGGCCTGTCGAACGACGTCTACTTCCAGGTGGCGCTGCTGACCGTGGTCGGCCTGTCGGCGAAGAACGCGATCCTGATCGTCGAATTCGCCAAGGAACTGCAGGAGCAGGGCATCGAACTCAAGGAGGCGACCCTGCGGGCGGTGAAACTGCGCCTGCGTCCGATCCTGATGACCTCGATCGCCTTCGGCCTCGGCGTGCTGCCGCTGGCCACCAGCAGCGGCGCCGGCTCGGGCAGCCAGAACGCCATCGGCGTCGGCGTGCTGGGCGGGATGCTCTCGGCGACCTTCCTCGGCATCTTCTTTGTCCCTGTGTTCTTTGTGCTGGTGCGCGGTTTCTTCAAGGCCAAGCCGGCCGCGCCGCAGACCGCCGCAACCGTTATTCCGGAAGCCATTTGATATGAAAAAGACCCTCATCACCCTGGCCGCGCTGGCCTTCCTGAGCGGCTGCAGCCTGGCGCCGGTGTACCAGCGTCCGGCCGCGCCGGTGGCGCCGGCCTGGCCGGCCGGTCCGGCCTACCCGGTCGGCGCCAGCGAGGCCGGCGCGAAGCCGCTGGCCGACATCGCCTGGCGCGACTTCTTCGCCGACGCGCGCCTGCGCCAGGTCATCCAACTCACGCTGGACAACAACCGCGACCTCCGCGTGAGCGCCCTGAACATCGAAAAAGCGCGCGCCCAGTACGGCATACAGAAGTCCGCGCTGCTGCCGAAGGTGAACGCCGCCGGCTCCGGCAGCGGCCAGCGCACGCCGGCCGGCCTGAGCCAGACCGGCGAGGCGCAGGTGAGCCACCAGTACAGCGCCAACCTGGGCGTGGCCGCCTACGAGCTGGACTTCTTCGGCCGGGTGCGCAACCTGTCCGACGCCGCGCTGGAACTGTATATGGGCAGCGAAGATGCGCGCCGCAGCGCGCAAATCAGCCTGGTGGCCGAAGTGGCCGGTGTCTACCTGACGCTGGTGGCCGACCAGGAGCGCCTGCGCCTGGCGCTGGACACCCTGAAAAGCCAGCAAGTCTCGCTCGACCTGAGCCAGCGCCGCTTCAAGGCCGGCGCCACCTCGGGCCTGGATATGTACGAGGCGCAGACCAGCGTCGAGGCGGCCCGCTCCGACGTGGCCCTGTACACCAGCCAGGTGGCGCTGGACCAGAACGCGCTGACCCTGGTGGCCGGCGCGCCGCTGCCGGCCGAACTGCTGCCGCAAGGCCCGCTGCAAAGCGTGACGACGCTGACCGAGATCCCGGCCGGCCTGCCGTCCGACCTGCTGCAGCGCCGTCCCGACGTGCTCGAAGCGGAGCGCACCCTGCGCGCCGCCAACGCCAACATCGGCGCGGCGCGCGCCGCCTTCTTCCCGCGCATCTCCCTGACGGGATCGGCCGGTTCTGCCAGCGGCAACCTGTCCGGCCTGTTCAAGGGCGGCAGCGGGGCGTGGAGCTTCATGCCGCAGATCAGCCTGCCGATCTTCGACGGCGGCGCCAACCGCGCCAACCTCGACATCGCCAAGGTGGAGCGCGAAATCGCCGTCGCGCGCTACGAAAAAGCCATCCAGAGCGCCTTCCGCGACGTGGCCGACGCGCTGGCCCAGCGCGGCACGCTGGACGCCCGCCTGGCGTCGCAGGAGGCGCTGGCCGAAGCCTCGGCGAAAAGCTACCGCATCCACGACGCGCGCTACCGGCAGGGCGCCGAGTCCTACCTGAACGCGCTGGTGTCGCAGCGCGCCCTGTACGCGGCGCAGCAAAGCCTGATCAGCGCGCGCCTGTCCAAGCAGGGCAACCTGGTCACGCTGTACAAGGTGCTGGGCGGCGGCTGGCGGGCCGAGGCGGCGCGGCAGGCGTCGGCCGGCGCGCCATGAGCGCCGCGCTGAGGCCGGGGGCGGGGCGGTGAACGCCGCCGAAAAACGCCACCCGGACCAGGAGCGCACGCAGATCCGCCGCAAGCAGGTGCTCGACGCGGCGGCCTGCTGCTTCGGGCGCAGCGGCTTCCACGGCGCCAGCATGGCCGAGATCTCGAAGGCGGCCGGCATGAGCGCCGGCCACATCTACAACTACTTCGACAACAAGGACGCCATCATCGCCGCCTTCGTGCAGCAGAACATGGAGCGCGTTTCGGCGCTGATGGTCGACCTGGCGCTGAAGGACGACCCGCTGCAGTCGCTGGTCGACCAGATCGGCGAGCACGTGCGCGAAAGCATGGACCCGCACCTCTGGGTGCTGCCATTGGAGATATTTTCCGAATCGGCGCGCAACCCGAAAATCGCCGCGCTGCTGCACGACGCCGACCGGCGCACGCGCGCGCAGTTCCGCGCCGTGCTGAAGAGCGCGCGCATCAAGCGCGGCCTGGCGGTGGACGACGGCCTGCTGGACGGCCGCCTGGAAACCATCATCGCCATGTACCAGGGCCTGCACGTGCGCGCCCTGCACAACCCGGCGCTGGACGAGGCGGCCGTGGTGGCCGGCTTCCGCCTCGCCTTCACGGCCCTGCTGCTGCACTGAGGCGCGCCGGCGGCACCGGCCCCAAGGCCGGGCCGTCCCTCAGCGCTGGCCTTCGGCGAGCGCGCCGAGGATGGCGTGGGCGGCGTCTATCCTGTCCTCGTTGGGGTAGTTTTTATTGGCCAGGATGACGATGCCCAGGCGCTGCGCCGGGACGAAGGCCACATAGGCGCCGAAGCCGCCGGTCGAGCCGGTTTTGTTGATCCAGACGTCGCCCCGCGGCGCTTGCGGCGGCTCGATGGCGGTCACCGGCGACGCATCGTAGACCATCGCGTAGGAATTGCCCTCCCGCAGAGTCTTCAGGGCGACGGGATAGGGATACTGCTCCCAGATCAGATCCTGGGTCATCACGCCGGCCTTGAAGTAAGCCTTGTGCGTGTCCGTGATCGCGCGGCCGAGCTTATCCTCCAGTTTGAGCATGTTCATGTTCGCTGCCACGAAGCGCAGCATGTCCGTGGCCGTCGATTTGACGCCGTACGCTTCGGCCGCCAGAACCCCGCCCTGCATCCGCCTCGGCACACCCTGCTTGGTGTAGCCCTGGGCGTAGTCGGCCAGCCGGTCGGCGGGGATGTCGATGTAGCTGTGCGTCATGCCGAGGGCGGGAAACAGGCGCCGCTCGATCAAGGCGGTGTAGTCCTGGCCCATGCTCTTCGCCGCGATCCAGCCCAGTGTGCCGATGCCGGGATTGGCGTAGGTGCGATAGGTGCCGGCCGCGTAGGTGGGGCGCCACTCCTTGAAATACTGCAGCAACTGCTCGTTGTTGCTGATCTCGTCGGGCACCTGCAAGGGCAGGCCGCCGGGGGTGTGCGTGCCCAGATGGTAAAGACTGACGGCGCCGAAGGGGCTGCCCTTCAGCGACGGCAGGTATTTGCTGATCGGATCCGACAGGGACAGTTTGCCGGAAACCTGGGCATACGCGGCCAGCGTCACCGCGAAGGTCTTGCTGATCGAGCCGAGTTCGAACAAGGTGTCCTTCGCGACGGGCTGCGCGGTTTCCATCGAGGCCACGCCGTAGTTGAAGACGTAGGACTTGCCGTCGGCGACAACGCCGATCGCCACGCCGGGAATCTGGTTTTTCTCCATCACCGGCAAGATCGTCCTGGCCACCAGATCCGCCACCCTGGCTTGCTGGTCGTCGGCGGCCTGGCCGGCGGCGGCGGCGCCGAGGCCACAGAAAACGGCCGCCGCGCGGCTGAGGGTACTGAACTTCATTGCATGCTTCCTTCAATTGATACGGCCCTGGTGAGTGGCGCGGCGGACTGACACGTCTTGACTCATGCTTCCATTGGCAAAAAATTATACTTGTTTTACGGTCATATGCGCGCCCATGAATAGATGGCCGATTCGTGTCGCACCGATGGAAACGGCGCCCGGTATCGGGTAAAGTGGGCGATGGTGGCCGGATCGTTGCCCGCGCCGCCGCTCCAACGGAAAAAACATGAGAATCACAGAAAAAAAGCGGTCGGACGAAGAACGGGCGCTGAACCGCCGCAAGCAAGTGCTGGACGCGGCGGCCATCTGCTTCAAGCGCAGCGGTTTCCACGGCGCCAGCATGGCGGAAATCTCCAAGGCGGCCGGCATGAGCACCGGCCACATCTACAACTACTTCGACAACAAGGACGCCATCATCATCGCCTTCGTCGAGCAAAACCTCGAACGCGTGGCGGCCATCCTGAGCGACCTGGTGCAGCGGGAAGATCCCCTGCAAACCATGCTCGACAACGCCGAGAAGCACATCGGCGACAACCTCGATCCCGGCCTGTGGGTGCTGCAACTGGAGATCTTCTCCGAAGCGGCGCGCAACCCGGCGGTGGCCGGCGTGCTGCGCGCCGCCGACGCCCACCTGCGCGGCGAGCTGCGCGGCATCGTGCGCAGGGGGCGCGAGCAGCGCCAACTGGCGGCCGACGACGCCACGCTGGACGGCCGCATCGAAACCATGATTGCCATGTACCAGGGCATGTCGCTGCGCGCGCTGCACAACCCGGCCCTCGACGTGGCCAGCGTCCTGTCCTCCTTCCGGCTGGCGCTGGAGCCGCTGCTGCTCAGCTAAGCCGCGGTCGGGATCGGCGTCGCGCTAGCCGGCGTCGCCGCCTTCACGACGCCGCGTCGAGCAGCGCGCCGATCGCCGCCAGCCCCGCCAGCGCGTCCATCGGCAAGCCGACGTCGCGCGCGTCCACCACCGCCGACTCGCGCGGATTGACGCGGATCAGCCGCCCGCCGTGCCGGCGCACGACCATGTCGCTGAAATGGCGCACCGAGGGAATCGCGCTGCCGGCGCCGAGCTCCAGCAGCACCGGACGGCGCAGCGTCGCCAGCCAGGCCTGCAGGCGCGCCGCCTGCGCCGCTTCGCGCCCTTCGTTCCAGCCGCCGTCGCCGAACATCAGGATATTCGGCCGCGCCAGCCCGCCGCAACGGGGACAGCGCGGCGCCGCGTTGCGCAGCAGGCAGGCATCGGCGTCGACCTCGGGCGCGAAGGCGTCGGCCGGCCAGATATCGCCGCCGCAGGGCGCCAGGCATTGCAGATGGTGGATGGAGCCGTGGCATTCATCGACGCGCAGCGGATCGAAGCCTGCCGCCTGGAACTGGCCGTCGACATTGCTGGTGAAGACGCCATAACCATGCGCCATGCCTTCGCCCCAGCGCCTGAGCAGGGCGAAACCGGCGTGCGGCACGGTGGCGCGGTACAAGGCCAGGCGATGGCCGTAAAAGCCCCAGGCCAGCCCGGGCGTGGCGCGGAAGGCCTGCGGCGAGGCGATGCCGGCGAACTCCATGCGCGCGCGGGCGAGGGCGGGGTAGGCGCGCCAGAAACCCTCGTTCCCGCGGAAATCGGGCAGGCCGGAATCGACGCCCATGCCGGCGCCGGCCGCGACGATCAGCGCGTCGGCCTGGCCGATCAGGGCGGCGGCGCGGTGGAGCAGGGGAGCGAGCGGCATGGCGGGCTTTCGGAAATGGCGGCAGCGGCGATGGTAGCGCGAAGCGGGCGCGGACGACAATGGGGGCCGGCGCGCGCCGTGTTGTGGCGAAATTTTCGCATATCGACAGATTGTGGGCGGCAAGGATGGTAAAAACCTAAAAGGCTCTGATATAATTCGCAGCTCGTCGGGGCGTAGCGCAGCCTGGTAGCGTACTTGCATGGGGTGCAAGGGGTCGAGTGTTCGAATCACTCCGTCCCGACCAATAGAATCAAAGACTTACGGCGAAAGCTGTACATAAACGCAGTACTGTATATTATACGAAATATAATATCGGTCCTGCGTTTTTTCTTTTGGGACGCCGTCCGGCGCGCCTCACTTCCATGGCAAGTCCATGTCGATGCTCGACACGTCCGGGATCGCCTCCTTGATATAAATGTCCGTCGTGTCGCCCGAGGTGTGCGCCAGGCGGTGCTGGATGTGCTTCCTATCCTCGCCCCGCCGCGCCGCGTCCGTGGCGCCCAGCGCCCGGATATCCTTGAACACGACGTCGTCCTCCATCCCGATGCGCTCTTTGGCGCGGTCCCACATTGACAGCAGCCCCGACTTCGCGTAGGGCGTGCCCTTCTGGGTCGGGAACAGATAGGGGCTGATGATCTCGTAGCGGCGCTTGATCGCGCGCGCCTCATCGATCACCGTCTGAATGGACGGCGTCACCGTGATGTCGACCACCTTCCCGCTCGTCTTGCTGGTCTTGCTGGGCTTGATGCGGATGCGGCCGTTCTCGATCTGCTCCTCCTTGAGCGTGCGGATGTCGATCGCGCGCGCCCACAGCAAATACGACATGTCGATGATGCAGGCGAACATGGGCCCGCTGGCGGTGGGAATACTCAGCCCCGTGTCGCTGCGCGGCTTGCTCATCATGCCGGCCGCCCGGATCGCCTTGACCTGCGCATGCGTGGCCAGCACCTCGCGGCGCCGGGTCTCGTAGTCGGACATGTCGAGCTGGTCGATTGGGTTGTCCTGACGGATGCCCAGCTCGGAGATGACGAACTTGAACAGCTTGCGCATCAACGCCGCATACTTCTTCGCCGTGTTCGCCTTACCCTTGAATTTGTCGCGCAAAAATCCGGCGCACTCCTTCGTTGTCACCTGGGCTGCGTGGAACTCCTCAAACTCGTCGGCGACGACGTTGAGGTAGCTGCCGTATTGCGCGCGTACCTCCGGCGAGTAGCGGCCCAGTTTGTGCGCCTTGAACTCGGCGCAGGCGTGCGGCATGCTGCCCTCGATGGCCGTCTTGGCGCCCAGCAGCGCTGACAGGGCCGCCAGCATGGCGCTCTCGCCCTCATGCTCGTAGGCGAGGTGGACCCACCGTTGCATCTTGCCCGTCTTCGGCACCAGGATGGGCGCTGGAGCGAGGAAGCGGTAGGCGCCGCTCTTGAGGTAGACGCGGCGCGGCAGGCCGCGGTTTGTTTTTCTGTGGCGGTTCATTTGCGGGTTGATTTCCGTTGTGGCGCTGGCGCCGGTGCCATAGCGCCGGGGTGGATCAGGTGCATGCGCAGCACGCGCACAGTGTTGTCGCGCAGCCGGTTGGCGGGGACGCCCAGCTCGGCCAGCTTGCGCAGCTGCTCGGCGGCGCGCCGGTAGTGCGTGAGGTCGATGATTTCCTGCTCGGACAGGGCGAGTTCGTTCGGACCGATTCGCAGCGTTTCGATTCGCACGTCAGATGGTATTAAATCGCGCCGTGCTTGCAATTTGTGTTCATTTTTCATTTTTGACCTCGGGCGATAAATTGTTTGATGGCGCCCCGGTACTGGCCGAGAGACTGGAATGTGAATGCATGTCGGTCATCCCCGATGAGTGTGCGCAGGTCATCAAGAAGCCGCTCCGCGGCAAGCGCCGCGCGCTGGGTGGAAGCGATATCGCGTTCGAGTTGAAATACTCGGTCTAGTACCAGTCGCTGATCAGTTTTGGATAGCGGTACATCTCCTTGCAGGACGGCCTTGATATCGATATTTTCCATGTTCATGCGGCCCTCGCGAATTGTTGTTCATGTTTGAAGTTCGCCTCGATCAGCGCCCGCGCCAGCGGTGGGCAGACGCTGTTGCCGATCATGCGCACCTGCGCCGCCTTCGACAGTCGTTTGCCGTTGTAGATCAGATCAAGGATGTACGACTCGGGGAGGCCCTGGGCGCGGGCCAGCTCGCGCGGCGACAGCATGCGCATGCCGATATCGACGATGGCGTAGTCCTCGCCGCGGATCGTGACCAGGCCGATGCGGTCCTTCGTCGGTATCGTGTGCATCGGGTCGGTCAGCACCTGGTCCTGGCCGCCCTCGCTGTAATACTTGATCAGGAAGGCGCGCACCTCGCCGATGTGGGTGCCGCCGCCGGTGATCGTCGGTACCGGTTCAAGGATGTCCTTGCCGGCCTGGTTGTTGCGCAGGCTGACCAGCGTGCTGGTGACGACTGAATGGTGATCGCTCGTGGTGACGGTGCCGAAGGGAGCGGTCACGGCCGTGCCGACCACGCCGCCGTAGTGCTTGGCCAGCATGGCGCTGACCAGCGCGAAGTGGCCGCCCTTGATCTCGGCGCACTGGGTGCGCAGCGGCTCGCCTGCGGCGAAGGTGCGTTGCGTCGAGCCGTTCGCGTGTTCGGTCAGGAAGGGCGCGGCATCGCCAGGCACGATGAACGGCTCGTCGGCGTTGATGATGTGCTTCATGACGCCCTTGGCGATGCGCGCCAGGGTCTTGTCGGCCAACTCCTTCTTGCGCCCGAATATACTGGTGCAGGGGATCGACCAGTCGATGCAGTCGGCGGCCGTGCGCCACGGTTTCAGGCCGGAGGCGGCGAAGCCCTGCAGCTTCGGGTTGCCATGGGTCGGCTTCGGCCACTGAATGGCCAGGCCGTCGCGGCGCGCGAACACGAACAGGCGCTTGCGGATGGTCGGCGTGCCGAAGTCGCAGGCGCGCAGAATGCGGTGCTCAACCTTGTAGCCTAGCCCGCGGAACAGGCGATCCATGGGGAAATCGGCGCCGAGCGCGGCGTAGATCTCGGGCACGTCCGGATGGTTGCGGTCCAGGCCGCTCGACAGCGCGTCGAGGAAGGCGATGAACGTGCGGCCCTTCTCGGCGGTGATTGGCTTGCCGGCGTCGTCCAGCGGCCCCCAGTCGCGGAACTCCTCGACGTTCTCCAGCGCGATGCAACGCGGCATCTGGAACGCGCCCCACTTCAGCGTCACCCAGGCCAGGCCACGTATTTTTTTCTCGCGCGGCTTGCCGCCCTTGGCCTTGCTGTGGTGCTTGCAGTCCGGACTAAACCACGCCAGCCCGATGGGCCGGTGGCCGGTGACGAAGCCCGGATGGACGGCGAACACGTCCTCCTGGTAGTGGGCGGTAGCCGGGTGGTTCGCCGCGTGCATGGCCAGCGCCTCGCCGTTGTGGTTGATGGCTACATCAACCGGGCGGCCGAACGCCTGCTCAATCCCCTCGGACGCGCCACCGCCGCCGGCGAAGTTGTCGATCAGCAGCTCGTCGCCGAGATCGAGCCCCATGGTGAAGAGGTCGCGCTTCATGTCGATTTCCTGTAGGTCTTGGTGAATGTGTGGTTGACGCTATGGCCGCGCCGCAGCACGGCCCGCGCCAGCGCCGCGCGGTCGGTATGGCTGCTGCTGGATTGGCGCAGCAGGCCGAAGTAGCTGTTGGCCGAAGTGAAGACGTCGGCCGCATCGACCTGGGCGACGCGGTTGATCGCCTCGCGCACGGTGCGCCGGCGCATGCGCGTGCACCACGGCTTGATGACGTGGCCGACGAAGTCGACGCCGCGGTCGACCGGCTGCAGAATGGTCTTGGTCGGGTTCAAATTCGCGTGCAGCACGCGCGGCAGAAACTCGTTGACGTCGGCCAGCGCGCCGTTCAGCCACTGCGGTGACTCGTGCAAAAAAATGAAGTCATCGACATAGCGGACGTAGTGCCGGGCCCGGATGCTGTGCTTGGCGTGCTGGTCGAGCGCATCCAGATAGATGTTGGCGAAAAACTGCGAAGACAAATTCCCGATCGGTAGGCCCAGGTGGGCCGGCTGGTTCGCCAGGCGCTTGTGCGGCGGAACCCGCTCAATCAGCTCCGGCGCGCCGCGAAGTTGAAAATTGGTGCGCGGGTCATGGAAGAGGATTGTCTCGGCAAGGCGCATCAGGCGCGCCTCCGGCACGCGCGCGGCAATCTGCGCGTGCAGCACCGCCTTGTCGATGGCGACGAAGAAGTTCGCCAGGTCGCACTTCAGATACCAGATCGGCTTGGACCAGTTCTCTGTAGCGCTGCGGATCTTCGCCACGAGGCGCCGCGCCGCGTACAGCGTGCCGCGCCCGGGGATGCAGGCGCAGGTGTCCATGATGAAGGAGGCGTAGAAGCGGGGCGAGATCCGGTTGTAGAGCAGGTGGTGAACCACGCGGTCGCGGAAGTCGGCCGCCCACACCTCGCGCGGCTTGGGTCGGGTGACGACGAAGCAGGTTGATATGCCCGGCGCGTAGCTGTCGTCGAGCAGCTCGTCGTGCAATTGAATGAGGTTGCGCTCCAGGTTCTGTTCGAACACGAGAGCGCTGGGGGTGTTGCGTTTGCTGCGGCGGCAGTCGAAATACGCGACCGCCAGTTCCTCCAGCGGAAAATCAGCATCGTATTGATCTGCGGACAGCGCGCGCCCGGCCGGCGTAAGACGTGTTGTTGTTGTTCTGGTTGCCATTGTCGAAGTTCTGGTTCCACGCGTTAGAGGGATTCGGGGCGTACTGCGTCTATTCGTGCTATCTACGTCGCCTCGCCGAAGGCTTGCGCCGATCAGCGGGGTAACTGCGCCAGGCCTGTCCGGACGCCGCCGGGTGGTGCCTGTGGTGCGCTTGGCGGTGGCCTTGTGAGCCAGCGGCACGACCAGATTAAAAATCGCACGGGCTTGGCCGCCGTAACGGTCAAGCAACAGGCGACGGTGCGGAGTGTCTGCGCCATCCGTTGGCCTGCCTTCCAATTTGATCTGTCAGCGCGATGGCCCGTGCGTACTGGCCGATCGAGATGAAATGCTTGTCCCGCGACAGCCGGAACAGCAATTCGGCGACCTGGACGCGCTCGAGCAGCGTGTCGAGCAGCGGCGTCTTGTTCCGGGAAACGTTCGCCCGGAAAATCAGCGTCGTGATCTCGATGCACTCGTCGCGGATCTTCCCGCCCATTGATGCCTTGTAGTCGCGGGGCATGTTCTTGGTCAGGTCGGTGGCCGCGCCCAGCAACTCGTAGGCCACTTTGTAAATTGGAAGTGAAGTATGGATAGCCATGCTGAAAAAGAAATAGTTAAATTACTGAATATTTAATCTGCGGACAGCGCGCGCCCGGCCGGCGTAAGACGTGTTGCTGCCGTACTGGCCGCCATTGTCGAAGTGCTGGCCCCACGCGCCAGAGGGAATCGGGGCGCACTGCGTGCTGGACCAGTGCCAGGCCTTCTCGAACAGCTCGGGGACGTTGGCGAGCATCAGGCTGAGCTCGCGGCGCGCCGGCAGATAAAAATCGCAATGGTCGCCGATTTCCAGCTCGGCGGCCCACTCAGCGGCCGGATGCGGAGCCTTGGAATGGAGCAGCGCGAGGGTATTGATCAGGCCGTCGAACTCATTCTGGGCGCCCGGCTCTACTTGGCCCTCGCCACCCCACTTGATATCGGACGTCGCCGCGGCGGCATCGGTCGGCACGATCAGGTGATAGTCCGGCGCGCCGCTCTCGCCGCGCATGACGCCGGCGTAGACGCCGCCCTGGTCGGGCCACTGGGCGCCGATGCGGGGAGGCGTGAAAGGCTCCGGCGCGCGGCGGGTGGCCGCCGTCATCTTTTCGAGCCAGATCTTAACGATGGCGTCGCGGGGTATCGTCAGCTGGGCGCCGTCGAGTTGGAGGGTGATCGATTCGCTTACTGCATTCATGTTGTGGCGCTCCGGATGGTGGATCAGCCCCGGCCGGGCCGGGGTTTTAAATTGATAAAGGACTAAATTTTTAATCTGCGGACAGCGCGCGCCCGGCCGGCGCAAGACGTGCTGTCGTTGAGCTGGTTGCCATTGCCGAAGTACTGGCCCCACGCGTAAGAGGGATACGGGGCGTACTGCGTACTGGACCAGTACCAGTCGTCGTCGAGCGCATTGGTGCCACCGTCTTGGAAGCCTTCGATCTCCGTCAGGCTCGGCACGAAATCGCCGTAGGCGACGCCTGGCGGCACGCTGTGCGCATTGACGCCATCCATGCCGTCGGCGTAGTTCTCGTAGCCGGTCGGCTTGAAGTGACGGTAGACCACCTCGAGCTCGTCGCGGCTGGGGATGTACCAGTCGGCCAGGTTGCCGATTTTGAGCCTCAGAACCAAGGCGGCCAACTCGCTACCAGCGCCCGCCATAGCCTCGGTGTTAGCCATGCCGTCGGAATAGTGCTGTGCGCCCGGCACGGAGCCGTCGTTGACCGACCAGCGGCCCTTAAATTCGCCGAATGCTCTTGGTGAGACGATTAGCGCAAAGGCGACGCCGTCGACATTGATACGGCCGGCGTAGAAGCCGCCGCCGAATGCGGCACCGATGACGGCGGGGATGGTGCTGGTGTTCAGGTCCATGTCGTTCTTTCGTGAAATGATGTGGTTACACGCCGTCTACAGCGCAAAATAATTCAACCTCTACAATTGCTTTCTTGACCCGGTTCAGCGGGATGAAAGGCAATCGTCTATCGATGCCGCCGGCGGCCTGGCGCAGCTGCTCGGCCTCGATATCGCTGGTACCGACCTTGCGGACCCGTTCATAGCGGTCGCAGATGCCCGACATCGTGTCGTTGGCCATATCCAGCGCCACACCCGTCAACCCGGCCCTGCCCAGCGCCGCCAGCATTTTCGACGCCTGGTTGTAGGCATCGACCGATGGCCTGGCGATCAGCGTCTCGATGGACGTGCGCAGCTCCAGCGCCAGGCGGCGGTGGGTCTCGCTGCACATCGGCACGTTTCCGGTCGGCAGAGGGCGGCGCATGGCGCTCAGGCTCGCGCCGTTGCGTGCTGCAGCTGGTCGAGCGGCATCGACCATGGCGCGCCGTTGAGCGTGCCGGACACCCGGATCATGGCGATGCGCCGCCCGTTGCCCAGGTCGGCCTTGAGCTCCTCGACGACGCCGGCTTGCGGGCCGTGGTCACTGTCGAATTCCACCGGCATGCCTATGGCGATTGGATTTTTCATGTTGGCGGCTTCCATGCTCAGTTCAGGAACGGTTCGCCGAAGAAGAACGGGCAACCGGTCTTGCTGCGGATGGTGTCGATGGTGGTCTTGGTGGCCGCCTCAAGCGTCTTGTCCTGACGGATCAGCTCGAACCAGAACGTCAGCTTGCCCTCGCGCACCCGGTAGCGCAGGCGCGCCTCGATCAGATATCCCTCGCCGTTCCAGAACACCGGCAGGCCGATGGCGAAGCGGTCGAACATCTGCATCTTCTGGATGGTCTGGTTGTCGTCGTCCTGCGAGAACGACATCTGCACACCGCCGTTCTGCAGACGGATGGCGCTCTTGAACTTCATGTCCTGGTTGGCTTCGAACGAGATCGCCATCTCTAGCATCTGGGCGCCAGTCGGGCCTTCGGTGCCGGCCACGCCGGTGATGTCCTTCAGGTTGTCCTCGATGAAGGCCGCGAACTCGGTCTGCGAGAACGTCTTCTTATTGGCGCCGGTCCAGCGCGTCCACTCCTCGGAAAACACTGGCTGATACAGCGCCTGGTGGTCGCGCCACGCCTGGCCATCCTCTTCAGCAGCGTGGTCGTTGATGATTGCGCTGAAATTCACCTGGCCGGCCTTGTAGTCGGCCTGGCACCAGACCGTGCTGCGCTCCGGTGCGCCGTGGCGCAGCACGTAGTCGACGAAGCTGTCGGTGTCGAGCGCGCGAACCTTGGCGCGCTTGCGGCGCGGCGCCGCGAACAGCTTTTCGTCGTCCTTCTCGGCCAGCGTCCAACCGGGCGGCAGAGCGACGCGGCGCAGACCCTTGAGCGGATCGTCCAGCATCGGGATCGGCTGTTTCAGTTCGCGGGCCAGTGTCTCCGCGATGTTGGTGGTGTCGATGTTATTCATGGTGTTTATGCTGTTTTCAGGTGGGTGGTGCCGGCGCTGTCGGCGCCGGCGATTTTCAGGTCCAGCTTCTGCTGGTGCGGATCGTCGGCGACCAGGTTGCCCTCGGGGGTCGCGAACAGCAGCGCCTCCATCAGCTCCTCGGCCGGCTTCTTGACGGTGACTTTGCCGGTGACGTTCATGGCGCCGCCGCGCGAGGCCTTTTTGACGGTGATCTGGAGCGTGAGCGATCCGCTCTTGCCGCGCTCGGCGACTGCACTGACGAGCTCGCTCATCTTCTCGCTTGCCATGTCGATGAACACGCCGCCGCCGATGTGGCGCAGCGTGTCCGCTAAGGGTCTGGTGGACATATATTCTCCTGGTTGGGTATTGCGGTTTGGTATGGTTTAAAATCAACTATTTGAGGCAATATGTCTGACTCATCCGAATTCGCGATTTCCACTGTTTCCCGTCACGGCTTACCCGGAGAGGAGAAGGAACTTGCCGCTTTCGCAGCCGCAGTCATTGACGCTGACTTGCACATGTATGTGGAGGAAGCGTTCTACGACTCCAATTCAAACTGCTGCGCATTCACTTATCGGTTTGGACTTACCGTGTATGACGACGTGGCTGTTCAGCTGTACGCCATCGCATTGCTGACGATTAGTCAGTTCGAATGGTTTGGGACGATTTGTTATGGCCGCGGGATGACAGAAGACTGATTGCCAGTTCCAGCAAGTCAGGGAACGAACAGTCGAACCAGGCCATTGTTTGTTTCAGTTTTTTCTTGTATTCGTCCGAATTTTTGCCAAAGTTGGCTGCAACTTCCGCCAGATCTTCCTGCGCAGCCTTGCACTTGACGTACAGGCTGCGGTTGTTGTTCGCCACTATCTGTTCGCGTGTTGGTGCTTTCTGCAATGCGTCGCCGTTTCCGACTGGCGCCAGCGGTTTCGTGTTTTGTTGTTCGTTGTCCATGTGTTCCTCTAAAGATCAATCGTGGTCGTTCGCTTGCAGCTTCTTCACATCGACCCGCGTGCGGCGCTGCATGTGCCGGCGGGCGAGTAATTTCAAAATCAATTCGTAGCAGCGTGTTTTCAGCATTTCATCCAGCGGGATACTCGACTGGAGGGCGCGGTGCGCGATCTCCAGTGCTGCACGGTCTGGATCGGCGCGCACCACGTCAAAACCCGTTGCGGTAGACATGCATGGCGCGCCGAGCGGCGTTGACGGTGCCAGCGCCTTGGCTGCGGTAGAAGCGGAACAGGTGAAAGATGGTTCGCATCGGAAAAATCCTCATGTTGGGTTGACGGACACGCCGCAGGGGCCGAATTTGTCCTGAGCCGCCATCGACATGGCGGCGCTGTCGGTCCCGGTGCCCAGGTAGGTTTCCGATGGCAGGTCCAGCCGGAAGACCGTGACGATGAAGGTTTTCATGCCGCGACTCCGGAGGCCAGGGCGCGCAGCCAGATATCGCGGCCCTCGTCCTCGCCGGAGAAGAAAGCGTCAGCCTCTGCGGTGCCGAAGGTGAACGGGCAGTGCGCCGGCCTGTGCTCGACGAAGCATTCCAAGGTGGCGCGAGCGCCCATCCTGTATTCCTCGCTGCGCAGGGCGCGCGCGCCGTGGAAGGCTTCTCGCATCAAATTCTCGACGACCAGGATGGTGCTCATGCGACACCCATCTGGTCGAGTACGCGACGGATCTGGGCAACGGTGTCGCTGCCGACGGTGCCGGTCATCTCGAAGTCGATATCGAGCAAGCGCAGCGCGCTGGCCATCTCCGTGCTGAACGCCATCGCGACTGCGGCGGCCCTCGATATCGTTGGCGCGCCGTCCGTATCGTCGAGTGCTTGTGCCGTGCGGCCGATGAAATGGCCGGCGGCGCTGTAGAGGGAAAAACAACCAGTGGAGCAGCGGCGCACGCGCATTCCGCTGTCGCGCTGACGCGCGGTGAGAAAATCGGCATGCGCCTGGCGGCGTTCTGCGAAATGCTGGGCGTTGATAGCTGCACTCATGGTATCGATCCGTTGTGGTTGTCGGTAGCCCCGGCGCGGTGCCGGGGTCCGTGGATTGAATTGTTAAATTACTGAATAATTAATCTGCGGACAGCGCGCGCCCGGCCGGCGTAAGACGTGAAGTCGTAGAACTGGTAGCCACCGTCGAAGCCCTGGAACCACGCGTGAGAGGGATCCGGGGCGGACTGCGTGCTGGACCAGTGCCAGTAATCGTCCATGGCGTCGGCGCCGCCGGCCTTGAAGGTCTCGACATCGGTCTGCCCCGGAGCCGCCTCGGTGTAGGCCGCGCCGGCGGGCGTGCTGCTTGCGTTGACGCCATCCAGGCCGTCGGCGTAGTTTTCCTCATCGGCCGGCTTGAAGTGGCGGTAGACCAGCTCGAGCTCGTCGCGGCTGGGGATGTACCAGTCGGCGAAGCCTTCGATGGTCAGGGCCAGCGCGGCGGCCGCTAGCATGCTACCGGCGGCG
>JANXSQ010000296.1 GCA_025356595.1 Janthinobacterium sp. | reverse complement strand
GCCCTCACCCTGCCGGCGGCCCCGCCGCCAACGGCGCCCGCCGCCGCGCTGGGCGTGCCGGCCGCGCCGCAGCTCGCCGCGCCCAGCGCCGCGTCCTCGGTCGGCAGCCTGCTGCAAACCATCCTGGCGCTGGGCTTCGTGCTGCTCCTGCTGATCGGCCTGGCCTGGTTCCTGAAACGCTATGGTCCGAAACCGGCCGGCGGCAACGCCCGTTTGCGCCTGCTCAGCACCCTCAGCCTGGGCGGACGCGAGCGCATCATGCTCATCGAGGTGGCCGACCAGTGGATCGTCGTCGGCGCCTCGCCGGGACGCGTCAACGCGCTGGCGACGCTGCCGCGCCAGCCGGACGAGGAGCCGCCCGCCGGCGCCCAGAACGGCCCGGCCGCCGCCAATTTTTCCGAATGGCTCAAACAAACGATAGACAAACGTAATGGGAAATAAGCAGCACATGGCGTTCGCAACAGCTTTTCCGCCCGTCCTGGGCCGCACCCTGAAATGCCTGCTGGCGGTGGCCGCCGTGGCCCTGCCGGCCTGGGCCCTGGCCGAACCCGGCATCCCCGTCTTCAGCAGCACGCCGGGCGCCGGCGGGGCGCAGAACTACACGCTGCCGGTGCAGACGATGTTGTTGATGACCTCATTGTCCTTCCTGCCCGCCGCGCTCCTCATGATGACCAGCTTCACCCGCATCATCATCGTCCTGTCGCTGCTGCGCCAGGCCATCGGCACCCAGTCGGCGCCGCCCAACCAGGTGATGGTCGGGCTGGCGCTGTTCCTGACGCTGTTCGTGATGGGGCCCGTGTTCGACAAGATCTACACGGACGCCTATCTGCCGCTGCAGGAAAACCGCATCAACATGACGCAGGCGATGGAGAAGGGTGTGGAACCGCTGAAGGTCTTCATGCTCAAGCAGACGCGCCAGGCCGACCTGGCCCTGTTCGTCAAGATGTCGCGCGGCGCCGCCCTGCAGGGCCCCGACGACGTGCCGCTGCGCATACTCATCCCGGCCTTCGTCACCAGCGAGCTGAAGACCGCCTTCCAGATCGGCTTCGCCATCTTCATCCCCTTCCTGATCATCGACATGGTCGTGGCCAGCGTGCTGATGTCGATGGGGATGATGATGATGTCGCCGGCGGTCATTTCCCTGCCCTTCAAGCTGATGCTCTTCGTGCTCGTGGACGGCTGGCAACTGCTGCTGGGCTCCCTGTCCCAGAGTTTCTACTAGGGGCCCGCGATGACACCGGAAAGCGTCATGACACTGGGCCGCAACGCCATGGAGGTCACCCTGATGGTGGCCGCGCCCATGCTGCTGGTGGCCCTCATCATCGGCTTGATCGTCAGCATCTTCCAGGCCGCCACGCAGATCAACGAGGCCACCCTGTCCTTCATTCCCAAGCTGGTGGGCATCTTCGTCGCCCTCGTCGTGGCCGGACCGTGGATGCTCTCGGTCATGCTCGACTATATGCGCCAGGTCTTCACCGGCCTGCCCGGCCTGGTCGGCTAGGCCGATGGCGGCGCGCGCGCCATGCTGACGCTCTCCAGCGTCGAGCTGAACACCTGGATCGCCGCGCTGCTGTGGCCGCTCTCGCGCATCCTCGGCCTGATCGCCGCCTCCCCGCTGCTGGGCAACTCGGCCGTGCCGGCCACCA
This sequence comes from Janthinobacterium sp., assembly GCA_025356595.1. Taxonomy (GTDB): domain Bacteria; phylum Pseudomonadota; class Gammaproteobacteria; order Burkholderiales; family Burkholderiaceae_D; genus Janthinobacterium. The sequence continues at coordinate 17,794 of JANXSQ010000296.1, read as the reverse complement.
TCAAGATTTCGCTGGGGGTGATGCTGGCGATGATCATCGCGCCGACCGTGCCGGCGCTGCCGGCGGCCGACCCGCTGTCGCTGGCCGGCCTGCTGATCCTGGTGCAGGAATTGCTGGTCGGGCTGGCGATGGGCTTTTCGATACGCATCGTCTTCGCCGCCGTCGAAATGGCCGGCGAGATCAGCAGCCTAACCATGGGCCTGGGCTTCGCCACCTTCTTCGATCCGCAATCGCAGGGCCGCTCCTCGGCCATCAGCCAGTTCCTGGCGCTGCTGGCGACGCTGATCTTCCTGGCCGTGAACGCCCACCTGGTGCTGCTGTCGGCGCTGGCCGAGAGCTTCGTCAGCCTGCCGATCTCGGCCAGCCCGGTCAGCGGCGCCGGCTTCAAGCACCTGGCCGACTGGGGCGGCAAGATCTTCGCCACGGGCGTGCAACTGTCCCTGCCCATCGTCGCCGCCCTGCTGCTCACCAACGTCGCGCTGGGCATCCTGACGCGCGCCGCGCCGCAGCTGAACCTGTTCGGCATCGGCTTCCCCATCACCCTGACGATCGGCATGGCCGTCATCGGCATGACCCTGCCCTACCTGAGCACGCCGCTGCAAAACCTGTTCCTCGAGGGCATAGAGATGGGCCGCAAGCTGCCGCGCGACTGGGCCGACCGGAGCCGCCCGCCGGCCGCGCCGACCAGCCTGCCGGCCGCGCCGCGCAGCCCGCCGCCCGCGCCGCGCTGAGGCGGCCGGGTCCGGCCGAGCTTAGTTGATGTAGTTGAACAGCGACAGGTTCGAGACCTTGGTGAACGATTGCTGGGCCGCCTGCAGCGTCGTCTGCTGCTGGGTGAACAGGGAGATCGCCTTGACCACGTTCAAGTCCTGCAAATCCGACAGCGTTGTCGCGTACTGGATGTCGAGGTCGTCGCCGGCGCTGTCCAGATAGTCCAGCTCCTTCATGCGCGAACCCACCTCGGAGCGCACCGACAGCACATTGTCGTAGGCGGTGTCGAGGATGGTGTGGGCCGCGTTCAGGCTATTCGTCAGGCGCGCCTGGCCGGCCTCGCCCGAGGCGCTCTGGCGCAAGGCGCCGAGCAGGTCCGTCATGGTCTTGAAGACCGATTCCTTGGCGCTGGGCGCCACGGTGAATTTATCCTGGTCGGCCGGCACGCCCTTGATGTCGAACTGCAAGCCGTCGAAGCTGATCGACTTGCCGGCCAGATAGGGCGCCGGCGCGGCCGGGCTGGGCACGGTCACGCCCAGCGTCGTGTCCGTGACCAGATAGGTGCTCACGGCCGGCACGCCGGGGGTGGCCGGCACGACGGTGAAATCGATGGAGTACTTGTGCCCGGTCAGCGCCACCGCGTTCGTCACGGTGCCGGCGGAAATGATGCCCGAGCCGCCGCGCGTGAAATTGTTGGGGGCGGGAGGGGGGGTGGGATCGGCGGCGGTGACGAAGGTGCCGTTGCCGGTCATATTGTTTTCAAACACCGTGCTGCCGGCGTCGCTGGTGGGCAGCGAACGGGCCGAGCCGACCTGCAGGGTGCGCTGCCCCTGGTCGCCCTGGTAGGTGGCGCCGGCCGCCGTCGGCGTGAACGGCATGGTGGTCGACTTGTAGCCGGAAAACAGATAGCCGCCGGCGCCGTCGGCCGTGTTGGCCAGACCCAGCATGTCGGTGATGCGGCCCTCCAGTTCGGTCGCCAGCGACAGCCGGTCCTTGTCGGTCAGCGTCGGGTTGCCGGCCTTGACGATCAGCTCGTTGACATCCTGCACCAGGTCGCCCGTGCTCTTCAGCGCGTTCTCCTCCTGCGACAGGGCGTTCTTGGCGTTCGAGCGGTTGGTCACGAACTGGGTGTTGATCGACTGCGATTGCGTCACCTCCAGCGCGCGCGCGCTGGCGACGGGATCGTCGGCCGGCGTCAGCATGCGGCGGTTGGTGGAGAGCTGCATCTGCGTGCGGTTCAGCGCGCCCTGCAGGGAGTTGATCTGGCTGCTGCCGATGTCGAACGTCGACTTGGTGCTGATGCGCATGGTGCCTTCCTTCCTGTGGCGCCCGGCCGGAGCCGGGCGCCGAAAAATTAGCGTCCGAGGCCGATGATGACGTCGAACAGGGTGCTGGCGATCTGCATGACCTTGCCGCAGGCCTGATAGGCTTGCTGGTAGCGCAGCAGATTGGCGCCCTCCTCGTCCAGGTTGACGCCCGACACGGCCTGCTGCGCGTTGTCGGTCTGCTGCAACAGGGCCGCGCTGGCCTGGCCGTTGATCTGCGTCTCGCGCGTCTTGTTGCCGACGAAGCTGACCGTCTCCGCGTACGCGCCCTGGTAGGTGGCCTTGCCGCCGTCGAGGATGTTCTTGGTTTGCAGGCCGCCCAGCAGGGCCATGTTGCGGTTATCGCCCACGCCGCTGACGTTGGGGCCGACGGAGAAGGTGTCCAGGTCGCCCGGCGTGCCCGCCAGGTTCAGGGTGACGCCGCCGAAGCTGATGTCGGAGCCGCTGCTGAAGGGGATCGTCGGCGTGCCGGCCGGATACACCGTGGGCACGCCGTTGGTCGTCACCGTGACCGCCTGGGTGGCCGGAAAGCCGGACAGGGAGTTGCTCGCCTTGTCGTAGCTCAGCGTCACCGGCGCCACCAGCGTGTTGCCCGGCGTCAGATAGTTGATATCCACCGAACCCGGGCTGATCTTGACGTTGCCCGTGTTGCTGCTCGGCACGCTGGTGCTGATCGGCGCGGCGGCGGCGACGTTGGCGCGGTCGGTGATGAGCACGCTCAAGGCGAAGGCGCCGTTGACGGTCGGCTTGACGACGAAGTTATCTCCGGCGGCGGCCGCGCCGGCGACCGAGAAATCGACCCCGTCTATGGTCTGCGGCACCAGTTGCGGATAGGGATTGATGACCGTCTTCTGGCCGTCGGACTGGCGCGTGACGGTGAACTGGGCGCCGTCGTAGCGCACGCCGTAGTCGCTGGTGGTGAGCTTGCTCGGGTCGCTGACGGCGGCCGAGAGGGTCGTCGTGCTGGTCGGATTGTTGCGGTAGTCGCCCTGGATCACGGGCGTGGCGACGTTGAAGAAATCCTTGCCCGGCGCGCCGTTCTGGTCCTGGCCCAGCTTGTGCTGGGCGTTGAAGGTCGACGCCAGGGCGATGGCCACCCGCCCCAGCGAGTTCGTCACCCGGTCCAGCGTGCCGGAGCGGAAATCGAGCAGGCCGCCCAGCGAACCGCCGGTCAGGGCGCTCTCCGGCAGCACCGTCACCGTGTTGCCCGTCGCATAGCCGACCTCGACCCGGGTCGGATCGGTCAGCGCCGGCGTGGCCGACAGGGTGAAGGCGCGGTTGCCGACGATCAGGGGCTGGCCCGAACCGATCGACAGGGTGATGCTGTTGTTCTCGCCCGGCTGCACGCCGACCTTGACGTATTTGTTCAGCTCGTTGATGAGCTGGTCGCGCTGGTCCAGCAAATCGTTGGGCTGGTTGCTCACGCCGGTGGCCAGGTTGCCGATCGACTCGTTCAACTGGGCGATCTGCGTGGCGTAGGAATTGATCGCCGTGACGTTCGAGGTGATCGAGGAATTGACGCCGTCGCCGATCTCCGACAGGCGCGCGCTCAAGCCCTGGAAGCGCGACACCAGCGAGCCGGCGTTCGACAGCAGGGCCTGGCGCGAAGCCACCGAGGCCGGATTGGCGCTGACGTCCTGCACGCTCTTGAAGAAATCCTGCAGCGAGGGCGACAGGCCGGCCGTCGGGTCGGCCATCACATTGTCGATCTGGCTGATCTGCGTGTAATAGGTGTCGAGGGAGCTGGTGTTGGACTGCGCCGCGCGCACCTGGCCGGCGAGGAAGTTGTCGTAGATCCGCTTCACCTGCGAGACCTCGGTGCCGGTGCCGACGAAACCCACGCCGATCGAGTTCGGCATCGCGTTCTGCTGCAGCACGGTCTGCCGGCTGTAGCCGTCGACGTTGGCGTTGGTGATGTTGTGGCCGGTCGTGGCCAGGCCCACTTGCGCCGCGAGTAAGCCGCTTTTACCGATACTGAGGAGATTGATTGACATGGTTTCTGGCTACGGGTGGGTACTGTCTGATTAATTAACGGCGCGAACGCGGCAAACTTGAAGGGGGCGCCGCCGGCGCACCCCTAGCCGACCAGGGAATGCTTGATGATGCGGGTCAGCTTGGCGGCGTAGTTCGGGTCGGTGGCGTAGCCGGCGCGCTGCAGGCCCTGGGCGAAGCTGCTGGCGTCGCCGGCGGTGGCGAGCACCTTTTCATAACGCTTGTTGCTGCTCAGTAATTTCGCGTAATCCTTGAAGCTGTCGGCGTAGGAATCGTAGGCGCGGAATTTCTCGGTGCGCGTCTTCGGCACGCCGTTCACGTATTCCGTCGTCACCGCCTCGGCGACCTTGCCCTTCCACTCGGGGCCGGCCTTGATGCCGAACAGATTGTTGCTGGCCACCCCGTCGCGGCCCTTGATCTCGCGCTTGCCCCAGCCGCTCTCGAGCGCCGCCTGGCCCAGCATGAACTTGGCCGGGATGCCTGTGGCGCGGCTGGCCTCCTCGGCGTGGACGCCGAGCTTGTCCTGGAAGGCGCGCACATGCGGCGCCTGGGCGGCGCCGGCGGCGCTGGCCGCGGCGCTCTTGGCGGCGGCCGGCGCCAGCGGCGCGGCGGCGCCCTGCTGCTGGCGGAAGGCCTCCAGCGCCGCCGCCATGCTCGAGGAGCGCGGCGAGGCGTCGGCGCCGTCGGCGGCCAGCGCGGCCGCGCTGCCGACCTGCGACAACTGGCGGATCAGCACGTCGGCCAGGCCGGTGCCGCGCTTGGCCAGGTTCTGGCTGGTCTGCTGGTCCAGCATCGAGGTGTACATCTTGCTCTGCTGGCTGTCCATGACGCCGTCCTGCGGCGTCGCGTCGCGCATGCTCTTCATCATCATGTTCAGGAACAGGGCCTCGAACTGGGTCGCCGCCGTCTTCAGCGCGGCCGGATCGTTGGCCTTGGCGGACTGGCGCAAGTCGTTCATGCCCTTGATGTCGAAGGCGGCCTGCTTGGACAGATCGGTTTGGCTGATCATGGTGAGCCCCTAGATGATTTCAAGTTCGGCGCGCAGCGAACCGGCGGCCTTCATCGCTTGCAGGATGGCCAGCAAGTCTTGCGGCGAGGCGCCGATGGCGTTGAGCGCCTTGACCACCTCGGCCAGCGAGGCGCCGCCCTTGACCAGCAAGACCTTGCCCGGCTCCTTCTTGATGTCGATCTGCGCGCTCTGCGTGACGACGGTCCGGCCGCCCGCCAGCGCGTTCGGCTGGCTCACCTGCGGCTCGGCCGTGACGCTGACCGACAGATTGCCGTGCGAAATGGCGCAACTGTCGAGCGTGACGGCCTGGTTCATCACCACCGAACCGGTGCGCGCGTTCATGATGACCTTGGCCGCCATCTGCGCCGGATTCACGTTCAGGCTTTCCAGCGCGCCGATGAAGGCGACGCGCTGGTCGCTATTGTTGGGCGACTGGACGCGGATCACGCGCCCGTCCAGGGCGGCCGCCGTGCCGCTGCCGAAATGCAGGTTGATGGCCTCGACGACCCGGCTGGCGGTGGAGAAATCGGTGGTATTGAGTTCCAGGCGAATCGCGTTCGGCTCGCCCAGCGCCGCCGCGACGGCGCGCTCGACGGTGGCGCCGCCGGAGATGCGCCCCACGCTCAGGTGGTTGATCTGCACCGAGCTGCCGGCCGCCTGCGCGCCGACGCCGCCGACCAGGATATTGCCCTGCGCCATGCCGTAGATCTGCCCGTCGGCGCCCTTCAGCGGCGTCATCAGCAAGGTGCCGCCGCGCAGGCTCTTCGCGTTGCCCATCGAGGAGACGGTGACGTCGAGCATCTGGCCCGGTTGGGCGAAGGCCGGCAAGGCCGTCGTCACCATCACGGCGGCGACGTTCTTCAATTGCAGGCTGGTGCCCTGCGGCAGGTTCACGCCCAGTTGCTGCAGCATCGAGACCACGCTTTGCACCGTGAACGGGGTCTGCGTGGTCTGGTCGCCGCTGCCGTCGAGGCCGACGACCAGGCCGTAGCCCATCAATTGGTTTTGCCGCACGCCGGCGATGCTGGCCAGGTCTTTCAGGCGCTCGGCGCCCGCCGCGGCCGGCCACAGCGCGCAGGCGCACAGCGCCAGCGCCCGCAGGGCGCGCGTCGGGGAGAGGGGGGAGGAGAAGGTAACCATGATCAGAAGGGCAACAGGCTCTGGAAGAAGCGCGAGGCCATCGACGTCATCTCGGCGCGGTCGATCTGGCTGTTGGTGCGGTACTCGACGCGCGCGTCGGCCACCTGGGTCGACGCCACCTGGTTGCCGGTGGCGATGGTGTCGGGACTGATCATGCCGGAAAAGCGGATGAACTCGACGCCCTTGTTCATCGCCACCTGCTTTTCGCCGGCGACCAGCAGATTGCCGTTGGGCAGCACCTCGGTGACGGTGACGCCTATCGTGCCGGTGAAGGCGTTGCTGGCCGACTGGTTGTCGCCGTCGGCGAACTTGCTCGCCGCCGAGGTCGCCACGGTGCCGCCGAAGCGCCCCTGCAGCGGGCCGGCCATGCCGAAGTTGACGCTGCCGCTCTTGTTGCCGGAACTGGCGCCGGCCTTGACGGCGTTGGTCTTCTCGGTGATCGTGATGGTCAGCATGTCGCCCACCTGGCGCGCGCGGCGGTCCTCGAAGAAGGGCCGGTAGGCGCCGCTCTGGAAGATGGCGCCGTTGGCCGGCGCCGCCTGCTCGAGGGCCAGCGGGCGCGCCGAGGTCGGTTGCTGGACGATGGAGCTGGGCACCGCCGAGCAGCCGCCCAGGGCGGCGGCCAGCAGGAGCAGGCCGGAAATTGAGAGTGAACGCTGTTTCATAAAACCTCCGCGGCCATCCGCGGGGCGGACGGCGAACTACCGATATGGATCACAACTGGGTCAGCTTCTGCAGCATCTGGTCGGACGTCGTGATGGCCTTGCTGTTGATCTCGTAGGCGCGCTGGGTCTGGATCATGTTCACCATTTCCTCGGCCACGTTGACGTTCGAAGCCTCGATGTAACCCTGCATCAGCACGCCGGTGCCGTTGGTGCCCGGCGTGTTGGTCTGCGCCGCGCCCGAGGCGCCCGTTTCCACGTACAGGTTCTCGCCCTTCGACTCCAGGCCGGAGGGATTCACGAAGGTGGTCAGTTGCAGCGAGCCGATCTGCGACGGCGCCACCGCGTTCGGCAGCGTCACCGAGACGGTGCCGTCGCGCGCCACCGTCAGGCTCAGCGCGTTGCTGGGCACGGTGATGGCGGGCTGGATGACGAAGCCTTCCGAGGTGACCATCTGGCCGTTGGCGTCGGTCTGGAAGGAGCCGTCGCGGGTGTAGGCGGCCGTGCCGTCGGGCAGCAGCACCTGGAAGAAGCCGGCGCCGTTGACCATCACGTCCTTCGAATTGCCGGACGCCTGGGGATTGCCCTGGGTGTGGATGCGTTCGGTGGCGACGGTGCGCACGCCGGTGCCGATCTGCAGGCCGGACGGCAGTTGCGTCTGCTGCGAGGACTGCGCGCCGGGCTGGCGCACGTTCTGGTACAGCAAATCCTCGAAGACGGCGCGCGACTTCTTGAAACCGGTGGTGCTGACGTTGGCGAGGTTGTTGGCGATGACGTCCATCTGCGTCTGTTGCGCCTCCAAGCCCGTCTTGGCTATCCATAGTGACCGTATCATCTTTTTTCTCCCATAAGGGCGGCGCGCCGCGACAAATTCTATGGGACCATTATGCCGCCCCCCCGCTCAATTCAAAGCGAGGATCTGGGTCGCTTTAGCGGCGTTGTTCTCGGCATTCTTCAACAAACTCATCTGTGTTTCGAAGGAGCGCGCCAGCGCGATCATGCTGACCATGGCGTCGACCGGGCTGACGTTGCTGCCCTCGAGGGCGCCGGAACTGACTTTCACCAGCGGGTCGGCGTCCGCCGTGGCGCCGTCCTTGAGGCGGAACAGGCCGTCGGCGCCGCGCACCAGCGACTGCTCGGGCGGATTCACCAGCTTGATGCGCCCGAGTATCGTCGCCGGGCCCGGCTTGGTGTCGGTGGAGATGGTGCCGACAGTGCCGTCCGAGGCGATCGCCACCTTGACCTCGGGCGGCACGGCCAGCGGCCCCGTCTCGCCCTGCACCATCAGGCCGGCCTGGGTTTGCAGCATGCCGTTCTCGTTGATCTTCAGGCTGCCGTTGCGCGTGTAGGCCTCCGAGCCGTCGGCCGACTGCACCGCGATCCAGCCCTTGTTCTGCACCGCCACGTCGAGCTCGCGCCCGGTCTGCTGCATCGGCCCCTGGGCGAAATCGGCGCCCACCGTCGAATCGACCACGAAGGTGCGGGTCGACAGCGGCAGGCCGTCGGCGACGATGGGCACGGCGCGGAAGGAATTGAGCTGGGCGCGGAAGCCCGTGCTCGTCGCGTTGGCCAGGTTGTTCGCCGTCGTCGCCTGCTGGTCGAGGATGTGGCGCGCGCCGGTCATGGCGGTATACATCAAACGGTCCATCTTTTTCTCCCGCAAATGGGCGGCGCGCCGCGCGCGCCGCCCGACTACACGTTTAACGCAGGTTGACCAGGGTCTGCAGCACCGAATCCTGGGTCTTGATGGTTTGCGCGTTGGCCTGGTAGGCGCGCTGCGCGGTGATCATGTTGACCAGTTCGGCCGTCAGGTCGACGTTCGACACCTCCACCGACTGCGAGCGCAGGAAGCCCAGGCCGCCGGAGTTCGGCTGGCCCACCCGCGGCGAACCGGAGGCGTTCGTTTCGGTCCAGGCGTTGTTGCCCAGCGGCTGCAAGCCGTTCGGATTGGCGAAATCGGCCAACACGATCTGTCCCAGCGCGGCCGTGCGGCCGTTGCTGTACTTGCCGACGATGATGCCGTTGGCGTCGGACTGGAAGGTGTTCAGCGCGCCGCCCGTATACCCGTCCTGGGTGGTGTTCTTCTCGCTGGTGGCGGCGCCGATCTGGGTCGAATTGGTGAAGTCCACCTTCACCGGCAGGACCGCGTTGGCGCCGGTGGCGGGGAAGATCGGCAGGTTCACCGTGATCGGCAGGGTTTGCGGCGGCGTCAGCGCCAGCATGGCCGCCTTGTCCATCGTGCCCAGGGTGTTGAAGATCAGCGAGCCGGCCCTCTTGGCCGGCACGTTGACGGCGGCGGCGATGGCCGCGTCGATCTGGTCCGGCGTGCGGCCGCTGTTCTGGCCGTCGGCGACGGGGCCGACGTAGGTGGCGGCGATGGCCGCCAGCTGGGCCGCGCTGGCGCCGGCGCTGGGCGCCGAGGCGGCGCCCGTGATGGCGGCGCCGGCCGCCGCCGAATAGGCCAGCGCGGCGGCGGTGACGGCGGCCGGAACCAGCGGCACGGCCGTGGCAGCGGTCTGGTAGGCGGCCCGCGCGGCGATCGCGCCGGCGTCCGTCTGCACCGACGCCGCCACCGCCATGCTGGTCACCTCCATGCCATCGTTGGCCATGTAGACGTCCCAGGTGTTGGTGCCGGTCTTGACGTAGAAGGTCGACATCACGTGGGCGTTGCCGAGCGAGTCGAAGACCTGCACCGGGGTCTGCTTGCTCCACGACGTGCCGTCGGCGACGCTGAAGGGCACCGTCGTCGGCATCTGCGTGTTCGAGTTCAGGTTGATCTGGGTGTCGACCTTGGTGGTGGCCTGCGGCTTCATGTCGGCGTTGCTGATCTGCAGAGGCACGGCGGCGCCGGCCAGGATGACGCCCTTCGCGTCGGCCGCGTAGCCGGTCAGCTGCGCGCCCTGGGCGTTGATCATGAAGCCGTTCTTGTCGAGCTGGAACTGGCCGTTGCGCGAGTACTGGATGGCGCCGTCGACGCTGGTGCGGAAGAAGCCGGCGCCGTTGATCGAGATGTCGAGCGGATTGGCCGAGGTTTCCAGATTGCCCTGGCTGAACTGCTGGGCCACCTGGGAGACCGACACGCCGATGCCGGCCGCCATGCCGCCGACGCCGTTGAGCGAGTTGGCGTAGATGTCGGCGAACTGCGCCTGCGACTGCTTGAAGCCGACCGTGCTGGAGTTGGCGATGTTGTTGCCGATGACGTCGAGTGATTTTGCTGCGCCGTTCAGGCCGCTAAGCCCTTGTTGGAAAGACATGGAAATCTCCTGGTGATGGGTGGGGTGCGGCGCTTACAGAATTTGTTTGATGTCGGACATCGACAGGCTGCCGACCGAGGGCACGTTCAGCTTCACGCCCTGGGCGTTGCTCGAGACGCTGACCACGGAGCCGAACATCAGGGCCGTGGCGTCGGTGAGCGCGGTGCCGCCGCGGGTGGCGACGACCTCGAAGCTGTACTTGCCGTCGGCCACGACGCCGGCCGCGCCGGTGCCGGCCAGGTTGTCGACCTTGCCGTCCCAGGCCAGCGGCAGCGTGCCGGCCGGCTGCTGGCCCAGGTTGATGGTCTGCACCTCCTTGCCGGCGCCGTCGCGTATCACCACCTTGACGCTGTCGGCCGGCGTGGCCAGGTCGACGCCCATGATGGCGGCGCTCTTCGACAGATTGATGGTCTTGCCCGCCGTCAGCACGCCGTGGCCGATCATGTTCGCCGCCTGCATCGATTCGGACGAGCGGTAACTGCCCTGCAGCGCCTCCAGCGTCGTGTTCAGCTTGTTGACGCCGGTGACGGTCGACAGTTGCGCCAGTTGGCTGGTCAGTTGGGCGTTGTCGAGCGGATTCATGGGATCCTGGTTCTTCAACTGCGTCACCAGCAGCGTCAGGAATTTGTTCGTCTGCTCCTCGACGCTGCCGGCCACCGGCGCCTTGGCCGTGTTCGGATTGCTCACCGCCATCAGGTCGGCGTAATTATTATTGTTGCTGGTGTCTATCGTTGCCATCAATGTTCTCCCACGGCTTACTGGCCGAGCGTTAAGGTTTTCAACAACAGGGTCTTGGCCGCGTTCATGGTTTCCACGTTCGTCTGGTAGGAGCGCGAGGCGGACAGCATGTTCACCATTTCATCGACCACGTTCACGTTCGGCATCGCCACATAGCCCTTGTCGTCGGCCATCGGGTGTTTCGGGTCGTACACCATCTTCATCGGCGAGGGATCCTCGATGACGCGCTGGACCTTGACGGCGGTGGCGCCGCCGGCCACCGGCACGGCTTCGAAGACCACCTGCTTGGCGCGGTAGGCCTGGCCGCTGGCGCTGGTGGCGCTGTCGGCGTTGGCCAGGTTGCTGGCGGTGGCGTTGAGGCGCTGCGCCTGGGCGCTCATGGCCGAGCCGGAGACGGTGAAGATATTAAATAGCGACATGATTATTGCGCTCCTTGTATGGCCGCCATCATTTCCTTGATCTGGGCGTTGAGTAAAGTGATGCCCGCCTCGTAGCGCACGCCGTTGTCGGCGAACTGGTTGCGCTCGACATCCATGTCGACCGTGTTGCCGTCGACGGCGCCCTGGGCCGGCGTGCGGTACAGCAGCGCGCCGCCGTCGGGCAGCTTGTCGCCGGCGGCCGCCGCGCCGTTCGGGTAATGCCTGGGCGCCGTCGCGTTCAGCGCCGCCGCCGGCGCGCCGGCGCGGCTCAGCGCGCCCTGCAGGGCGGCGCCGAAATCCATGTCGCGCGCCTTGTAGTTCGGCGTGTCGGCGTTGGCGATGTTCGAGGCCAGCACTTGCTGGCGGGTCGAACGCAGATTCAGCGCCGTTTCCTGAAAGCGCAGGTAATCGTCGAGTTTCCCTATCATTGCAGGCTCCGGATGAAATCGGCCACATCCGGTGCGGGGTGGGCGATATGGTGAGGACAGCGTCGATGATACGGCCGCCCCGGCGGCGGCGATGCTTTGATCAGAGCGCGCTTTGCCCCCCTTCTCACCGCTTCGGGCGGGCCGGCCGCGACTATCATGGAGAGCATTCCAGGAGTCCACCGCCATGCCACGTCCATCCGCACTACTCTGCACCCTACTACTCTGTTGCGGCGGCGCCGCCGCCCAGACCGGCCCGCGCCAGGCGCCCGAAGCGCTGCGCGAGCAGGTCAGCCAGTTCCTGCAGGTGCAGACGGCCGGCTTGCCGGGCCGGGTCACGCTCAACGTGGGCGCCGTCGACCCGCGCCTGAACCTGCCCGCCTGTCCGGCGCCGCAAGCCTTCCTGGCGCCCGGCGCGCGCGCCTGGGGCAAGACCACGGTCGGGCTGCGCTGCACGGCGCCGAGCGCCTGGACCATCTATATACAAGCCAGCGTGGCCGTGCTGGCCGACTACATCGCCAGCGCCGTGCCGCTGGCCCAGGGCCAGGCCATCGAAGCGGGCCAGTTGCTGAGCATGCAGGGCGACCTGGCCGCGCTGCCGGCCGGCATCGCCACCGACATGGCCCAAGTGGTCGGGCGCAGCGCCAACGTCTCGCTGCCGGCCGGCACGCCGCTGCGCCTGGACACCCTGCGCAGCAAGCCGGTGGTGCAGCAGGGCCAACTGGTGCGCATGGTGTCGAGCGGCAGCGGCTTCCGCGTCTCGGCCGAAGCCAAGGCCATCGGCAACGCCAGCGAGGGCCAGGTGGTGCAGGTGCGCACCCAGGCCGGCCAGCAAATCAGCGGCGTGGCGCGGGCCGGCGGGGTCGTCGAAGTGGCTTTTTAAGGAGACTTGTCGAAAAGATATTGCGGTCGATAGCGGCGGGCGCTAAAGTTTGTGGCGTTCCCGCCGATAAAGACCCATATCCCGGAGAGTAAGACTCCGACCAGACGAGGATGACGCTGTGAAAATTACCGATACCATCAAGAGCACCCCCGGCCTGCCGGTGACGCAGCCGGCCACCAGTGGCGCGCGCGGCGCCGAGAAGGCGACGGTCAACCCGAGCGCCTCGGACAATGTGCGCCTGTCGCCGCAGGGCCAGGCGCTGGCCGCCAGCGCGGCCGGCGGCAGCGCCGTGTTCGACACGAAAAAAGTAGAACGCATCAAGCTGGCCATCGCCGATGGCCAGTTCCAGGTCAATTCCGAAAAAGTCGCGGACGGTCTGCTGGAAACAGTCAAGGACCTGCTGCATTCACGTAAAAGATAGGTCAACCCGCCATGTCCCCCTTGTCCCCCCTGAACAGCCTGCGCGAGGAAACCGCGCTGATGGGCTCCCTGCTGGAATTGACCCGGCAGGAACAGCTGCGCCTGGTGGCGGCGGACATCGAGGAACTGGCGGCGCTGACCCTGCGCAAGAACGCGCTGGTGCTGCAACTGTCGGCCTGCGCCAAGGCCCGCCACGCGGCGCTGGGCGCGGCGGGCCTGCCGGCCGCCGAGGAAGGCATGGACGCCTGGCTGGCCGGCCCCGGACAGGACGCGGACGCCGCGCCGCTGTGGGCGCAACTGCTGGAACTGACGCGCGCGGCGAAGGAACAGAACCGCGTCAACGGCATGCTGCTCAACAAGCATCTGGCGCACACCCAGGGCGCGCTCGCCACGCTGCGCCCGGCCGCGCAAAGCGGCAACATCTACGGCCCCAGCGGCCAGACCACCAACAGCGCGCCGAGCCGGCGCCTGGTCGTCGGCTAAGACCCCTTTTTCTGGATGGACAGGCCCGCGATGCTCGCGCAGCGCGGGCTTTTTGCCGTCCGCGGAGCGGCGCCGCGCCGGCGCGCCGGCGGGCGGAAAAGCCCGCCCGCACTCCCCGCCCGGCACGCTTCAGGGCGTGGTCGGCACTTCGGTGACGGTGTCGGGCAGCGCCGAAAGGATGGTGACGGCGACGCGGCGGTTGCGCGCGCGGCCCTCGGGCGTGTCGTTCGGCGCCACCGGCAGATTGGCGCCGTGGCCGACGGCCGTCAGGCGCGCCCCGTCGACGCCGCTGTCGATGAACAGGCGCACCACGGCGCTGGCGCGCACCGCCGAGAGTTCCCAGTTGGAGGGGTATTTCGGGCTGCGGATGGGTTGCAGGTCTGTGTGGCCCTCGACCTGCACGGCGTGTGGATCGTCCTTGAGGAGCACGGCGACGGCGCGCAGCGCCTGCTCCGACTCGGCCGTCAGCTTCGCCTCGCCCGGATCGAACAACACGCTGGCGTTGATTTCGACGCTCACCCCGCGGCTGTTCTGCGTCACCCGCACCTTGCCCTCCTTGACCAGCGGCGCCAAGGTCGACAGCAGGTCCTTGGCCAGGCGCGTGAGTTGCTCGCGCTCGCGGCGCATCGCCTCGGCGCGCTTCTTTTGCAGGGGATTCGGCAGCGGGATGCTTTGCGGCGCCTCCAGCACGATGGGCGGCGCGCCGCGGCGCAGGCCGAAGGCTTCGCCGACGGCGTCGGAAAAAACCTTGTACTTGCCCTCGTTGACCAGCGACAGCGCGTACATGACGACGAAGAAGGCGAACAGCAGCGTGATGAAGTCGGCGTAGGAGATCAACCAGCGCTCGTGGTTCTCCGGCTCGTCGTCGAACTTCCGGCGCGCGCGCCGCATCTGCATCTCAATACTCCCGCAACAGGCTGGCGACGCGCTCTTCGATGATGCGCGTGTGGTCGCCGCTGGCGATGTCGTAGAAGACGGCCGCCGTGATCTCGTACTCGACCACGGAGAGCGAGACGATGGCCTTGAGTTTGTTGGCGATCGGGTAGAAGAACAGATTGGCCAGGCCGACGCCGTAGATGGTGGAGACGAAGGCGACCGCGATGCCGCCGCCCAGCTTGCTCGGATCGCTGAGGTTCTCCATCACGTGGATCAGGCCCAGCACGGCGCCCAGGATGCCGATCGTCGGCGAATAGCCGGCCGCCGACTCCCAGATGCGCACGGCCTGGCGCTCGGCCACCTCGTAGGCGCTGATCTCGACGTCGAGCACCTGGCGCAGCTTGTCCGGGTGGATGCCGTCGATGATCATGCGCAGGCCCTTTTCGATGAACTGGTCGTCGGCGCCCTGCATATGGCGCTCCAGCGAGAGCGGGCCGTCGCGCCGCGCGGCCAGGTTCCACTGGCCGATCTGGCGCGCCAGCGCGGCGCGCCGGTCCTGCGGCGGGCGGAACACCCAGCGCAGCATCTGCACGCCGCGCAGCAGGGTGCGCAGGCGCGTCTGCAGCAGCACCGCGCCCAGCGTGCCGACGACCACGATGGCGAAGGCGGCCGGCTGCAGCAGCGAGGCCAGCTTGCCGCCCTCCAGTCCCTGGCCGACGATCAGGCCGGCCAGGGCCAGCACCACCCCCGCTACGCTGGCCCAGTCCATGCCTGCTCCCTCAAGGTTGCGCGCAGGCGCGCGACGGCCTGGGTGTGGAGTTGCGAGACGCGCGATTCGGATACGCCCATCACCGCGCCGATCTCCTTCAGGTTCAATTCTTCCTCGTAGTACAAGCCCATCAGGATCTTTTCTCGTGGCGGCAGGGCGTCGATCGCGTCGATCACGCACTGCCGGAAATCGGTGTCGAGCAGGGAGCGCAGCGGATCGCTGTCCTCGTCGACGCAATGACGGTCGAGGAAGCTGTCGCTGCCGCCGTCGGGGTCGTGGAAATCCTCGTAATACAGCAGTTGGTGGCCGCCGCCGTCGCCGAGCATTTCCTGGTAGTCGGCCAGCGACATCTTGAGCAGCTTGGCGACCTCGGATTCGCTGGGCGGATGACCCAGGCGCTGCTGCAGCGCGCTCATCGCCACCTCGATCTTGCGCATGTTCTGGCGCATGCTGCGCGGCAGCCAGTCGCTGCTGCGCAGCTCGTCGAGCATGGCGCCGCGGATGCGCAGCACCGCGTAGGTTTCGAATTGCGCGCCGTGCGTTTCCTCGTAGCGGTTGATGGCGTCGAGCAGGCCGATCATGCCGGCCTGCACCAGATCGTCCACTTCCACCGAGGGGGGCAGCTTGGCCTTCATGTGGTGGGCCAGACGCTTCACCAACGGAATGTGGTCCGTCAGTAAATGATTCTTGTCCGCTTTCCCTTTGACCGTATACATAGGCTGCTTATGGTGTGTTAGACGCTAAAATGGTTGTTGCTCCCCGTGCTGTACAGCGATGGCCCGGCCGCCCGTGCGAAGCGCCCGGCCAGCTGGCGGAACGCCACCGAGGCGCCGGCCAGCGGAAAGGCGTCGACGACGGCCCGTCCCAGCCGCGCGGCGCGCTGCAGGTATTCATCGGCCGGCACCGAGCCCATCGAGGTCAGGTTCAGCGCCAAATAGCGGCTGGCCGCCTGAGCCATATTATCGTATACCACTTTTGCCTCGCTTTCGGAAGCCCCGGTGACGAGAATTCCGAAGGGGCGCCGCCCCAGTTCCTGGTTCAGGCGCTTGATCAGGCAGTAGGCCGCCTTGATCGAGGTGGCGCTGTTGGAGACCTGGATGACGATTTCGGCGCTGCCCATGACGGGCACGGGAAAGCGCTCGGCCTCGAAACTGCCGTCGACGATGACGATGCCGGTCTGCTTGACCAGCACGTCGAAGGCCTTGGCGAGGCGGCGCGCCTCGTCGGCGCCGGGCGCGGCGGCGCCCGGCGCGGCCAGCGCCACCACGCCGAAGCCCTGCGGCACGGGGCGGATCACCTCGTTGAGCGCGCAGCGCTGGCGCGCCACGTCGAGCAGGCTGGCGCCGCCGGCGACGCCGAGGCGGGCGGCGACGCCGTTGGCGCCGGCGCAGGCGTCCACCAGCAGCACGTCGTTGCCGGCGCGCGCCAGCGAGGCGCCCAGGTTGACCAGCATGGCGCCCTTGTCGTCCTGCGGCGTGGCCGAGAGGAAGGTGACGATGCGCGGCTGGCGTCCCGCCAGCATGCGGCGCAGGCCCTCGGCCTGGTCGAAATCGAAATTAGCCAAGGTGCACCTCGCGCAGGGAACGTTCGTTGCGGGCGCCGCCGGCCTGGGCCATCAGAAGCGGCAACTCGGCGTCGGAGAATTGCGCCGCGCCCTCGCGGCGCAGCTTGAAGGCGCGGTCGATCAGGTAGCCGCGGTCGGCCAGGTGCAGGTCTTCCGGCACGCGCTGGCCGTTCGAGACATAGAACAGATTGAGCTTCTGGCGGATCACCACGTCGAGCACGTTGCCGATCGAGGCGGCCTCGTCGAGCTTGGTGATGATGGCGCCGGCCAGGCCCTCGCCCTGATAGGCGCGCACCACCTCCTGCAGGGTCTCGCCGGTGGCCGTGGCGTTCAGGCACAGCAGGCGCTTGACGTCGGCGCCGGCGCCCTGCAGCATCGCCACCTGGTCGGTGACCATGCGGTCGCGCTGGCTGACGCCGACCGTGTCGATCAGCACCGTGTGCTTGTTCTTCAATTCCTTGAGGGCGATGCGCAGGTCGGCCTCGTCCTTGACCGAGTGCACCATGACGCCGAGGATCTTGCCGTAGATGCGCAACTGCTCGTGGGCGCCGATACGGTAGGCGTCGGTGGTGATCAGGGCCAGCTTCTCCGGGCCGTGGCGCATCACGCAGCGCGCCGCCAGCTTGGCCGTGCTGGTGGTCTTGCCGACGCCGGTCGGGCCGACCAGGGCGAAGACGCCGCCCTGCTCGAGCATCGCGTCCTCGTTGGCCATGGTGCGCAGGTTCTTCGCCAGCACCGTCTGGATCCAGCGCAGGCTGTCGGCGGCGCCGCCGCCGGCCGGCATCTTCTCGATCAGATAGCGCGCCAGGGTGGCGGAAAAGCCGGCCGCCAGCATGGCGCGCAGCACGCCGGTCTTGTGCGGCTCGCGCTGCTGGGTCGAGCTCCAGGAAATCTCGCTGAGCTGGGTTTCCAGCATGCCGCGCATGGCGCGGATCTCATCCATCATGCCGCTCATCTCGGCGGCGGCGCTGTCCTTGGCCTGGGCGATGGCGGACGCCATCAGTTGCGACATGCGCGCCATCTCGGCGCCCTCGGCCGCCGCGGCGGCGCGCGGCGCGGCCGGCGGCGCCGGGCGCGGCTGCGCCATCTCGGAGTGCGGCGCCGGCACGGCCAGCGAGGCGGCG
>JANXSQ010000295.1 GCA_025356595.1 Janthinobacterium sp. | reverse complement strand
AATACATCGAAAGCTTTTATAACCGCCAGCGGCGCCACTCGCGCCTTGGCAATGTTCCGCCCGCGTTGTTTGCTGAAAAATTCAGCAAACAACCGCAAGCGGCTTGAAACAAGAGTGTCCGCTATTGACAGTACACCTCAGGCTATGACCGTCCGTCTTCCGGCAGACTTGGCCGGCCAGCTCGAAAAGCTCACCCAGGCGACCGGCCGGACCAAGAGCGCAATTGCCGTGGCTGCTCTCAGGGACTATGTGGAAGCCGAGTCCTGGCAAATCCAGGACATCGAGCAAGGCGTTGCGGAAGCCGATCGCGGCGAGTTCGCAAGTGATAGCGAAGTAAATGCTTTCTTTGCAAAGTATGGCGCTTAAGTGGACCAAAACAGCGCTGGCCAACCTCGTCGCCATCGTGGCGTACATCGAGCAAGATAACCCCGAACGGGCAAAGTCGTTTGCGCGGGAAATCCTGGCAAAAACAAACGGCTTGGCCGAGTTTCCCGGCATGGGTCGGCCCGGCCAAGTGATCGGTACACGCGAACGGTTCATCCCAAAACGTCATCCCGTACCGGGTGCGCGGGGACGTGGTTGAGGTCTTGCGGGTTCGACATGTCGCCCGGCGCTGGCCCCGGCGTTTCTAAGTTCCGTTTTCAATCACACGCCGTCAAGCGCATCGGCCGGAAGCCGGCATGCAGCCTGGGAAAGCGAGGAAGTTCGAATCCCCGTATCTGGTGGCTTGTTCGGACTTGGCTGTGCAGGGCTTGGGCCGCGAAATTGGCATTGGCTTGGCGTTGCTGAACAGTGAGTGCAAAAATGTTCCAGGCTCTGAACAGGTGCCTGTGACGGATGGCTACATGATCCCACGAGTCCAGACACATCACATTCTCATACTCACCGCATCCTGAGCGGCGCCGGGCCAGCGTCCATATCCGCCACCGAACGCACCAATACTGGCGCAGCGCGGATCGTCCATCTGCGCCTGCATCCCCACCAGAACGACCGCCCCACCCGCCGCGCGCATCCTCAATCCCCCGCCTTTGCACCGAAGGCCCGCGCTTTCATCGCCCCGCCCTTGCGAAAGCGGTAAAATGACGCCCTTAAGCTGAGCGCGACAGCGCGCCGCGCCACAGGCGGGGGAGCACGATCCGCCCGCCCCCGCCCCACAGACAAAGTACCCATGACGATTCCCCCTACCGAAATCAACGCCGCCGCCATCAAGAACAGCGCGACGGAAAAAATGACGCCAATGATGCAGCAGTATTCGCGCATCAAGGCCGAACACCCCACCATGCTGGTCTTCTACCGCATGGGCGACTTCTACGAGCTGTTCTTCGAGGACGCGGAAAAAGCCGCGCGCCTGCTCGGCATCACGCTGACCCAGCGCGGCGCCGCCGGCGGCAATCCGATCAAGATGTGCGGCATCCCCTTCCACTCGCTCGATCCCTATCTGGCCAAGCTGGTCAAGCTGGGCGAGTCGGTGGCGATCTGCGAGCAGATCGGCGATCCGGCCACCAGCAAGGGCCCGGTCGAGCGCAAGGTGATGCGCGTGGTCACGCCCGGCACGCTGACGGACGCCGACCTGCTGCCGGAAAAGGCCGAGCGCCCCCTGCTGGCCCTGTGCGTGATCAACCAGCGCAAGACCGTCACGGCCGGCCTGGCCTGGCTCTCGCTGGCCAGCGGCGCCCTGAAGTTGATGGAGTTTTCCGGCGACGCCAAGTCCGTCACCCTGCGCCTGCAGCAGGAACTGGAGCGCATCGCGCCGGCCGAGATCCTGCGCGGCGACACGGCCGATATGTTCGAGGACAACGCCGGCGCCAACGTCAACCGCGTGCCCGACTGGCACTTCGACGTCGTCGGCGGCCACAAGGCCCTGCTCGACCAGTTGAGCGTGGCGACCCTGACCGGCTTCGGCGCCGAGGGCCTGGGCGCCGCCTTCGGCGCGGCCGGCGCGCTGCTGCGCTACGCCCACTCGACCCAGGGCCGCGGCCTGCAGCACGTGCGCTCGCTGACCACCGAGACGGAGAATGAGTTCATCGGCCTGGACGCGGCCACCCGGCGCAATCTGGAGCTGACCGAGACGATCCGCGGGCAGGAGTCGCCGACCCTGTTCTCCCTGCTCGACCACTGCCGCACGGCGATGGGTTCGCGCCTGCTGCGCCACTGGTTGCACCACGCCCGGCGCGACCAGGGCGTGGCGCGCGCCCGCCACGAGGCGATCGCCGCGCTGGCGCAGAGCGACGCCAGCGGCGCCCTCGCCGCCACCTTCGCCGAGGTGCCCGACATCGAGCGCATCACGACGCGCATCGCGCTGCTGTCGGCCCGCCCGCGCGACCTGGCCGCGCTGCGCGACGGCCTGCAACAATTGCCGGCGCTGCGCCAGGGCGTGCTGCGCTGCGACGGCCCCGGCTTCGACGCCAGCCTGCTGGCCTCCATCCACGCCGCGCTGGCCACGCCCTCGGGCTGCCTGGATCTGCTGCAGCGCGCCGTCGCGCCGGAGCCGGCCGCGATGGTGCGCGACGGCGGCGTCTTCGCGCGCGGCTTCGACGCCGAACTCGACGAGCTGCGCGCCCTGTCCGAGAACGCCGGCCAGTTCCTGGTCGACCTGGAAACGCGCGAGCGGGCCCGCACCGGCATCGCCAACCTGCGCGTCGAGTACAACAAGGTGCACGGCTTCTACATCGAGGTCACGCACGGCCAGACCGACAAGGTGCCGGACGATTACCGCCGCCGCCAGACGCTGAAGAACGCCGAGCGCTACATCACGCCGGAATTGAAGGTCTTCGAGGACAAGGCCCTGTCGGCGCAGGACAAGGCGCTGGTGCGCGAAAAGGTGCTGTACGAGCAGTTGTTGTTCGACCTGGCGCCGCACATCGGCACGCTGCAGACCATCTCCCAGGCGCTGGCCCAGCTCGACACGCTGACGGCGCTCACCGAGCACGCCCTGCACCACAACTGGAACGCGCCGCAACTGGTGGCCGAGCCCTGCATCAACATCGTCGAGGGCCGCCATCCGGTGGTGGAAAAACAGATCGAGCGCTTCATCGCCAACGACTGCAACTTCGTCAACGAACGCCGCCTGCTCCTGATCACCGGCCCGAACATGGGCGGTAAATCGACCTTCATGCGCCAGGTCGCGCTGATCACCCTGCTGGCCTACGTGGGCAGTTACGTGCCGGCCGCCAGCGCCGTGATCGGTCCGATCGACCGCATCTTCACGCGCATCGGCGCCACCGACGATCTGGCCGGCGGGCGTTCCACCTTCATGGTCGAGATGACGGAATCGGCGGCCATCCTGAACGGCGCCACCGAGCATTCGCTGGTGCTGATGGACGAGGTCGGACGCGGCACCTCGACCTTCGACGGCCTGGCGCTGGCCTGGGCCATCGCGCGCCACCTGATCGACACCAGCCGCAGCTTCACGCTGTTCGCCACCCATTATTTCGAGTTGACGCAACTGCCCGAGAGCCACCCCAGCGCGGCCAATGTGCATCTCTCGGCCGTCGAGCACAAGGACAGCATCGTCTTCCTGCACGCGGTGCAGGCCGGCCCGGCCTCGCAAAGCTACGGCTTGCAGGTGGCGCAACTGGCCGGCGTGCCGCAGCCGGTGATCAAGGCCGCGCGCAAGCATCTGGCGCGCCTGGAGGCGCAGGCGCTCGACGCCACGCCGCAGCGCGACCTGTTCGCCGCGCCGGCCGCCGATCCCTACGCCGAGGAGGAAGAGGCCGAGGCGGCGCCGGCCGCCGATCCGGCCCTGCTGGCCTTGCTGGACGCGCTGGGAGAGATCGACCCGGACGCGCTGACCCCGCGCGAGGCGCTCGAGCAGTTGTACCAGTTGAAGCGTCTGTCGCGCGCGCCGGCGCCCGCATGAGCGCGGCCCGCAGCCGCGCGCTGGCGCTGCTGCTGGCGGCGGCCCTGGCCGCGCCGGCCTGCGCCGCGCGCGCCCCGGGCGCCTTCCAGTTCGGCGTCATCGGCCACGCCTTCCAGAGCGGACCGGACGAGGCGCAGTTGCGCGCCGCCCTGCGCGCCAGCGACGCCGCCGCGCCGGTCTTCGTCGTCGCCACCGGTATCAAGGCGGCCGGCGAATCGTGCGGCGACAAGCTGTACGAGCGGCGCAAGGAATTGCTCGACGATAGCGCGCGCCCGCTGATCGTCTCGCTGGCCGCCAGCGACTGGAGCGAGTGCCGCAATTCCGCCGGCCGCTCGAACGCCATCGAACGCCTGAACCGCCTGCGCGAGCTGTTCTTCGCCGACGACAATTCCCTGGGCGCGCGCAAGCTGACGCTGTCGCGCCTGTCCTCCAGCGCCAAGTTCCGCAGCTACGCCGAGAACGCGCACTGGGAATCGGGGCGCGTGCTGTTCGCCACCGTCAACCTGCCGGCCAACAACAACCACTACCGCGCCGAAGCGGGCCGCAACAGCGAGTTCGAGGACCGCCTGGTGGCCAACCGGGCTTGGCTGCAACGCTTGTTCGCCATGGCGCAGCGCAAGAAGCTGGACGGCATCGTGCTGTTTTCGGACGGCGATGTGGGGGTGCAGGCGGAGGAGAATGGCTCGCCCACGAAACAGGATGGTTTCGCGGCCGCGCGGCGGCAGATCAAGCTGCTGGCGAAGAAATTCACCGGCAAGGTCTTGCTGGTCGATACCCAGGGCGCGAAGGACGCGCAGCGAAATACGGCCACGCCGGAAATCGCCTGGCGCGACAATCTCGGCCACCTCGGCGTGACGGCGAAATGGGTGAAAATCCGCGTCAATCCCGGACGTACACCGCTGTTCGAGATCGCCGACGGCGGCGCCGACAAGGCCGCCAGGTAAACGCCGCGGCGCACGGCCGGGGCGGACCCTGCGGTCCCCGCCCCG
>JANXSQ010000293.1 GCA_025356595.1 Janthinobacterium sp. | reverse complement strand
GCCGGGGCCGCCGGCAAGGCCAGGCGCAGTTGCGCCGGCACCGGCGGCGGCGCGGCCGGCGCCGGACCGGCGCGCGAGCCCAACCACTCCAGCGTCAGGTAATGCAGGGCGATGGTGGCCGCGCACAAGGCGAGGTTGCGGCGGCGGCGCGGCGAAAAGAAGGAGGCTGTCGTCATGGCGCTAGTGTAACTGCTTCGCGGCCCTCCCGGCCCCACGCCGCCTGTTTGCGCCAGATCAAACAGGCCAAGTATTTTCGGGGGACGGCTTATTATCTGCTACGCTAATGGCACATCATTCCCAATGGAGACATCAACATGGCCACACCCAAAATGCCCGCGCTGCCAGGCGCCGCTGTCATGACGGACACCCTGGATTTCGTCAAGAACCTGTGGGGCAGCATGAGCGTGCCGGGCATGAGCATTCCGGGAATCACCGCGCCGACCCTGTCGGTCGAGGAACTCGACAAGAAGATCAACGACCTGAAGGCCGTCGAGGCGTGGTTGAACCTGAACATGAGCATGCTGCGCGGCAGCATCCAGGCGCTGGAGGTGCAGCGCGGCACCATCGTCACCTTGAAATCGATGGGCGCCGCCTTCGCGGCCGCCGTCAAGCAGCCGGGCGCGGATGAGAAATCGCTGGCCGAAACGGTGCCCTTCGCCTCGGCCTTCTTCCAGCAGCCGGCGGCAGCGGCACCGACACCGGCGGCCGAAGCTGCGCCCCAGACGGCGGCGGCTGCGGCTGCGGCGCCCAATCCGGGCGCGTGGTGGAATTTGATACAGGATCAGTTCAAGCAGGCGGTCAGCACGGCGATGACGCCGGAGGTCGGCGCCGGCGCCGGCGCGGCGGCCAGCGAGGCGGCCGCCAAGTTCGTCGCCGCCGGCAAGCCGGCCGCCGCGCCGCAGGCCGACAGCGCCAGCGTCAAGGCGCCCGCCAAGCGCGCGCCGGTGCGGCCGAAGACGACCGTCCGGACGGGCAAGGCTTAAAATTTGAGCATGGACGCCGTCCGCGCGGACGGCCCATGCTCAGCGGCGGCGCGCATCCGGGGCCGCGCGCCGGGGCGCGGGGCCGACCCCGGCCGCCGGCCGGTTTCAGGCGAGGCGCTGGATGCGGATCGCTTCGATCAGGCCGTCGTCCTGGCGCTTCACTTCGCCGATCGTGATCAGGCCTTCTTCTTCCAGTTGCTTGACGCTGTCGTGGGCGGACTGGAACGAGGGCAGGGTATCGCCCTTGGCGGCCACCGGACGGATCCAGGCCATGCTGCCCACCTTCATTTTTTTATACACTTCTTTGGCGACATCACGCATATTTTCTTCCTTATCGTTGTAAACCACTAAAAGCCCGGGCCAGCCCGCGCTGAAACGTAGTTTATCACTCGACAGGCAAGAAACAAGATTCCTTGCATCAAGCGCCCGCGCCGTCCTCCCCGTCCACCCCGCTTTGTTCCCCCTCCGCCACCGCCGCGGCCACCGGCGCCAGCGCCGCCAGTTGCTCCATGAGCTGGGCGAAACGCTGCTGGCCCGGCGCGATCCGGTCGACGTACAGCAGCACGCCGACGGCCTCGTCGGCCAGCGCCTTGTCGTAGCCGCGCTGTTGTAAATGCGAAAGAATGATTTGCGCCGAGTTGAACAGGATGCGCAGATTCGTCGGCAAGGCCAGGCGCGCCGCGCGCATCCACTCGACGGCCGCCGGCAGCTTGTCGGTCTTCCACAACAGCACGCCCTTGTTCATCAGGTCCGACGCCTCCTTGCGCGAGGCCAGGATCAGCGCCAGGCCCTCCTCGCCCATGCGCGCCTTGTCGAAGATCTTCTGCACCTCGTCCTGCAGCACCTGGTTGTCGTGGTTGTTCTTGATCACGTAGCACAGCAGTTCGACGGGCGCCTCCTTGACGCCGACCGCGAACAGCAGGGTCGCCAGGTCCATGCAGGTGGGCGTGTCGGGACGCGCCGCGTCCTCCTTGAGCATCTGCTCGAGCTCGTCGCCGCACTTGCGGGCGCGCCGGTAGTCGCCGCTTTCGTGGTGCACCATGCCCTCGGTGATCTTCGCGCGCAGGCCGATCAGTTCGCTGGTGAATTCGCGCTGCGCCATCAGCAACCACTGCAGCGCCTCCTTCGGCTCGTTCTTGATGCCGCACACGCGCGCCAGTCCCAGATAGGCGTCGGGCGTCTTCATCACCGAATACTCGCCGATGGCGATGCACTTGCGGAAAGCCTTCTCGGCCATGCCGACATTGCCCAGCTTGAGCGAAATCATGCCCAGGCTGCGCTGCCGCGGCACCGAATTGGGCGACAGCTTGGCGGCCTTCTCCAGCACATTGCAGGCTTCCTCGTCCTGCCCCATCAACTGGTAGGCCCTGGCCAGCTGGTCGTAGGCGTCGATGTAATAGCGGTTCTCGGTGATCACGCCCTGGAACATCTGCCGCGCCGCCTCGTGCTCGCCGTTGTTCATGCGGATCTTCGCCAGGCCCGCCTTGGCCCAGTTGTAGTCGCGCTCGGCCAGCACGCGCTCGTAGACGGCGCGCGCCTTTTCCGGCTCGCCGCTCTTCAGCAGCAGGCTGGCCTTCATGCGCAGCAGATCGATCTCGTGGATCTTGTTGTGCTCGATCTGCGCGTCGCACAGCTTGGCGGCGCGCAGATAATCCTTGTCCAGGCAGGCCTGGTCGATCTCGCGGAACACCTGCTTCTTGTGCCAGACCCGGTTCAGGCGCGTCAGCAGCACGCCCTCGGTGATCGGCTTGATCAGGTAGGCGTCCGGCTGGTGCTCGGCGGCGCCCATCACCGACTCGACGCTCTTCTCGGCCGACACCATCAGCCAGACGCTGCTGGGCGCCGTCAGATTGCGCACGCGCGTCTCCTCCAGCACCTGCTGGCCGTTCTTGCCTTCGCCCAGGTTGTAGTCGCACAGCACGACGTCGTAGCGCGTCTTGGCCAGCATCTTCATCGCCTCGCCGCCGCTGGCGGCCTGGTCGATGTTGCGCGCGCCCAGGTTGCGCAGCGATTCGCGCAGCAGGATGCGGATGCCGATGAAGTCGTCGACGAGCAAATAGTGCTTGTCGGCCCAGGCGGTCGGCGCCGCGCTGAGCACGGCCGGCGCGGCCGCCTCGGGCGCGGCGGCGGGCGCGGGAGCGGGCTTGCCGTCCATGGCGGGCGCGCGGCTCACGGCAGGCGCAGGATGAAGCAGCCGCCGCCCAGCGCGCCGCCGTTTTCCAGCGCGATGCTGCCGCCGCGTTCGCGGTGCTTGTGCATCTTCGCCACCTCGCTGGCGAAATACAGGCCCAGGCCGGTGCTGTTGGTGGCGAAATTGACGCCGCTGGTGACGCCGTCCATGGCCGCCGCGCCGGCCGCCAGCAGGGCCGGGGAAAAGCCGCCGCCGTTGTCCTCGACGCGGATCTCCAGCAGCGCGCCGACCTGCTCGACCGACAGGCGTATCGTGTCGCGCGTGTAGCGGATGGCGTTGTTGATGGCGTGCCCCAGCACGCCGATGATCAGGTCTTCGTCCAGGCACCAGATCAATTCGGCCGGGAAGCTGGTCTGCAGCGCGATGCCGCGCGAGGCCAGCAGCACTTTTTCCTGCGCCACGACCTGCTCGACCAGCTGGCCGAGCAGTTGCGGACGCACGTCAAAGGGATAGCCGGGCTTGCCCACCTGCTTGTACAGCGCCAGCAACTGGATCAGATTGTCGTTCAGGCGCTTGGTCTGGTACAACATCTGCGCCATCTGCGGATACGGCCCCTCCGCCGGCGCCGGGCTGGCCGCCAGCAGGGATTCCAGCGTGCCGCTGACGACGCTCACCGAGTTTTTCATGTCATGCACGGTCGCCGCCAGGAACAGGAACAGCTCGGGCGAGCTGGTTTGGTCTTCCACTTGAATGATCTCCACACCGGCAAAAATATTGCCCAAATCCAATTATAGTCCTTGTGCGCGCGGCGCGCCGCCGAATCCACTGGTACTGCGCCGCATCAACCATTCCAGCGGCCCAAGCTTGAAACGCAGGCGCCACAGGTGGGCGAACAGCACGGCGGCGGCGCAGAACAGGGCCGCGCTGCCGACGGCGAAGGCGAAGGACTGGTTTTCCAGGCGGCCGACGGCGTCCAGCACGCCCATGCCGACCAGCACGTGGGCGACGTACAGGGTCAGCGCGATCTGGCCGGTGTGCACCAGCGGCGCCAGCCAGCGCGCCCCGCGCCAGCGTTCGCCGGCGGCGACGCAGGCGGCGATGACGGCGCAGGCCGTGCCGGACGCCGCCAGCCAGTACACCGGCAGCGGCGGCATCGGTTGCGCCGACCACATGACGATCCAGATGCCGGCGCCGGGACCGGCGTGGGCCGCGCCCCACCAGACCAGCGCCTCGCTGGCCAGCGCCAGCAGCAGGCCGGCGGCGAAGACGCGCGCGCGCACGGCCGGCGCGCGCAGGTCCAGGCGACCCAGCGCGATGCCCAGCAGGAGGAAGCCGGCCCAGGGGAAGACAGGGTGGAAACCGTTGAAAAACAGATTGCGCAGGAAGCCGGGCAGACTCCAGAAATCCGCGTACACCAGGGTTTGCCAGTTCCAGCCCTGCTCGTAATTGAAGTAACTGGCCAGCAGGGCGAAACCGAGCACCATGGCGGCCGCCGCGGCCAGCAGGGCGCGCCCGCTCCAGCTCAGCGCGGCGGCGCCGATGAGCAGGTAGACGCCGTAGAAATGCAGGATGTCGGCCGGCCAGACCTGCACGTACAGCAGGCCGGCGACGAACAGGAAGACGGCGCGCTTGAGCAGCATCAGGCGGTCGGCGCGGATCCGCGCGGCGTCGTTGGCGGCGCGGCCGCCGGCCGACAGCAGCGTCAGGCCGACGCCGGCGAGTATCACGAACAGCGCCGAAGCGCGCCCGTCGATGGCGTTGAACAGGCGCAACCAGCCCTGCGCGTCGGCGGCGCTGGCGTGCATGGCGATCTTGAAGTTGACGAAGACCATGCCGATCACCGCCAAGGCCCTTGCCAGGTCATAGCCGACGACGCGTTTTTCCATGTCCGGGAGTCCTTGAAAAAACACTAATGTAGCGAGATATGACATATTCCGCAACCGACGTTTGGCCCGCCCGGCAAGCGGCGCCGCGCCGGCCCGGCCTCAGCGGCGGCGCAGATCCTTGAGCAGGAAGCGGGCCGGGTCCAGCGCCGCCGCCAGATTCGCCTCCAGCGGCAAGGGCTCGCCGTCCAGCTGCGCGGCCAGCAGCTCGGCCGCCAGCGGCGCCCAGATCAGGCCGCGCGAAGCGTAGCCCAGCAGGCCGTACAGGCCGGGCCAGCGCGGCACGTCGCGCAGGCGCTCGCAGCGCCCCGCCGCGCGCGCGTCGGGCAAGGCGCCGACCAGCGGCAGGCGGTCCGGCGCCACGCAGCGGAAGCCGGTGCGTCCGGCCAGCGGCGCCTCCAGCGGCGGCAGGCCGAGTATCGAGGCGATCTTCGCCAGATTCTCGCGCTGGCTGTCGGCGCGCAGGCCGCGCCCGGCGTCGGCGTCGTAGGTGGCGCCGACGCAGACGATGCCGTCCGACGGCGGCGTCATGTAGGCCTCGCGGCAGACCACCAGCGGCGGCTGCGCCAGGCTGCCCTCGGCCAGGTGGGTGACCTGGCCGCGCACGGCCAGCAGCGGCAGGCCGGCGGCCTGCTCCAGCGCGGTCGCGCCGCAGCCGTTGGCGAGGATGACGGTGGGCGCGCTGGCGATGACGACGCCGCCGGCGCCGCGCACCTGCCACAGTCCGTCCACGCGCAGCAGGTCCAGCACGCCGGTGGAGAAGATTTGTTCCAGCGCCGCGCCGCAGGCCGCCAGCATGGCCGCGCAGACGCTGGACGGACGCGCCCAGCCGCCCTGCTCGAACAGCCAGGCGCCGTCCGGCGCCGGCGCCCCCAGCAGGCCGCCCGCTTCGGCCGGTTCCAGCCAGCGGGCGTATTCCGGCGGCTGGCCGGCGGCGGCGATCTGCCGCTGCAGCGCGGCGTGGGCCGGGTCGCGCGCCAGTTGCAGCACGCCGCAGCGCGCGCCGGCGAAGGCCGCGCCGACGCCGCCCAGGTTCTGCCAGTGGCGCAGCGCGTACAGATAGGCGGCCCGGCCCAGGCGGCTGGCCGGATTGTCGTCGCGCGACAGCAGCGGCATGAAGATGCCGGCCAGGTTGCCGGACGCCTCCTGCGCCGGCTGCGCGTGGCGCTCGACCAGGGTGACGCGCCAGCCGCGCGCGGCCAGGCGTTCGCAGGCGGCCGCGCCGGCCACGCCGGCGCCGATGACGATGGCGTGGCGCTCTTGCGGCGCCGCCGCGGCCGGCTGCGGCTGGCGGCCGGCGAAGCATGCCTGCGGCGCCGCCGTCGCGAAGACGAAGCCGACCCGCGCCAGCTCGCCGCGCCGCGCCGCGTCCAGCTCTACCGCCGTCAGCGTGGCGCCGGGCTGCGCCAGGCGCGCCAGCGCGGTGGCCGAGAGGGCCGGTCCGGCCAGGCGGAAGGCGTCGACGCGGGCCTCGATCTGCGCCAGGCTGGCGGCGGCCGGCCCGGCCATCAGGTCGAGCGTGACGCGGCCGTCGTCGAGCAGCATGCGCTGCCAGCCCGGCACCGCCGGCGGCCACTGGGCCCGCAATGCATCCGGCAGCGCCGCGGCGTCGACCGGCTCGGCCGCCAGCGCCAGATAGTGCAAGCGGCCGGCGCGCCGCGGGTCGGCGCGCCAGGCCGCCAGCGTGGCGAGGAAGTGTTCGCCCTGGCCGAAGCCCGTGTCGAGGATGACGAAGCGGGCCCGCCCGCGCCAGCCCGGCTCCTGTCCCTGCTCCTGTCCCTGCGTCTGGATCGCCGCGTCCATGGCTTCAGCGTCCGCTGCGGCAGATGCAGTCCGGCGCGTGGTCGTCGACCATGCCGATGCCCTGCATATAGGCGTAGACGATGGTCGAGCCGACGAACTTGAAGCCGCGTTTCAGCAAGTCTTTCGAGAGGCGGTCGGACAACTCCGTCGTGGCCGGACGCCGGCCGTCCGGCCAGTGGTTGACGATGGGCGCGCCGTCCACATACGCCCACAGGAAGCGCTCCAGGCCGCCCTCCTCCTCGCACAGGCGCAGGTAGGCCCTGGCGTTGCCGATGGTTGCCGCCACCTTCAGGCGGTTGCGCACGATGCCGGGATTGGCCAGCAGCTCGGCCACCTTGGCGTCGTCGTAGGCGGCGATCTTGCGCGCGTCCCAGCCGTCGAAGGCGGCGCGGTAATTCTCGCGCTTGTTGAGTATCGTCTCCCAGCTCAGGCCCGCCTGGGCGCCCTCCAGGTTGAGCATCTCGAACAGGCGCAGCTCGTCGTGGCAGGGCACGCCCCATTCCTTGTCGTGGTATTCGACGTAGCGCGGGTTGGCCGGGTTGGCCCAGCTGCAGCGGATGACGGTCATGGTGTGGCCTGCTCGATGTGGAAGACGCACAGTCTACCTCAGCGGGTGCGCAAAATCCGCCCCAGCAGCGCGGCGCCGCTGTCGATCTCGGCCTGCGGAACGGCGGCGAAACCGAGCAGCAGGCCGGGCGCGGCGCGGCAGCCGGGCGCCGCGTCCGGCTCGGCGTAGTGGCCCAGCGGGCGCAGCTCGATGCCCTGCTCCAGGCCGGCGCGGGCCACCGCATCCTCATCGTGGCCGCGGCGGAAATGCGCGCAGATTTCCAGGCCCGTGTCGGACGGGCCGCAGCGCAGCTCGCCGTCCAGCTCGCGCCCGATGGCGCGCAGCAGGAGCGCGCGGCGCTCGCCGTGCAGCTCGCGCGTGCGCTTGATGTGGCGGCCGAAATGGCCCTCGGCGATGAAGTCCGCCAGCACCATCTGCGGCACGATCGCCGTGTGCCGGTCGAGCACCGCCTTGGCCCGCGCCAGCGCCGGCGCCAGCCCCGGCGGCGCCACCATATACCCAAGGCGCAGGCCGGGGAACAGCACCTTCGAGAGCGTGCCGACGTAGACCACGCAGGCGGCCCGGTCCAGGCTTTGCAGCGAGGCCAGCGGCGCGCCCGTGTAGCGGTATTCGCTGTCGTAGTCGTCCTCGACGACCCAGGCGCGCGCCTTCGCCGCCCAGGCCAGCAACTGCAGGCGGCGCGGCAGGCTCATGGCCACGCCCAGCGGCAACTGGTGCGAGGGCGTCACATACACCAGCTTCGCGTGCGCGCAATGCGCCGCGCCGTAGGCCACGTCCAGGCCCTCGGCGTCGATCGGCACCGGGAACACGCGCGCCCCGCCGGCGCGCAGCGGGCCGGCCGCGCCGCGGTAGCCGGGCGACTCCATCCAGGCCGCGTCGCCGGGGCCGAGCAGGATGGTCGACAGCAGGAACAGCGCCTGCTGCGAGCCGGAGGTGATGATGATCTGCTCGGGCGTGCAGCGCACCCCGCGCGCCGCCAGCAGATACACGCACAGCAGCTCGCGCAGCGGCAGGTAGCCGGCCGGTTCGCTGTAACCCATCAGGTGGTCGGGGCGGCGCCAGCGGCGCGCCGCCAGGCGGCTCCACACGTCGAAGGGGAACAGCTCGAGGGCCGGCATGCCGACGCGGAAGGCGCGCAGCTTGCCCTGGTGCCAGGCGACCCGGCCCATGGCCGCGACATAGCCCTCGCCGCGCGCCGAGAGCGGCCGCAGCAGGCCGGGCGCGACTACGCTCCTGGCGGCGGCCGGCAGTTGCGCGCTGACGAAGGTGCCCTTGCCGACGCTGCCGCTGAGGTAGCCCTCGGCCGTCAGTTGCGCGTAGGCGTTGAGCACCGTCTGGCGCGACACGCCCAGCAGGCGGCACAGTTCTCGCGTCGGCGGCAACTGCAGGCCGGCGCCGATGGCGCCGTTGAGGATGGCTTCCTTGACGGCGCCGTACAACTGGCGGAACAGCGGCGCCGGGTCGGCGCGGTCGAGCGGCAAGGCGGCCAGGATCTGCGTGATGTGCATGCGGGGGACTCCGGAAATTGGTCTTTTTAAAATAGCAGTTATTGGATCTTTTAAAAAGCCATCTTCGATTTTAAGATAAGCCCATCATCCATCCCACCCTACCGGAGCACCCATGCAGGAATTCACCGCCACAGTCATTTGGGAACGGGGCCAGCAAGGCTTCGCCGACCAGCGCTACAGCCGCGCCCACGCCTGGCGCTTCGACGGCGGCCTGAGCGTGCCGGCCTCGTCGTCGCCGCTGTCGGTGCCGCTGCCGATGTCCGACCCGGCCGCCGTCGATCCGGAGGAGGCGCTGGTGGCCGCCGCCTCCAGCTGCCACATGCTGTTCTTCCTCTCGCTGGCGGCGCAGCGCGGCTACGTGATCGACCAGTACCGCGACGCGGCCGTCGGCGAACTGGGCAAGAACGCCGCCGGGCGCATGGCGATGACGCGCATCACCCTGCGTCCCGCCATCGTCTTTTCCGGCCCGCTGCAACCCGACGCCGGGGCGCTGGCGGCGCTGCACCACGCCGCGCACGAGAAGTGCTACATCGCCAATTCGCTGACGGCCGACATCGTCATCGCCGGCGCGGAGGGCTGAGATGTACACGCTGCCGGTCTTCGCCGAAACCCGCCTCGAGGTGCTGCACGCCCTCCTCCACGCCCACCCGCTGGCCACCCTGGTGCGCCGCGACGGTGACAGCCTGTGCGCCGACCACATCCCCTTCGAGCTCGGCGCGGCGACGCCCGAGGCGCCCTTCGGCACGCTGCGCGGCCACGTCGCGCGCGCCAATCCGCTGTGGCGCGAGGAAGGCGAGGTGCTGGCGGTGTTCCAGGGCCCGCAGGCCTACATCAGCCCCGCCTGGTACGCGGAAAAGGCGCTCAGCGGCAAGGTCGTGCCGACCTATAACTACGCCGTGGCGCACGGCCACGGCCGGCTGCGCGCGGTGCACGACGCCGACTGGTTGCTGGCCCTGCTGGAACGCCTGACCGCGCGCCACGAGGCGGCGATGCCGCAGCCGTGGCGCATCGACGAGGCGCCGCCCGGCTACATCGCCAAGATTATGAAGGCCATCGTCGGCATCGAAATTCCGCTCAGCCGCCTGGAGGGCAAGTGGAAGACCAGCCAGAACCAGCCGGAGCAAACCCGCCGCATGGTCGCGGCGGGCCTGGGCGCCGGCCACCCGATGGCGGCGCTGGTGCGCCCGGCCGACGGCGCCTGAAGCGGCGCGCGGGACGGGGACGGCGCGGCCGGCCGCCCCGCCTTTGCCTGCATTCAGATCAGCAGCGTCACGGCGGCCGCGAACGTCAGGAAGGACAGCGCCGTCGAGACCAGGATGATGCGCGCGATGCGTCCCGTGTCGGCGCCGAAGCGCTCCGACAGCATGGCCACATTGCTGGCGCTGGGCAGGCAGGCCACCAGCACCAGCACGTTCAGCGCGAAGGGTTCGAGCGGCGCGCCGAGGGCGATGGCGGCGTGGCCGACGCCCAACACCAGCAGCGGATGCAGGATGAGTTTTTTCAGCGCCACCGGCACGTATTCGCCCAGCGGCGCGGCGTCGGCCGTGTTCATCTGCGAACGGGCCAGCACGGCGCCGATGGTGAACAGGGCCACCGGCGAGGCGGCGTCGGCCAGCAGGCCGACGGTCTGCATCAGCGGCTTGGCCAGGGCCAGGCCCGACCACGAGGACAGCGCGCCCAGCGCGATCGCCCACGGCATGGGATTGCCCAGCATGCCGCGCAGCGCCTTGCCGGCGGCGGCCCGCCCGCCGCCGGCGCCGCCGAGGCGCGAGAGGGCGATGCACAGCGAGCTGGTGATGACCATGTCGACGACGATGGTGACGATCACCGGCCCCGAGGAGCGCGGCCCCAGCAGTGCCAGCAGGAGCGGCACGCCCATGAAGCCGGTGTTCGGAAAGGCCGCCACCAGGGCGCCGAAGGCGGCGTTGTTCCAGTCGATGCGGTGGCTCAGCGTGGCCGCCAGCGTCACGCCCACCATCAGCAGGGCGCACAGCAGGTAGACGCCGAAGACGCCGACGTCGAGCAGTTGCGCCAGCGGCGTGGCGGCGCCGAAACGGTAGAGCATGCAGGGCAAGGCGAAAAACAGCACGAAGCTGTTCAGGCCGGGAATGGCCAAGAGGGGCAGCATGCCGCGGCGCACCGCCGCGTAGCCGCACAGCACCAGCGCGAAGAAGGGAAAGGTGAGGGCGAGGATGGTCAGCATGGGAAAGATTGTAGCCTGTCCCATGCCGACCCGCCGGGCCCGCCCGGGCCGGCGCCGGGGGCGTCGGCGCGGACGGGCCCGGCTTGGATCAGACGGCCAGCAGCTTGCGGTTGGCGGCGCCCGGCAGGGTGCGCAGGGTCTTGCCCGGCACCATGGTGTAGGTCTTCGACTTGACGGTGCTGACGTAGCGCCATTCGGCGCTGGCCTGGCTGGCCGTGGCGGTGACGATCATGAAGCCGCGGTGCCCCGTTTCGGCGTACACGAGCGGCCCGATCACCTGCTCCAGCCCGGCCGCGACCTTCAGCGGATCCTCTTTCGGGAAGATTTCCTCGAAGCCCGGCGAGGTCACCGAGGTGACGCCGAACTCCACGCCGGCCGCCTTGCCCTTCATGTCGGCCAGGTCGCTGGCCCAGGAATTGTGCGTGTCGCCGGCCAGGGTGATGAGGTTCTTGTCGAGCGCCACGGCGGTGGCCAGCACGGTTTCGCGCGCCACCGCGTAACCATCCCAGGCGTCCAGGTTGTAGGGCACGGAGGGCTGCGCCAGGATGGCCTTTTCGGCCGGCGTCAGGCTGGCCGGCGCCTGCTGCGCCTTGCCGGCCAGCGCGAGGTAGTCGCCGAAGCCGATCTGCTGCAGCGCCAGCGGCGCCGGAATGTTCATGCGCGCCATCAGCACCTGCTGGCCGAGGATCTGCCAGGTCGCCTTCGACGCGGCCAACTGGCCCTGCAGCCAGGCGCTCTGCTCGGCGCCCATCATCTGGCGGGCCGGATTGGCCATGTCGGAGGTGAATTTGGCGGCGTCGAAGGCGCCGCCGGCGCCGATGTAACTGGCGTAGTTGAGCTGCTTGTCGCGCCCGATCAGGCGCGTGTCGAGCATGTGCAGCGCGACCAGGCCGCCGAAGTCGAAGGAGCGGTAGATGCGGTCCGGCTTGCTCGCGTCGGGCAGGCGGATCGGCATCCATTCATTGTAGGCCTGCAGGGCGGCGGCGCGGCGCGCGCTGAACGGGCCCTCGGTGGCCGGGTCGTGGTTTTCGGCGCCGCCGTTCCAGGTGTCGTTGGCGAATTCATGGTCGTCCCAGACGGCGATGAAGGGCAGCCGGGCGTGCAGCGCCTGCAGGTCGGCGTCGGTGCGGTATTGCGCGTAGCGGCTGCGGTAGTCGGTCAGGGTGATGATCTCGTTTTTCGGATCGACCTCGCGCTTCAGCGCCGCCGCGTCCTGCGAGGCGTAGCCGTCGCGCTGGTATTCGTAGATGTAGTCGCCCAGATGGACGGCGGCGTCGATGTCGTTCAGCTTGGCCGCCTCGGCGTAGACGTTGAAGTAGCCGGCCGGGTAGTTCGAACAGGTGAACACGGCCAGCTTGACCTGTTCCGCCTTGGCCGAGGCCAGCGTCTTGCTGCGCCCGGTCGGCGAGCGCACATCGCCGACGTTGAAGCGGTAGAAATACGCGCTGTTGGCGCTCAGGCCGGTGACGTCGACCTTGACGGTGAAGTCGCGCTCGGGGCCGGTGCTGAACTCGCCGCGCTTGACGATCTGCGCGAACTGCGCGTCGCTGGCCACTTCCCAGAAGACCATGAAGGAGCGCGCCTCGGACGGCGTGGCGCGGGTCCAGATGATGAAACCGTCGGCCTGCGGGTCGCCGCTGGCGACGCCGTGCAGGAAGCTGGCCGAAAAATTCTCGCCGCTGCCGCCGCCGCAGGCGACCAGGGAAACGGCGGCGGTGCTGAGCGCGAAGGTGCGGATGAAGTTGCGGCGTGTGGCTTGAATGCTCATCTGGGGGATCCGGAAAGAAGTGAATCCGCGATGATAGAAATGCATTGTTACCGCAGCGTGACGCGATCCAGAGTGTTTCTTCGGTTTTCCCGCCGCAGCCGTGCGCCGTCCCCGCCGCATCGGCTTAAACTAGACTGGCCGCGCGCCGTTCCCGGCCGCGCCGGAGCTGGTTCACCCACACCACGAGGAAAACGCCATGTCAGTATTTCTGTCCCGCCTCACCCCCCTGCTCGCCGCGCTGTCGCTGTGCGCGGCGGCCCAGGCTTCCGAAGCCATCACCAAGAAGGTCGACGGCGTGCTGGCCGACCACGCCGGCATGACCCTGTACACCTTCGACAAGGACCTCGCCGGCAGCGGCAAGAGCGCCTGCAACGGCCCCTGCGCCCAGACTTGGCCACCGCTGGCCGGGCCGGAAACGGCCGGCGCGCCCTTTTCCGTCCTCACGCGCGAGGACGGCGGCAAGCAACTGGCCTACAAGGGCAAGCCGCTGTACCGCTACGGCGCCGACCAGAAGCCGGGCGATCGCAACGGCGACAACTACAAGCAGTTGTGGCATGTCGTGAAGGATTGAGGGCGGCCCGGGCGCGCCGCGCGTCGGCGCCTAGGCGGCGCGGCCCTTTTCCGCGTCGGAGATGATGCGCCGCATGATGTCGCTGGCGGCCGGCCCCGGCGCGAAGCCGTAGTACTCGTCGTTGATCGGCAAGCCCGTCGTGGCGTCCACCAGCACCGGATCGGCCGCAAGACCGGTGTCGCGGCTGGCGATGACCAGGCTGGCGCCTTCCGGCGCGAAGTGCTCGTTGCCCCAGGCGATGAAGGCCAGCAGCACCGGCTTGAAGGCGCGTCCCGACTTGGTCAGCACGTAGTCGTAGCGCGGCGGCCGGGCGCAGTACTGGCGGCGCGCCATCAGGCCGCCGTCGACGAGGTCGGCCAGGCGCCGCGTCAACATCGTCGGCGCGATCCTCAGGCTCTTTTCGAATTCGTCGAAACGCGTCTTGCCGTAGAAGGCTTCGCGCAAAATCAGGATGCTCCACCACTCGCCGACCTTGCCCAAACTGCGCGCGATCGGACAAGCCATACTGCTGAAATCGGTATGCTTCATCCATTTCTCCCATCGTCAGGCCGGGCCGGACTCCGGGGAGCCTGCGCGGGAAAATCGTTGTTGGATAACATCAGGCACGTCTGCAACGATTATTAACGATGTAGAATTTGCGCGCTTTTGCTTGCGGATAAAGAACCTTTGAATGATGATAAGAAAAGTCGAAACATTAAAAAAAGATACAGCAAACGTCACCCCGGCCGCGTCTGACGAGGTTCCATGCGCACACCACACGAGCCCGCCGAAAAACGCATCCTGATCGTCGATGATTCGGCGTTCGAACAACGCCTGCTGTTGATCCTGCTGGGCGAGTTACCCTACCGCCTGAGCGTGGCCCACAACGGTACCCAGGCCTACGAGTTGGCGCTGGCCGGCGCGCCCGACCTGATCCTGCTCGACGTGCGCATGCCGCACATGGACGGTTACGCCGTCTGCCGCCTGCTGCAGGCGAACCCGCGCACGCGCGACATTCCGGTGATCTTCCTGAGCGGCGCCGACACGGCGGAGGAACGCATCATGGGCCTGTCGGTGGGCGCCGTCGACTACGTGACCAAGCCCTTCGCGCCGGGCGAGCTGCTGGCGCGCATCCGCATCCACCTCGGGCTGACGCGGCGCGCCGCCGCGCCGCGCCCCGCGGCGGCGGCGCAGGACGAGGAGCAGGCGGTCTTCGTGGACGCCGTGAAGCGCCTGATCCTGGACAATCTGGCGACCCTGCCCGACCTGGACGAGATCGCCCGCAGCGTCGGCACCTACCGCGAAAAACTGACGCCGATGTTCCGCGCCCGCACCGGCATGACGGTCTTCGCCTTCATCCGCGCGGCGCGCATCGGGCGCGCCATGGAGTTGCTGGAGTACACAGAGATCGAAGTGCAGGACGTGGCGCTGCTGGTCGGCTACAACAACCCCGCCAACTTCGCCACCGCCTTCCGCGCCCGCGCCGGCGCCGCGCCGCGCGCCTACCGCCAGGCGCGGCGGCGCGCGGCGGCGGATCAGAACTTGTAGCCCAGCTTGACGGAGGCGAAGCGGCCGCGCGGATCGGCCTGGGTGGTGTCGAAGAAGTCCGTCGAACTGTCCCACGACGGGCGCTTGTTGGCCAGGTTCTGCACGATGAAGCTGACGCTGGTGGCCGGGTTCAGCTGCCAGCTCGCGTTCAGGTCGAGGGTGCTGAAGGCGGCCACGGTTTCCTCCGGATGCTTGCCCTGGGCGTAGCTGCCGACATAGTTCCAGGTCAGCGTGCCCGACCAGGCGCCCAGGTCCCAGGTGGCGCTCGTCACGCCGCGCCATTTCGGAATCGAGCCGAACAGATTGTTGCCGGCCCCCTCGCTGGCCGGCTCGCCCAGCGAGAGCGGCGCGGCGAAGCGCAGCACGCGGCTGAGCTGGCCGTTCAGGGTCAGATTGCCCCACTCTTTGCCGACGAAGCGCTGGCGCAGGTCCAGGTCCAGGCCGGACACCTCGCGGTCGCCCTGGTTGCCGTACTGGACATACAGGGTGCTGATGCGGCCCTGCGCGTCGCGCGCGATCCGGCCCGGCACGCTGGCCTCGTTGGCGAGGATGGTGTCGGCGCTTTCGGTGCCGATCAAGCCCTTCTGCTTGATACGGTAATAGTCGACGCCGACGCTGCTGTTACTGCTCGGCGCGATGACCAGGCCCAGGTTCAGATTGTTCGAGCGCTCCGGGCGCAGCGCCGTGTTGGCCTTGGTGATCAGCGTCACGCCGCGCGACTGGGTCGGCGAGATCGGATCGCGCGGGTCGACCACGCTGGTGTAGCTGACGGCGGTGCTGTCGGTGATTTCCGGCAGCGAGGGCGCGCGGAAGCCGCGCGAGACGGTGGCGCGCAGCAGCAGCCAGTCGGCCGCCTGGTAGCGCGCGCTGCCCTTGGGCGAGAAGGAGCGCCCGTAGTCGCTGTAATGGTCGAGCCGGCCGGCCAGGTTCAGCGTCAGCTTCGGCACCACCGGCACGTTGAATTCGCCGAACAGGGCGCTGACGTCGCGCGTGCCGTCGATGATGTTCAGGGCCGGACGCAGCTCGGTGCCCGACAGCACGGCGCTGGAGGTCTGCGAATCCATGCGCTCGCGGCGCCACTGCGCGCCGGCGGCGAAACCGAGCGGGCCGGCCGGCAAGTCCAGCACCTCCTTCGAGGCCGACAGGTCGAAGGTGCTCAGCGTCGACTGGGCCGGACGCAGGGTCGACAGGCGCAGACGGTTGCGCACCGCCTCGCTGTTCTTCGACGCGTCGATGAAATCATAACTGCCCTCGGCCAGCACCTTCTCGAATGCGTAGCGGTTGACGAAATTCTGCACCGTCTCCTCCAGCTTGCTGCCGGAGCGGCCCAGCGAGGCGTCCCAGTCCCAGCCGGCCAGATTGCCCTTGACGCCGCTCAGCACGCGGTAAAAGGTGACCTTGTCCGATTTCAGGCGCGGCCCCAGGTCGAACAGCGTGGCGTTGAAGGGCAGCGGCGCGGCGCCGGGATTGTTCGGGTGGCCCACCGGCAGCACGGCGCCTATCGTGTCGAGCGCCTGCCTGTCCTTGTTCCAGGCGCGCAGGCTGCTGCTGACCGTGAGCGGCGCGGCGAAGGTCTGGTCGGCGCGCGAATAGCTGTGCAGCACCTCGGCGTAGGCCTCGTTGTCGGCGTTCAGGCGCAGCGTGCCGCGCAGCGCGCTGTGCACCCTCTGGATGCCCGGGATCAGGGTGTTGTAGGGCGCCGGATTGTACGCCAGCACCTGGCCGCTCTTGTCCGGGTTGATCGAACCGTAGGGCGTCAACTGCAGCGGTCCGCGCGGACCGCCCAGCAATTTGGTCGGGTCGCCGCCGGTGAAACTGGTCACCGGCCAGGACAGGGCGCCGCCGTTCTGGGCGCGGAAATCGGCGTCGCGCATCCACGCCACATCGCTCTGCTGCAACTTGTCGCGCCGCTGGGCGTCGACCGAGAAGACCACGCTGTAGCCGTCCGTCTGCAATGTACCGAAGCCGCTCTGCAGCGTCGCGCTCCGCTCGGTCTGGCCGGTGCCCTCGGTCGACCCGCCCGCCTGGGCGCTGAGCTCGGTGCCGCTGAATTCCTTGTAGAGGATGATGTTGACCACGCCGGCCACGGCGTCCGAACCATACACCGACGAGGCGCCGTCCTTGAGGATCTCGATGCGCTGCACGGCCGCCATCGGCAGGCTGTTCAGGTCGACGAAGACCTCCTGCAAATCCTGCGCCGTGGCGTAGCTGCTGACGCGCTTGCCGTTGACCAGGATCAGGGTGTTTTTCTGGCCGATGCCGCGCAGCGACAGGCCGGCGGTGCCGGCCGAAAAACTGCCCGTGTATTGCTCGTTGTAGCTGTTGCCGCTGTTGGCGGAGATGGCGCGTATCACGTCGGCGATGCTGGCCTTGCCGCTGGCCTTCAATTCCTTGGCGGTGATCACTTGCACGGCGCTGGCGCCCTCCTTCTGCGTGACGCGGATGTGCGAACCGGTGACGACGACGCGCTCGATGCTGTCGTCGGCCTGGACGAAGGCGGGAAAGGCGGCGACGATGGCTAAACTGATGCTGAGTGGCTTGAACATGGTTTCCTCTTGTTGGGATTGCTGCCCCTTCTCTGTGGAAAAAGGGCGAACTGGGCCCCGTCGGCCTTGTGGGCCGGCGCGGGCGTTGCGGCAGTGCGACAGGCTTGCGGGACTACGGAACGGCGCGGCACATGCGCGGCGACATGCATGGCTGGTGGAGCGTGGGATGGAGGGGGAGCGGGGTTGGGGTGGAATGCAACATAAAATCGATCGTCGGTGCTAAGGAAAACCGACTATAAAGGCCGCGTTTCATTCGTGGAACGAATTAAAACTCGCTTGTATATGCAATTTGAATCTAAGCGCCCGGAGCGGCGCCGGCGCCCTTGTTTTGCGCCGCCGCGCTGGGAGACGGCGCGCGCGGCG
The DNA here is from genome assembly GCA_025356595.1 of Janthinobacterium sp. GTDB lineage: Bacteria > Pseudomonadota > Gammaproteobacteria > Burkholderiales > Burkholderiaceae_D > Janthinobacterium. Next base: position 15,672 of record JANXSQ010000293.1, on the reverse strand, counting down.
CGGCGCTACCGACTATCGGTTTGATATGCTTTGAAGCGCGGCGGCGATCAAGTGTATGATCGCTCCAGCCATGCCTGATTCGCCACGGCAAAACCGCCGCGCGCCCGGCCAGCGCGTCCAACCTTGCCGGGACGAAAAGAACCGTTATGCGTGTGCGCCATTTTCTCTCCGCCTTGGCGCTCACTACGGTCGCCGCGCCGGCGCAATGCTGCAGCCTCAAAATGGCCTTCGAACAATGGCCGCCGTACATCTATCACGACGCCCAGGCGCGCCCGATGGGGCTCGATTTCGAACTCGCCAAGAGCATCCTCAAGGAAGCCCGCTGCGCCCTCGTCGTGCAGGGGGAATTGCCGGCCGCGCGGCGCCAGATCCTGTTCCAGCAAGGCGAGCTCGACCTGATGCTGGCGGCCTCGGAGACGCCCGAGAGGCGCCGCTACGCGCGCTTCAGCGCGGCCTACCGGCATGAAATGGTGGGACTCTTCACGACCCGGGAGAAACTGGCCCGCTATCGCCACCTGAACAGCCTGGCGGCGATCCAGAAAGAGCGCGTCTCCCTGCTGGCGCCGCGCGTCGGCTGGTATGGCGAGACCTACGCGCGCGCCCTGCCGGCGCTGGAAAGGGGCGGCCGCTTCAGCACCTTCGGCAATTTCAACCAGGGCATCCGCATGCTCGACGCCGAGCGCGCCGAACTGATCCTGGGCGACTCGGCCGCCCTGCGCTACGAGGCCAGGCAACAGGGCGTGGCGATCGCCGCCCTGCCCCTGGTCATCCTGCGCGCGCCGGTGCACCTGATGCTGAACGCCGCCAGCACCAGCGCGGCCGAACTGGCGCAGATCAACGCCGCCATCGCCCGCCTGGAAAAGAACGGCACGCTGGCGGCGATCCGCGCCCGCTACGGCGAGCGCTGAGGGCGCGCGGCGCCGCCGCCCCGCAGGGACGACGGCACTACTCCGGCCTCAGGCGAACTGGCTGAAGTCCGGCTTGCGTTTCTCGAAGAAGGCGGTGAAGGCTTCCTTCGCCTCCGGGGCCAGCAGCATGGCGCCGAACAACTTGTTTTCCACGGCCATGGTGTCGATGATGGGCGCGGCGCGGCTGCTCTTCATCAACTGCTTGGTGGCGCGGATCGAGGCGGCCGGCAGGGCCACCAGCTTGGCGGCCTGGGCGCGCGCGAAGGGCAGCAATTCCTCCAGCGGCAGCACTTTCGACACCAGGCCCATCTGCAGCGCCTCGGCCGCCGGGAAGGCTTCGCCCAGCAGCAGTTTTTCCGCCGCGCGCGGGTAGCCGGCCAGTTGCGTCAGCAGCAGGCTGGAGGCGAATTCCGGGCACAGTCCCAGTTGCACGAAGGGCAGCGAGAACTTGGCGTTGTCGGCCGCGTAGACCAGGTCGCAATGCATCAGCAGCGTGGTGCCGATGCCCACGGCGGCGCCGGACACGGCCGCCACCACCGGCTTGCTCGCCGCGTTCAGGGCGCGCATGAAGCGGAACACCGGACGCTCCTCGAAGACTTCATCGGCGAGCGGCTTGGCGCCCTTCATGAAGTCGTCCAGGTCGTTGCCGGCCGTGAAGATTTCCGGCCGCCCCATGATCAGGATGGCGCGCACGTCGGCGTCGCGCTCGGCGTCGTTAATGGCGTCGGCCATGCTCTGGTACATCGCCGACGTGATCGCGTTCTTGCGCTCCGGACGGTTGAATGCGATCGTCAGGATGCCCTCGGCCTTGCTGCACAAAATGTCCATCGTGTCTCCAAATGTAAATAAGGGCGCTCAGGAATTCCTGGCGCCCTTTGATGTTGATATTAACTCAAGCTTACATGCTTTCGAAAATCCCCGCGGCGCCCATGCCGGCGCCGACGCACATGGTGACCATGCCGTACTTCAGCTTGTTGCGGCGCATGGCGTGGATGGTGGTCGCGGCGCGGATCGCGCCGGTCGCGCCCAGCGGATGGCCGAGGGCGATCGCGCCGCCCATCGGGTTCACCTTGGCCGGGTCCAGGCCCAGGTCGCCGATGACGGCCAGCGCTTGCGCGGCGAACGCTTCGTTGAGCTCGATCCAGTCGAGTTGGTCCTGGGTGATGCCGGCCGCCTTGCAGGCCGCCGGGATGGCGAATTTAGGGCCGATGCCCATGATTTCCGGCGGCACGCCGCGCACCGCGAAGGCGGAGAATTTCGCGATCGGGGTCAGGTTGTGCTCGCGCAGGAATTTTTCGCTGACGATCAAGAGCGCGCCGGCGCCGTCCGACATCTGCGAGCTGTTGGCGGCCGTGACCGAACCCTTGGCGGCGAACACCGGCTTCAGGCGCGACAGCGACTCGACGGTCGAATCGGCGCGCGCGCCTTCGTCGGTGTCGACCATGCGCGTGCTGACGTCGATCTGGCCCGTGCGCAGGTTGGGCGTGCGGGTGATGATCTCGACCGGGGTGGTTTCATCCTTGAAGAAGCCGGCTTGCTGCGCGGCGATGGCGCGGCGGTGCGATTCGACGGCGAAGGTGTCCTGCGCTTCGCGCGAGATTTTCCACTGCGTCGCCACTTTTTCCGCCGTCAGGCCCATGCCGTAGGCCATGCCGACGTTTTCGTCGGTGAACATGTTCAGGTTCATCGACGGGTGGTGGCCCATCATCGGCACCATCGACATCGACTCGATGCCGCCGGCGATCATGGCGTCGCATTCGCCGACGCGGATGCGGTCGGCCGCCATGGCGATGGCGGTGATGCCCGAGGCGCAGTAACGGTTGACGGTGACGCCGCCGATGGTCTTCGGCAGGCCGGCCAGCAGCACGGCGTTACGGGCGATGTTGAAGCCCTGCTCGGCTTCCGGGAAGGAGCAGCCGATGATGGCGTCGGTGATCAGCGACGGGTCCAGGCCCGGCGCCTGCGCCAGGGCCGATTGCAGCACGCGCACCAGCAAGTCGTCGGGGCGGGTGTTCTTGAACATGCCGCGCGGCGCCTTGCCGATCGGAGTGCGGGTTGCGGAGACGATGTATGCGTCTTGAAGTTGTTTGCTCATTATGTTCTTTCAAAAATTTTTGATCGAAGTTCTGTCGAAGTTCTGAAAACCGGAGACCGGCCCTAGCGCTTTTCCGATAAATACCAGTCGACCTGCACCTGCGCGGCCAGCGTGCCGGCGGCGTCGAAAATGTCGACCTCGACCGGGAACGCCACCTTGCCGTCCGCCTTCAGCGCCGCCTTCAGGGCGGCCAGGTCGCCCGGCACGCGGCCGACGGCGCTGGTGGCGCCCTTGGCCACTTTCTGGTACTGGATGCGCGACTCCTTGGCGACCGGACGCAGGCCCAGGATCAGCTCGGCGAAACCGCCCGCCATGGCCGCGCCGGAGGCCGTTTCGGCCAGCGTGAACAGGGCGCCGGCGTGCTGCGTGCCGAGGTGGTTGTTGAGCTTCGGGTCGGCCGGCATCGACACCCGGGAGGTGCCGGCGCCGATCTCGTCGATATTGATCCCCAGCAGGCGCACGAAGGGCAAGGTGTCCATCATTTGCTGCTTGATACGTTGGTACACCATGCTCGGCCTCACGCGTAAAAGTACTTTAAATGCCAGGGTCAGGATCGACATGGCCGATTAGTTGCGCACCGGTTTGCCGGTTTGCATCATGCCCATGATGCGTTCCTGGGTCTTCGGATGGCTCAACAGTTCCAGGAAGGCTTTGCGCTCCAAATCGAGCAACCACTGTTCGCTGACCAGGCTGCCCTGGTCGATGTCGCCGCCCGAAACGATCTCGGCGATCATGTCGCCCAGCTTGAAGTCATGCGCGGAGATGAAGCCGCCGTCGCGCATATTGACCAGTTGGGCCTTGATCGTGCCCCAGCCGTAGCGGCCGGTGACCGGCACCAGGGTCTGCATAGGCGGACGGAAACCGGCGTCGAACATGGCGCGCGCTTCCACCTTGGCGACATGCAGCAACTCGTAGGGGTTGAAGACGATGACGTCGGAAGCCGACAGATAACCCATCTTCTTGGCTTCCAGGGCCGATTTCGACACGTTCGCGGTGGCCGCGTTGGTGAAGCCCGCCTTCAGGAATTGCAGGATGTCGTTGCCCTGCGCTTCCTTGCCGGCGCGCACGGCCGCTTCCTTCAGACCGCCGCCGGCCGGAATCAGGCCGACGCCCACTTCGACCAGGCCGATGTAGGATTCGATCGAGGCGACGCGCTTCGAGGCGTGCAGCGCCAGTTCGCAACCGCCGCCCAGGGCCAGGCCGGCCACGGCCGCGACGACCGGCACGTTCGAGTATTTCATCGCCATGAAGGTGTCCTGCAGCAGCTTGATGCCCGGCTCCATCGCCTTGGCGCCGCCCTGCATGAACAGCGGCAGGGCCGCCTGCAGGTCCGCGCCGGCCGAGAAGGCGCCGCCGTCGGCCGCGTCGGCGTTCCAGATCACCAGACCCTTGAAATTCTTTTCCGCTTCGGCCAGGCCCATTTTCAGGCCGTTGATGACGCCTTCGCCGATGACGTGCATCTTGGTTTTCAGCGAGATCACCAGCACTTCGTCGCCGGTGTGCCACAGGCGCACCGACTCGTCCTCGAAGACGGTGGTGCCGGCGGTCTTGCCGTCGATGGCGCCGCTGCCGAAGACCGGCGCGCGGAACTGCTGGCGCTCGTAGACGGACAGCGTGGAGCGCGGCACGAAGCTGTTCGAGACGGCCGAGTAGGAACCGGCCGGCGTGTGCACGCCCTGCTCGGCGACCGCGCCCTCGAAGACCCAGGCCGGCAAAGGCGCGTCGCACAGCGCGTGGCCGGCGGCGATGTCTTCGTTGATCCAGGTGGCGATCTGCGTCCAGCCCGATGCCTGCCACGTTTCGAAGGGGCCGACGTTCCAGCCGAAGCCCCAGCGCATGGCGAAATCGATGTCGCGGGCGTTGTCGGCCACGGTGTCCAGATGCACGGCGATGTAGTGGAAGGCGTCGCGGAAGATCGCCCACAGGAACTGCGCCTGTGGATTGGTCGATTCGCGCAGAGCCTTCATTTTCTTGACCGGATCCTTTTCCTTCAGGATGCGGGCGACGATGTCGGCGGCCTTGCCGCCGCCGGTCACGTAGTCGCCGGTGGCGAAGTCCAGGCGTTGGATTTCCTTGCCGACTTTTTTGTAGAAACCGGCGCCGGTTTTCTGCCCCAGGGCGCCCGCTTCGACCAGCTTGGCCAGCACGGCCGGGGTCTTGTAGACGGCGAAGAAGGGATCCTCGGCCAGATTGTCCTGCATGGTCTTGATGACATGGCCCATCGTGTCCAGACCGACGACGTCGGCGGTGCGGAAGGTGCCCGACTTGGCGCGGCCCAGCTTGGCGCCGGTCAGGTCATCGACGACGTCGCAGGACAGGCCGAATTTCTCGGCTTCGTAGATGGTGGCCAGCATGCCGAACACGCCGACGCGGTTGGCGATGAAGTTCGGGGTGTCCTTGGCGCGCACGACGCCCTTGCCCAGGGTGGTCGTCAGGAACGATTCCAGCTGGTCGAGGATGGCCGGCTTGGTGGCCACGGTCGGGATCAGTTCCACCAGGTGCATATAGCGCGGCGGGTTGAAGAAATGCACGCCGCAGAAGCGCGCCTTGAGTTCCTCGTCGAAACCGTCGGCCAGCTTGTTGATCGACAGGCCGGAGGTGTTGGAGGCGAAGATCGCGTTCGGCGCGATGTGCGGCGCGACCTTCTTGTACAGGTCGTGCTTCCAGTCCATGCGCTCGGCGATGGCTTCGATGATCAGGTCGCAACCGGCCAGCAGGTCCAGATTGTCTTCATAGTTGGCCACCTGGATCAGGGCCGCGTCGTCCTTGTTGCCGAACGGGGCGGGGCTGAGTTTCTTCAGGTTTTCGATGGCGCGCAGGACGATGCCGTTCTTGGCGCCCTCCTTGGCCGGCAGGTCGAACAGCACGACCGGCACTTTCGCGTTGATGCAATGGGCGGCGATCTGCGCGCCCATCACGCCGGCGCCGAGGACGGCTACTTTTTTAACGATGAAATTGGTCATAATATTCCTCTATCTTCTTAGAACAAGTCGGCGTCGAGCGCCATCAGGCTGGCCGAACCGGAGCGCGCCTGACGGATCAGGGTTGCCGTTTCCGGTTGCAGACGGGCGAAGTAGAAACGCGCCGTGGCCAGTTTCGCTTTGTAGAAAGTATCGCCGGACGATTCCTTTTCCAGCGCGATCTTCGCCATTTGCGCGAAGAAGTAGCTGTAGATTAAGTGACCGACGACGCGCAGGTAAGGCACGGCGGCGGCGCCCACTTCGTCCGGATTCTGGAACGCCTTCATGCCGATTTCCATGGTCAGCTTGGACACTTTCGCGCCCAAGTCGCCCAGCGGTGTGATGAATTCGCTCATCGCTTCATCGGTGCCGTTTTCTTCAACAAACGCCTGTATCTTGGCGCCGAATTTGCGCAGCTTCGCGCCGTTGTCCATCAACACCTTGCGGCCCAGCAGGTCGAGCGACTGGATGGTGTTGGTGCCTTCGTAGATCAGGTTGATGCGGGCGTCGCGCACATACTGCTCCATGCCCGATTCGGCGATGTAGCCGTGGCCGCCGAACACTTGCATCGCTTCCGAGGTGGCGATCCAACCGTTGTCGGTGATGAAGGCCTTGATGACCGGGGTCAGCAGCGCCACTTCGTCGGCCGCCTCCTTGCGCACCTCTTCGTCCGGGTGGTGCAGTTCGCGGTCGATCTGCAGCGCGGCGTAGGAGGTGAAGGCGCGCGCGCCCTCGGCGTAGGCCTTGGCCGTGAGCAGCATGCGGCGCACGTCGGGATGCACGATGATCGGGTCGGCCGCCTGCTCCGGCGCCTTCACGCCCGACAGGCTGCGCATCTGGATGCGGTCCTTGGCGTACACCAGGGCGTTCTGGTAAGCCACTTCGGTCAGGCCGAGCGACTGCATGCCGACGCCCAGGCGGGCCGCGTTCATGAACACGAACATGGCGTTCAAGCCCTTGTTCGGCTGGCCGATGAGCCAGCCGCGGGCGCCGTCCAGATTCATCTGGCAGGTCGAATTGCCGTGGATGCCCATTTTCTCTTCGATGGCGCCGCAGGTGATCGGGTTGCGCGCGCCGACGCTGCCGTCGGCGTTGGGCAGGAACTTCGGCACCAGGAACAGCGAGATGCCCTTCGAGCCCTCCGGCGCGTCCGGCACGCGGGCCAGCACCAGGTGCAGGATGTTTTCCGACATGTCGTGCTCGCCGGCGGAGATGAAGATCTTGCTGCCGCTGATCAGCCAGGAACCATCGGCCTGCGGGAGCGCCTTCGAGCGCAGCATGCCCAGGTCGGTGCCGCAATGCGATTCGGTCAGGCACATGGTGCCGGTCCACTCGCCCGAGACCAGCTTCGGCAGATACAGTTGCTTCTGTTCGTCGGTGCCGTGCTCGAGCAGGCACTCGTAGGCGCCGTGCGACAGGCCCGGGTACATGGTCCAGGCCTGGTTGGCCGAGTTCAGCATTTCATAGAAGGAGTTGTTGAGCACCAAAGGCAGGCCCTGGCCGCCGTATTCGGTGGAGCAGGACAAGGCGCCCCAGCCCGCTTCGACGTATTGCTTGTAGGCTTCCTTGAAGCCCTTCGGCGTCGTCACGGCGTGCGTGGTCTTGTCGTGGCTGCAGCCTTCGCGGTCGCCCGAGTGGTTCAGCGGGAACAGCACTTCGGCGGTGAACTTGCCGCCCTCTTCCAGCACCTGGTTGATGATGTCGGCGTCGACTTCAGCGTAGTGCGGCATTTGTTTCAACTCTTCTTCGACTTGCAGCAACTCATGCAGAACGAATTGCATATCCCGGATTGGCGCGACGTATTGACCCATAATTTTTCTCCTGACGGCTAAATAGCTAAATAGTTGATTCTCGGGCTGCGCGCGGCCTGCCGCGCAACGGCTTACGAAGTCTGCTGTGCAGCCGCCGGCGCGCTCGGCTGCGGGTTCTGGTAATTCTCGATCAGGCGGGTAAAGCCCAGGCGGGCCCGCTCCACGCTGCCCGGCATGCGCAGGAATCGCGCATCGTGATGCAGTGCCAGTATCAAACCGTACATCTCATACACTATCTGCTGGGCGTCGGTGTCGGGCTTCAAATGGCCCGCTTCGATCGCCTGCTGTACACAGCGCAACAAGGCGCCCTGCCAGGCCCGCACCATCGAAACCAGTTCCTCGCGGATCGGTCCCGGACGGTCGTCGTACTCCACCGCGCCGCTGATGTAGATGCAGCCGGAGGCGATCTCCACGCTGACGCGCTTGATCCAGCGGGCGAACATCGATTGCAGGCGCAGGATGCCGCGCGGCTCCTTCATACTCGGGAAAAACACTTCCTGCTCGAAACGGTGGTGGTACAGCTTCAGCACTTCCATCTGCAAGTCTTCGCGCGAACCGAAGTGGGCGAACACGCCGGACTTGCTCATGTTCATACGATCCGCCAGCAAGCCGATGGTCAGGCCCTCCAGGCCGTCGCGGCTGGACAAGTCCAGCGCCACGTCGAGAATGGCGGCGCGGGTCAGTTCACCCTTGCGCATAAATTTAATTGAGGTATTGATGATGGTTCCGTTCAAAAAGCAGAGTTTCTAGTGGAGTACACGTCCGCATCGAGTTGAGCCCGCTTCATGCAAAAAAAATCCGAACGCTCGTACTATTATCCACCGGGGCATAAAAGTCAAACGGGAACTTTAGAGGCGCGGTTCTATTCCCGCCCGGCGCCAATCGGCGCCGCGCCCGGCGCGCGCCTAGTCCGCGCCGCTGGCCTTGCTCAACTGGCGCCGGTCGCGCTTGCTTGGCCTGCCCTTGATGGCCGCGCCCGGTTCGCGGAACAGTTTGTGCTGCTCCGCCTCGTGGGCGCGGCGCGCCGCGCTGGCCGGCGTTTCCGCGTACAACAGGCGCGCCACGGGGGCGCTGCCGCGCTGCTCGGACAGGCCCAGCACGCGCACCTCCCAACTGTCGGCGCCGTTGTCGATGAACAATTCGTCGCCGGGGCGCAGCGGCCGCGCCGGCTTCACGCGCTCCTCGCGCAGGCGCACCTTGCCCTTGTCGACGGCGTCCGTGGCCAGCGAACGGGTCTTGAAGAAGCGCGCGGCCCACAGCCATTTGTCGATGCGTACGGTGTCGGTCATGATGGTCTAGGCGTATTTGCCGATGGCGAAAACGCGCATCGCCAGTTTATAAAGAATGAAAGCGGCCTCGTAGCCGAGGCGGCGCCAGCGGCCAACGTGGGCGAAGTCGTCCTGGTGGATGACGACGCCCTCGGCGACGGCCGCCTCGATGTGCGCGCGCAGGGCCTGGGCGAAGCCGGCGTCCTTGATGACCACGTTCGCCTCCTGGTTCAGGAACAGGCTCAGGCCGTCGACGTTGCTCGAGCCGACCGTGGCCCACTCGGCGTCGACCACGGCCACCTTGGCGTGCAACTGCGTCTTGTGGTACTCGACCACCTTGACGCCGGCCTCCAGCAGCTTCGGATAGAAGGAGTGGGCCACGGCGTCCTGCAGCCAGATCTCGCCGACGCCGATCAAGAGCACCACCTCGACGCCGCGGCGGGCGGCCGAGGCCAGCGCCTCGCGGAACTTGCGCCCCGGCGCGAAATACGGATTGGCCAGCAGCACGCTGTGTTTGGCCCGGCCCAGCGCCTGCAGGTAGGCGCGCTGGATGGTGCGGCGGTTGCGCAGATTGTCGCGCACCACGAAGCCGGCCGCGACGACGCTGTGCGCCTGCGCCTTGGTGACGGCGCGCAGCTCGCGGAACAGGTGCAGGCGCTTGAACAGGCCCAGCTTGCCCAGGCGCGCCCACTGCGCCTGCGCCTCCTGGTGGATGGTGTGCACCAGCGGGCCGCGCACCAGCACGGCGAAGTCCCAGCGCGGCGCCGCCAGTTGCAGGCTGTGGTTGTGGTCGCAGAACATATCGTCGTTGATGTTGATGCCGCCGACGAAGGCCAGCTCGCGGTCGACGACGCAGATCTTGCGGTGGCTGCGCGTCACGCCGCGGCGGAACCAGGGATTGAAGATGCGGTGCTGCACCTGCGCCGCCTGCAACGCGGCGTGCATGCGCTGGACGCGCGCGTTGCCGGTGCCGAACCAGTCGGTGATCATGCACACCTGCACGCCGCGGCCGGCGGCGCGCGCCAGGGCCGCCTGCACGGCCGCGCCGGTGGCGTCGGCGGCGAAGATATAGGTTTCGAAATAAATGTCGTAGCGGGCCGCGTCGATGGCCGCGATGAGGGCGGGGAAATACTCGGTGCCGCAATGGAGCAGCTCGATGTCGTTGTCGGCGATGAAATTGACGGAGCGCACGGCCGCTCCTAGGCCAAAGTCAGCGAAGCGACGATGGGCGCGTGGTCCGACAGTTTCGCCCACAGGCTGCCGTGCATCACCTGCGCCGTCTCGACCTTGAAGCCGCGCACATAGATGCGGTCGAGGCGGAACCACGGCAAGGCGGCCGGAAAGGTGCGCGCCGGCGCCGGCGCGGCGGCCGGGCGGCGCGCCATCTGCCGCACCAGGTCGCCCAGGGCCGAGCGCGAGTCGCGCTGGTCGAACACCTCGACCACGCCCAGCGCCTTGCGCAGCTTGTCGCTGAGGTTGTTGCGCCAGTCGTTGAAGTCGCCGGCGATGATGACCGGTTCGCCGGCCGGCGCCGAGGCCAGCACGGCCTCGATCAGGGCCTCGGTCTGGCGCCCGCGGCCGGACTCGAACAGGCCCAGGTGGACGACATAGCAATGCACCTCGGCGTCCGGCGTCTGCAGCACGCAGTGCAGGATGCCGCGCTGCTCGTAGGCGTGGTCGGAGACGTCGTGGTTGCGGCTGGAGGCGATCGGATAGGCGCTCAGCAGGGCGTTGCCGTGGTGGCCGTGGTCGTAGACGGCGTTCATGCCGTAGGCCGCGTGCTGGCCGGCGCCGGCGAAGAACTCGTGCTGGGCCGTTTCCGGCCAATGCTTGTGGCCCTGGCTCTCGGCGCCGAACTGGGCGGCGTTGCGGTCGTGCCGGCCCTGCACCTCCTGCAGGAAGACCACCTCGGCCTCGAACAGGCCGATGGCCTGCTTCAAGGCGTGCACGCGGGGCAAACCGCGCACGGCGGAAACGCCTTTATGGATGTTGTATGTTGCTACGCGGATTTTCATGTGGTGATTCTACCCCCAAGCCCGCGCTTTCCGGCACAACTCAATCGTGCCCGGTGGATTGGCGCCACAAGGCCCGCCGCGCCGGGCGCCTCAGGGGCGGCACTCGGGCGGCAAGGCCTCGGCCGGCGCGCCGGCGTCCGCGCTGCACACCCACGTCACCGCCGCGCCCCCCATGCTGGGCGTGAAGTACAGCGCCAGATGCTGGAGCGGCGCGGCCAGGGGCACGCTGAGGCGGCCGTCGCCGGCGTCGATGTCGATCCGGGCGCCGGCCGCGAAGCCGGCCTCGCGCGCCGTCAGCGGCAAGCGCTGGTGCTCGACGAGGAAGTGTCCGACCTTGTCGGCCGCCGCCGCGCCGCTGGCGTAGGCCGCGTCGTAGGCCAGCCGCTGTTGCGCCACGCGGGCCTTTTCCACATAGGCCTTGTAGGCGGGAATGGCGACGCCGGCGCCTATGCTGCCGACGTAAATGTAGAGGATCAGGCCGCCGATGACGCCGAAGCCGGTGTTCGGCACCAGCGCCGCCAGCGCCCAGGCCATGCCGTGGCGGCGCGGAAACTGGGCGGCGTCGCCGCGCTGAACGCGCGCGACGCGCTTGCACAACCACGGGTAGTCGGCGGTGAGCTCATTGAGCGACATCCAGAAGCCGCCGCTGCGTTCGGCCTGGGCGATGTACGCCTCCAGATTGACGCTCTTCCAGCGCTGGCCGCCGGCGGCCAGCACGGCCAGCGCCCGCATCGCGCTGGCGCTGTCCTTGCAGCACGCCAGGCCGTACTGGTCGCAGGTGTATTCGCGCGCCCGCGCATAGGCGGCGCCGAGCAGCGGCGTCAGCGTGACGACGCTGATCCACCAGTGGCGCGCCAGGTGCTTCCGGGCGATATGGCCCAATTCGTGGCCGATGTAGAAATTCAGCGCGTCCTGGTCGTCCTCCAGCGCGTCGACGACATCCGACAACAGCACCACGTAATAGCGGCGCAGAAAGCGCGTGGCGAAGGCGTTCAGCACGCCGTTGCCGCTCATCAGGTAGAACTCCGGCTCCCGCTCCAGGCCGACCGCCCGGCAGCAGGCCTGGAAGCGTTCATGCAGCTGCGGAAATTGCGCCGCGCCCACATGCACGCCGTTGCCCTGCAGATTGGAGATGAAATAGGAATGGGCCGCCAGGCCGAACACATACATCAGCGGCAGGATCAGCCAGACGATGCCGACCGTCACCACCGTCAGCAGCAGCCAGAACAGCGCCGCGAAGACCAGCAGGATTTTGAACAGCGTGCGTTCTTTCGCATACGCCCGGATCTTGCCGGGGCTGGAGAACGGCGGATTGTCGCGCAACATTACAGAACCAACGTCCATGCATCACCTCATCGAATGACATTAAGCGGCGCGGCGCGGGCGCGCCGCCGCCGGCGACACGCCCGACGCGCGATCAGGCCGGCAGTCTACAGGAAAGATGTTGTTTTTAGTAATTCATTTTGACAAGTTCGACAAGGGCGCGCTTACTTGACGTGCTGGGGCAGTTGCAGCAGGGCTTCCGCGTTGGAGGATGAAAAACATTTGTCGGCCGCCTCCAGATACGGCAGCCAGACATAGTTCAGGTGTTCGCGCGGGCTCAGGGTGACGGCGATGTCGCGCGGCACGGCGACGCTGAACACGTGCTCGGTGTTGCGCGTCACGCCGGGGGCGTAGCGGTGCCGCCAGACCGGATAGATTTCGTAGATGTTGGACAGGTGCCAGTCGCGCAGCGCGATGGCGGCGCCGTCGGCGACGATGCCGGTTTCCTCGAACAGCTCGCGCGCGGCCGTGGCCGGCAGCGGCTCGTCGACGGCGTCCAGCGAACCGGTCACGGATTGCCAGAAGCCGGGACGGTCGGCGCGCTCGATGAGCAGCACCTCCAGCGCGGCGGTGTGGATGACGACCAGGACGGATTCGGGGATTTTATGGTTCATGGCGAAAAAAAGAAAAGGCGCAGTCTCCCGCGCCTTTTTGCTCACATCGGTCGGGCCGCCGGGGCGGCCCAGGCGGAGTTTAAACGACCTTCGGCTCGGCGCCGCGCAAACGGATGTGCAGTTCGCGCAATTGCTTCTCGTCCACTTCCGACGGCGCCTGCGTCAACAGACACTGGGCGCGCTGGGTTTTCGGGAAGGCGATCACGTCGCGGATCGAATCGGAACCGGTCATCATGGTGACGATGCGGTCCAGGCCGAAGGCCAGGCCGCCGTGCGGCGGCGCGCCGTATTGCAGCGCGTCGAGCAGGAAGCCGAACTTCAGCTGGGCTTCCTCGGCGTCGATCTTCAGGGCGCGGAAGACCTTGCTCTGCACTTCCGCGCGGTGGATGCGGATCGAACCGCCGCCCAGTTCCCAACCGTTCAGGACCATGTCGTAGGCCTTGGCGATGCAGGCGCCCGGATTCGTTTCCAGCATGTCTTCATGGCCGTCCTTCGGCGCCGTGAAGGGATGGTGGGTCGCGGTCCAGCGGTCGTTTTCCTCGTCGTAGTCGAACATCGGGAAGTCGATCACCCACAGCGGTTTCCAGCTCTCCTCGAACAGGCCGGCCTTCTTGCCGAATTCGCTGTGGCCGATCTTCACGCGCAGCGCGCCGATGGCGTCGTTGACGACCTTCGCCTTGTCGGCGCCGAAGAAGATCAAATCGCCGTCCTGGGCCTTGGTGAGTTCGACGATCTGCGCCAGCGCCGCGTCGTGCAGGTTCTTCACGATCGGCGATTGCAGGCCGTCGCGGCCCTTCGACTTGTCGTTCACCTTGATGTAGGCCAGGCCCTTGGCGCCGTAGATGGCGACGAACTGGGTGTAGGCGTCGATCTCGGAACGCGGCATGCCGGAACCTTCCTTGGCGCCGCCCGGCACCAACAGGCCGACCACGCGGCCGCCCTCCATGTTGGCCGCGCCGGAGAAGACCTTGAAGTCGACATCCTTCATGACGGCCGTCAGGTCGGTGAATTCAAGCTTGACGCGCATGTCCGGCTTGTCCGAACCGTACATGCCCATCGCGGTGGCGAAGTCCATCACCGGGAAGGGGTTCGGCAGGTCGATGTCGAGGGTGTTCTTGAAGACGATGCGTATCATGTTCTCGAACAGGTCGCGGATTTCCTGCTCCGAGAGGAAGGAGGTTTCGCAGTCGATCTGGGTGAATTCGGGCTGGCGGTCGGCGCGCAGATCTTCGTCGCGGAAGCACTTGACGATCTGGTAGTAGCGGTCGAAGTTGGCCACCATCAGCAATTGCTTGAACAGTTGCGGCGATTGCGGCAGCGCGAAGAAGCTGCCGGCGTTGACGCGCGACGGCACCAGGTAGTCGCGCGCGCCTTCCGGGGTGGACTTGGTCAGCATCGGCGTTTCGATGTCGATGAAGCCCAGCTCGTCCAGATACTTGCGCACTTCCATCGTCACCTTGTAGCGCAGGCGCAGATTGTTTTGCATTTGCGGACGGCGCAGATCCAGCACGCGGTGCGTCAGGCGGGTCGTTTCCGACAGATTGTCGTCGTCCAGCTGGAACGGCGGCGTCACCGAGGCGTTCAACACTTCCAGGTTGGTGCAGATCACTTCGATCTTGCCCGACTTCAGGTTGTTGTTGACGGTGCCTTCGAGGCGGTTGTTGACGACGCCGGTGACGCGCAGGCAGAACTCGTTGCGCACCACTTCGGCGACCTTGAACACTTCGGCCTGCTCAGGGTTGCAGACGATCTGCACCAGGCCTTCGCGGTCGCGCAAGTCGATGAAAATGACGCCGCCGTGGTCGCGCCGGCGATGCACCCAGCCGCACAGGTTGACGGTTTGGCCGAGCAGCGCTTCAGTGGTGAGGCCGCAGTAGTGAGTACGCATTGACATAAAATTCTCAGTCCAGGTTAGATTGTTCAGATGGCCGCGCGCCTCTCCGGAGACGCGCGCCGTTTATTCTTTGGCCGCCTCGGGCGCCACGACGCCCATGGAGACGATGTACTTGAGGGCGGCGTCGACGCTCATGTCGAGCTCGACGACGTCGCTGCGCGCCATCATCAGGAAAAATCCCGAGGTCGGGTTCGGCGTCGTCGGCACATACACGCTGACGAAGTCGCCCACCAGATGGTTCTTCACGTCGCCGCCCGGCACGCCGGTCAGGAAGGCGATGGTCCAGGAATTCGCGTGCGGATACGGCACCAGCACCGCCTTGCGGAAGGCGTTGCCGGACGAGGAGAACAGCGTGTCCGACACTTGCTTGACGCTGCCGTACAGGGAGTTCACGATGGGAATGCGCTGCAAGACCTTTTCCCACACGCGCACCACGTAGTTGCCCACCAGATTGCTGGTCAGCAAACCGGTGAGGAAGACCACCAGCACCGTCAGGATCGTGCCCAGGCCCGGAATGTCGTAGCCGAACAGCGCCTTCGGCTGCCAGCGCTCGGGCACCAGCAGCAGCGACTGGTCCATCGTGCTGATGACCAGATTCAAGACCCAGGCCGTGATTGCCAACGGAACCAAAATCAGCAATCCGGTAATGAAATATTTACGCATTGATTTCTCTGTTCATGGTGGCGTGGGGGCGGCTCGCGCCGGCCCCCATCGATGCAACTCAGTCCGCCTTGGCGGGCGCCGGCGCCGAGCTCTTGGCCTCGGCGGCGGGCGCGGCGGGCGC
>JANXSQ010000411.1 GCA_025356595.1 Janthinobacterium sp. | reverse complement strand
GCGCATGATTGAGGAGGCCACGGTTGAATCGAAGACGAGCGCGCCGTGCCGCTATTGTCGGGTGATCGTGTTGTAGATATGGAGGAAGCTGTTTCAGTTCTGGAACAACAGCATCCACGTAACACTTTGGAAGCGATCGGTCCGCATCTGCACGCCATGAGGTAAAGAAGCTGTGCCATACGCGGCTGCGAATGTGTTGGCGTGGGATGGAAGCAAATGTCGCAGGAGCAGAGGGGTTGAACATCAACTCTGGGCACCGAGCGATGAATGAGAGTAGACGAGTGTACGGATGGATCTGAGGCAAACTTGACGAAGAGGACGGTCTGGCCAGGTACACACGCAAAAGGTGAGGCGCTTCGTTGCCGGAAGATGCAGGAAGGTTGAGCCAGCGATGCACTAGCATAGCAGCTTGTAAACATTGTAGACTTTCAATGGGTAGAAGACGAGACTCCACAAACACGCCAAAATGTTGTGCATTGTGTGGAAGTCCCAAAGAGCGCTGTAGTGGACGTAGCATGTTGTTCTTCAGCTGCCGGAATAGGTTCTTCCTTGAGTGCTGTTGTCTGTTGTCAACCGACGTTGATATCACGGTTGATACTTTGTTGGCGATGTGAAGAAACGGAAAGCCATATACGATCTTGGGCACGAGTACACACGCCACAAGAGTACGTACGACTGGGAAGGATGGAAAGCAATCACGCTTCACAAGACGAGCGATCATGATGGAGCATGATGTGGATGAAGAGACCAGCTGTTGTAGATGTGGAATGAATGTAAGATTGGAATCCAACGTGATACCTAGGTATGTGTATGAAGCTGCTGTTGTGATTGGGAACGATGACAATGTCAATGTGTGTTGTGGTGGTGGCGCTCCCCTTCTTCTTTCTTCTGAACGAGGTGGACGAAAGAAGACCACGTTGGTTTTGCTAGAGGAGTAGGTGATCTTCCAACATGAAGCATACGAAGACATGACATCCAGAGCACGCTGCAGAGGCGCAAGCCCTGCAGTGCCGGAAATAGTAGGAAGTAATGCAATGTCATCGGCAAACAAAGACACGCAAATAGAACGAGGAATACCTACGCTGATCGAATGAATGTAAACAATAAACAGGAATGGCGCAAGCACTGAGCCCTGCGGCACACCAGCAGTCAAAGATACAGTGATAGATTTGAGGCCGGAGTGGATGACTTGGATGGTACGATTGGTGAGGAACGCACGGAAGAAGTGAAGAAGATGATCTTTGACACCAATAGCATGTAGCTTATACAATAATCCATGTATCCATACTCGATCATACGCCTTGGCAATATCCACGAATACAACTGGAACAAAAGGATTACTCTGTCCAACATGTTCAAACGAATCCACCATGGTAGCAAGAAGACGAAAAATGGCATCATGAGTACTGCGTTGTTTAGTGAAGCCGAACTGGTGTGGCGCAGGGATGCCGGCCTGCTGCATAACATTAAGCAATGTTGGTTGAATAAGACGCTCCCATACACGCATAATCACAGATGTGATGGCAATAGGTCGATAATTGTTGGGGTCATTGACATTCCCCTCTCCTTTGTATAGCGTCACCACATTGGCATTCACAAAGGCGCTTGGAATAAAACCATGACCAAAGCAGATCGAGAAAAAGAGAAACAAGGCAGAATGTAAGGTACCCCCACCATGACGAAGGAAATACGGCGACATGTTGTCAGGTCCTAGCGCTGTCTTGAGGCGAACACGACCACATACATTCTTGACATCTTCGAGAGTGAAAGGTGGTGGTGCGACGTGTGTAAGGGGTTGGGACAGAACACGGCTGATTTCGTCCTCAACCATGTTGTGATGGTGCTGATCAAATGTAGGATCATTGGGGATGGATGAGGTGTGCGCAATATGTTGTGCCAAGTTGTTGACTGCTTGTTGAGTGTTATGTGGCAGTGAGCCATCACTAGGAGATGGGAATGACCCAAGTGGGGTACGTTTAGATGGGATGGTGTTTTTATATTTTGACCACACCACCTTGTGTTTGCCACGTGTTCCTTCGAATTCACGGTCAGTTGACTCATCCACGGCAGCGGCCATTTCGTTCCAGCACTGACGCTTCGCAGTTCGCACCGATGCAACGAAATTGTCACGCGCCTGTTGATATACTTGATACACAGCTGATAACGAGTCACCGTCAACTTGACGACGTCGGCACCGATAATAACGACCACGTGAGGAGTGATAGGTGGAGTGGAGGGTGTTGAGTGACGGAACCAAATGCCACCACCGCTTGGAGTTGTGTTTCACAACGGATGTTCCAACACACGTGTGTGCTGCAGCCATAAGAGTGCCGTGGAGGTCATTCCAGCACGTGTCGATGTCGTTTTGTGTCAAGGATGATGGGGGAAGAGACAGCCAAGAAGTGTACTTGGACGTCCACTCAGGAAGGCACTCTGATAGGTACGCTTCCATCATGTCCCATTGAGCATTATAAACATTCCACCGCGTATGTTGTCGGGGTGATGGTGCTGTGGTATGCATATGGTCCTGTTGTACTGGTGGGGCAAGTGTAATACGGATGGGAAAGTGGTCGGACGCCATGGCCATATGAGCATGACTACGATCCGCTTCGGTAAGAATTTCCATTTTCGAAACCAGTTTTGGGTGTGAGGTAAAGGCAAGATCAATAACAGTGTCTCCATCGTAGGCCACGTGTGTTGCCTGAAAAGGTACATGCACTGTGTTTAACAGTGTGAGGGGGAAGGGATAAACATCATTGTCATGATCATGACCGTCAACATGTACATCCATCAGGCATGTACGAACGCGACGACCAGCAGTGATGTTGCTATCTCCATACACAGATGGGTCCCATGTGGGATGTCGTGCATTGAAATCGCCGACAAGCACAATTGGCACTTGCACATTTGCATGTGCATGTGCAGCACGTGACGTGCATGCACGACGGATGCAGTCCGAAAGTGCAGTGAAATCATGTGTTCTTACATTATTGGCAAGGTACACACCACCAATAATAAATGGGTGAGGTAACATCTCACATGACACCCACACAAAAGCACACAGTGTGGTGGTTGCTGACGGGCGATAGGGTGAGCAATGAGGAATAGTATCAAGACGTTGAAATGAAACTGATGAATGAATGTAGAATAATATGCCTGTTGGCTTATGAGAGTGAGGAAAATATACGGTGTGATAATTGGGGAAAGAGGGAGGCGAATG
Source organism: Janthinobacterium sp. (assembly GCA_025356595.1). Classification (GTDB taxonomy): domain Bacteria; phylum Pseudomonadota; class Gammaproteobacteria; order Burkholderiales; family Burkholderiaceae_D; genus Janthinobacterium. The sequence continues at coordinate 1,200 of JANXSQ010000411.1, read as the reverse complement.
ACCAACCAGATGATTCACTTTGGGTTCTTGAATCACGAGGACTGATGGCATGGTATGGTGAAGGAATAATTCGATTTCTGCCTTACGCGCAGTGTTGTTCACACCGCACGCATTGAAAGAAACGATGGTGAACTGTTGTGGGTGTGAGACTATCATTGGGCTGATGTACATGTGCGACTCTTCTTACTGCTTCGCTTCCTTGGAACAGGACCAGCAGCAAAAGATAGAGCAACAGCGGATGTGGGTGGTGTAGAAGACGCAGCGGTTGGACGAGAAGATGGTGTTGTATCAGCAGGTGTCGAAACAGATGCAGCGCGCTTGCGTGTTGACGCATGTACTGGTACATCAACAATGGCGCTGTCCTCATCATCATCATCATCAGCAGCAGCATCTGATAGCTGAGGAATAGGAGTAGAACCGCGTATCGGTGTGGTTGGGGACGGTGGCACGTTATTGGTGCTGTTCGCTGCTGTGCGAGGTGATGGCACAACGAATTGAGCAATGCTGGGTTGGTTCGGAGCACGATATGGGTGTGGCACGGACCGTGCAGGGCGTCCGGATCCGGTTGACGCGTGTGAGCGTACGGAATTTGAAGCAGAGGATGAAGTATGCGCATCACCAGCTGAAGAGGATGGAACAGCAGCGATGATGGATGCATGTACAGCCGTTGATGTTGTTTTGGATCCGGAGACGATGCTTGATGTAGGGTGTAACCCATCTGAATCAGCATGGGATGGAGCAGAAGGTACCATGGTGACAGGCATCTCAACATGTGCAGTCATAGATGCATGAGGCAACACATGCGCAACAATAAGGTTGAACTGCTTTTGCATGTTAAGCAGTACCTGTTGTTGTGCTGCTTGTGTTTCCATCAGTTGTTTCAGCAGTACATAAAATTCCGATGATGTGGTTGGTGTGTGAGATGCATTGGACGCACGTTGGTTTGTGTTGCGTGGACGATTTCCACGTACTATGGATGCATACGATGGTGCTACTGGTGCATGTGCATTCGCTGCTGTTGTTGCTGTTGCTGTTGTTGGTGCAGGTTCAGATCTTGTCGCTGCTGCTTGTTGTTGTTGTTGTCGTGGTTTTGGGTCATAATGTAATTCAACATATTTGCCCCTGAAAGCAGGGCACGCACGTACAGTATGGGTATGAGCATGACATAAGATACATGTCATTTGTGCTTGATCACATGTG
>JANXSQ010000282.1 GCA_025356595.1 Janthinobacterium sp. | reverse complement strand
ATTCGCAGCGAGCGCTCGAGGTTGACCCGCGCGCCGGGCCGCCACCGGCCGAGCGTGGCTTGGCGCCGCCGCCGCCGGCCTTGACGCGCACCGTCGCGCCGGCTGGGGCGCGGGCGTTGCGGTGGCCGCCTGTGCCGCTGCGCAATTGCACGGGCTGGGCGCGGGCGTTCAGGTCAGGCTCGAAGCCGGGGATGACTTGGCGCGGCAGCGTTTGCTTGATGAGCTTCTCGATGTCCTTGAGCATTTCGTGCTCGTCGACGCAGACCAGGGACACGGCTTCGCCGGTGGCGCCGGCGCGGCCGGTGCGGCCGATGCGGTGCACATAGTCTTCGGGAATGTTCGGCAGGTCGTAGTTGACGACGTGCGGCAACTGGTCAATGTCGATACCGCGCGCGGCGATGTCGGTGGCGACCAGCACTTGCAGCGTGCCTTCCTTGAACTCGGACAGGGCGCGGGTGCGCGCCGACTGGCTCTTGTTGCCGTGGATCGCCAGCGCGCCGATGCCGTCGGCGCCGAGTTGCTCGACGAGCTTGTTGGCGCCGTGCTTGGTGCGCGTGAACACCAGCACCTGGGTCCAGTTGTTGGACTTGATCAGGTGGGCCAGCATCGGATGCTTCTTGTCGCGGTCGACCGGATGGATCTTCTGCGCGATGACTTCGACGGTCGAGTTGCGGCGCGCCACTTCGATCATCGCCGGCTTGTTCAGCAGGCCGTCGGCCAGGGCCTTGATCTCTTCCGAGAAGGTGGCCGAGAACAGCAGGTTCTGGCGCTTCTTCGGCAGCACGGCGAGCACCTTCTTGATGTCGCGGATGAAGCCCATGTCGAGCATGCGGTCGGCTTCGTCGAGGATCAGGATTTCGACCTTCGACAGGTTGACGGTGCCCTGGCCCATGTGGTCGAGCAGACGGCCGGGCGTCGCCACCAGGATGTCGACGCCGTGCTTGAGTTGCTTGATCTGCGGGTTGATGCCGACGCCGCCGAAGATGACGGCCGAGTTCAGTTTCGTGTACTTGCCGTAGACGCGCACGCTTTCCTCGACCTGGGCCGCGAGTTCGCGGGTCGGGGTCAGGATCAGGGCGCGGATGGGGCGGGTCGAGGTGTTGCTGGTGATCGCGCTGCCGTTGGCGTCGGTGGACAGGCGGTGCAGGATGGGCAGCGTGAAGCCGGCGGTCTTGCCGGTGCCGGTTTGCGCGCCGGCCAGCAAATCGCCGCCGGCCAGAACGGCTGGAATCGCTTGGGTCTGGATCGGGGTCGGCGTGGTGTAACCGTGTTCGGTCACTGCACGGACGATGGCGTCGGACAAACCGAGTGTGGAAAAGGACATGGTAGCTTTATTGTGAGATCGGCCTGTCGCCGTAGAAGGCGCCAGTCGCAGGCAATCAGATTAGGGGTCAGAAGACAGCGGCAAGGGGACTGGTCATAAGTGCCGCACGGACGAAGTATAACAGTCTTGTGAAGCGGGGGTGAATTGTTTCGGCTTGGCAATGGGGCGCCCGTGGCGGCGAACGGCGCGCCGGCATGCCGCGCTCGGGGGTAGCATTTCCTGCGTGCACGCCATGTGCGCCCGTCACCCCGTCATCCATTGCAAGGGCGCCACCCCGGCGCCGGCTCACCGTCCGTCCCGCCCGTCGGCGCGGGCACCCGAGAGGAAACACCATGAAATTATCCGACTTGAAAATCGCCACCCGCCTGTATCTGGGCTTCGGCGCCGTCATCGCGCTGCTGGCCGTGCTGGTGGTCACGGCGATGTTGAATTTCTCCAAACTGGCGCAGGCCAACGACATCAACACCCATACCTATCAGGTGATCGCCGAGGCGGATGGTGTGCTGGAGGGGCTGATCAATATCGAGACGGGCGAACGCGGCTATGTCATCACCGGCAAGGACGCCTCGCTGGAGCCGCTGAACACCGGCAAGGCCGCCTTCAAGGCGCATCTGGACAAGGCGCGCGCGCTGACCCAGGACAACCCGGCCCAGCAGGAGCGCCTGGCCAGACTGGAGGCGGCGCAGGGGCAGTGGTTGGCGGCCGGCATCGAGCCGGTGCTGGCGCTGCGCCGGGCGGCCGGCGCGCGGCCCGACTTGATCGGCGCCGCGCTGGCGCTGGAGCAGCAGGGCAAGGGCAAGCAGGGCATGGACGGCATGCGCGCCGTGCTGAGCGAGTTCATCGGCGCGGAGGCGGGCCTGCTGGCGCAGCGCTCGGCCGCCGCCGCCGCGCTGCGGACCCAGACCACGGCCGTGTTGTTGGGCGGCGGCGCCCTGGCGGCGCTGCTGGCCGGCCTGCTGGCGTTCTGGCTGGCGCGCAACATCAGCGTGCCGCTGCGCGCCGCCATCGCGCTGGCCAAGCGGGTCGCGCAGGGCGACCTGACGGCGCGCGTGGCGGTGGCCTCGCGCGACGAGACGGGCGAGTTGATGCAGGCGCTGAAGGAGATGAACGAGAGCCTGCTGGGCATCGTCGGCGAGGTGCGCGGCGGCACCGAAACCATCGCCACGGCGTCGGCCCAGATCGCGGCGGGCAATCTGGACCTGTCCTCGCGCACCGAACAGCAGGCCAGTTCGCTGGAGGAAACGGCCTCGTCGATGGAAGAGTTGACCGGCACGGTGCAGCAGAACGCCGCGAGCGCGCGCCAGGCCAACGGCCTGGTGGACGCGGCCACGGCGGAGGCCACCAAGGGCGGCGCCGTGGTGGCCCAGGTGGTGGCGACGATGGGCTCGATCAACGCCTCCTCGAAGAAGATCGTCGACATCATCGGCGTCATCGACGGCATCGCCTTTCAGACCAACATCCTGGCCCTGAACGCGGCGGTGGAAGCGGCGCGCGCCGGCGAGCAGGGGCGCGGTTTCGCCGTCGTCGCCACCGAGGTGCGCAATCTGGCGCAGCGTTCGGCCTCGGCCGCCAAGGAGATCAAGACCCTGATCGACGATTCGGTCGAGCAGGTCGGCATCGGCACGCGCCTGGTCGACCAGGCCGGCGCGGCGATGCACGACATCGTCAACAGCGTGCAGCGGGTCAGCGCCATCGTCAGCCAGATCTCGGCCGCCAGCGACGAACAGCGCAGCGGCATCGAACAGGTCAACCAGGCCATCGCGCAGATGGATCAGGTGACGCAGCAAAACGCCGCGCTGGTCGAGCAGGCCGCCGCCGCGGCCGCCTCCATGCAGGAACCGGCCGGCGCTCTGGCCGGCGTGGTCAGCGTGTTTCAGACCGGCGCGGCCGCCGGCGCGCCGGCCCGGCGGGCGCGCGCCGCGCCGGTGACGGCACTGGCGGCGGTGCG
>JANXSQ010000260.1 GCA_025356595.1 Janthinobacterium sp. | reverse complement strand
CGGCGGCGGCGCGCGCGCCGGCGCCCGGCCGCCCGGCGGGGGCGCGGCCCGGCGCGGACTAGCTTATTTCCACAGCGAACACTTGGATTCGGCCTTGGTCACATAGGCCTGGGCGCCCGGCACGGTCGCGACGACCTTGTAGTAATCCCATGGATACTTCGATTCGGCCGGCTTCTTCACTTCCATCAGATACATGTCGTGGACCATGCGGCCGTCCGGACGAATCTCGCCGCCCTTGGTGAACATGTCGTTGATCTTGGTCTTTTTCAGATGGGCCATGACCTTGTCCGCATCGTCGCCGCCGACCGCCTTGACGGCCTTCAGGTAGGTGGCCGCGGCCGAGTAGTCGGCCGCCTGCAGCATCGACGGTTCCTTCTTCATCTTGGCGAAATAGCGCTTCGACCAGGCGCGCGTGTCCTCGTTCAGATCCCAGTACCAGCCGTCGGTCAGGTACATGCCCTGGGTCATGCCCAGGCCCAGGGAATGGATGTCGTTGATGAACATCAACAGGCCGGCCAGCTTCATGGTCTTGGTGACGCCGAACTCGTTGGCCGCCTTGATGCTGTTGATGGCGTCGCCGCCGGCGTTGGCCAGGCCGAGGATCTGCGCCTTCGAGGATTGCGCCTGCAGCAGGAAGGAGGAGAAGTCGGAGGCCGAGAGCGGATGCTTGACGGCGCCCAGCACCTTGCCGCCGGCCGCCTTGACGACGTCGGCGGTGTCTTTTTCCAGCGAGGCGCCGAAGGCGTAATCGGCGGTCATGAAGTACCAGCTCTTGCCGCCCTGCTTGACGATGGTGCCGCCGGTGCCGCGCGCCAGCGCCACGGTGTCGTAGGCGTAATGCACGGTATAGGGCGTGCACTCCTCATTCGTCAGGCGCGAGGAACCGGCGCCGATCGAGATGAAGACCTTTTTCTTTTCCGCCGCCACCTTGGCCATGGCCAGGTTGGCGCCGGAATTGGTGCCGCCGATCAGCAGGTCGACGCCCTGCTGGTCGAACCATTCGCGCGCTTTGGAGGCGGCGATGTCGGCCTTGTTCTGGTGGTCGGCGGAAATGAACTCGACCTTCTTGCCGGCCAGGACCACGCCGGCGTCGGCAATCGCCATCTTGATCGCTTCCGCGCCGCCCTGCCCGTCGACGTCGGAATAGACGCCGGACATGTCGCTGATGAAGCCGATTTTAATGGTATCTCCAGAAACCTGGGCCTGCGCCGCGGCGGAAAAACCCATGGCTCAGACGATGCTGGTGGCGATGGCGATTGCTTTGAGTTTCATGTTGTCTCCGTTTGTGGATATGTTGTTAGTTATTGAGGTACAGCCTCAGACGCCCAGCAGCTCGGTCAGCACCGGCATTTTCGCGTCCAATTCGGATGCAGCGAAGGTCTCGACGATCTGACCGTGCTCCATCACGTAAAACCGGTCCGCCAACGGCGCGGCGAAGCGGAAATTCTGTTCGACCATGACGATCGTGTAGCCCTTGGCCTTGAGCGTCGTGATCATGCGCGCCAGGCCCTGCACGATGACCGGCGCCAGGCCCTCGGAAATCTCGTCGAGCAGCAGCAGGCGCGCGCCGGTGCGCAGGATGCGCGCCACGGCCAGCATCTGCTGTTCGCCGCCGGACAGGCGGGTGCCCTGGCTGTGCTTGCGCTCCTCCAGGTTGGGGAACATGGCGTAGATTTCCTCGATCGACATGCCCTCGTGGCCGGTGTCCAGTTGCGGCGGCAGCAGCAGGTTTTCCTCCGTCGACAGCGAGGAGAAAATGCCGCGCTCCTCCGGGCAATAGCCGACGCCGAGGTGGGCGATCTTATGCGTCGCCAGGCCGATCGCCTCGACGCCGTTGACTTCGATCGAGCCCTTGCGCGCGCCGGTCAGACCCATGATCGCGCGCAGGGTGGTGGTGCGGCCGGCGCCGTTGCGGCCCAGCAAAGTGACGACCTCGCCCTGGCGCACCGTCAGATTCACGTCGTGCAGGATGTGCGATTCGCCGTACCAGGTGTGCAGATTGGAAATCTTGAGTACCGTCGTCATCAATGGGCCCCTTCCAGCTCGACGCTGGTGGTGCCCATATAGGCTTCCATCACCTGGGCGTTGCGCGACACTTCCGCGTACGTGCCCTCGGCCAGCATGGCGCCGCGCTGCAGGACGGAAATCTTGTCGCAGATGCCGGAAACCACGCTCATATTGTGTTCGACCATCAAGATGGTGCGCCCGCTCGAGACCTTCTTGATCAGTTCCGTGACGCGGTGCACGTCCTCGTGGCCCATGCCCTGGGTCGGCTCGTCGAGCAGCATCATTTCCGGCTCCATTGCCAGGGTGGTGGCGATCTCCAGCGCGCGCTTGCGCCCGTAGGGCATGTCGACGGTGATGGTGTCGGCGAATTCGGTCAGGTCGACCTCGGCCAGCAAGGCCATGGCCCGCTCGTTGAGCTTGGACAGGGAACGCTCGCTCTGCCAGAAATGGAAGGAGGTGCCCAGCTGGCGCTGCAAGCCGATGCGGACATTCTGCAACACGGACAGGTGGGGAAAGACGGCGGAAATCTGGAAGGAGCGGATCACGCCCATGCGCGCGATCTGGGCCGGTTTGGCGGCGGTGATGTCCTTGCCGTTGAAGAGAATCTGGCCCGAGGTGGGCACCAGGAATTTCGTCAGCAAATTGAAACAAGTGGTTTTGCCGGCCCCGTTGGGACCGATCAGGGCATGGATATGACCGCGTTCAACCTTCAGATTCACATCGTTAACGGCTGTGAAACCCTTGAATTGCTTGGTCAAATTCCTTGTTTCCAAGATGACGTTTGACATCGTGTCTCCTAATTGTTCTTTTTGTACTACTTGATTTGATAATACACAGAATAATTTTGACAAACAATACAGTATAACTACCATACAGTAGAGCTTGTCTGATATCAAACAAGCGCCGCATATTGTCGAAATGCCGACATTTACGACGCCGACGGCCAGCTCTCCTGAATCATGCGGGCGGCTTTTTCGGCGATCATCAGGGTCGGCGAATTGGTGTTGCCCGAGGTGATAAACGGCATGACGGAGGCATCGACGACGCGCAAACCGGCCACGCCGATCACCCGCAAGGCGCTATCGACGACCGCCAGCGGATCGCCGGCCCGGCCCATCTTGCAGGTCCCGACCGGATGGAAAATCGTCGTGCCGATGGCGCCGGCGGCCGCCTCCAATTCCGCTTCGCTGCGATACTGCGCGCCCGGCTTGAATTCCTCCGGCGCATAGCGGCTCAAGGCCGGCGCCGCCACGATGGTGCGCGTCAAAGCCAGCGCCGCCGCCGCCGTCTTGCGGTCCTCCGGCGTGCTCAGATAATGCGGGGTGATTTTCGGCGCCGCGTAAGAGTCATTGCCGGCGATGCGGATATGGCCGCGCGCCGTGGGGCGCAAATTACACACGCTGGCGGTGAAAGCGGGGAAAGCGTGCAGCGGCTGGCCGAATTTTTCCAGCGACAGCGGCTGCACGTGATACTGCAGATCCGGCGTCGCCTGGGCCGCGTCCGATTTGGCGAAGGCGCCCAATTGCGACGGCGCCATCGACATCGGGCCGCTCTGGAACAAGGCGTATTCCAGGCCGATTTTCATCTTGCCGTACCAATTGGCGGCCAAGGTATTCAGGGTTTTGGCGCCGCGCACCTTGAACACCATGCGCAATTGCAGATGGTCCTGCAGGTTTTCGCCGACGCCGGGCGCGTCGACCAGGGTGGCCACGCCGTGCCGCTGCAAGAGCGCGCCCGGACCGATGCCGGACAATTGCAGAATCTGCGGCGAGCCGACCGCGCCCGCCGTCAGCAGCACTTCGCGGCGCGCCGCGGCCGTCCAGGCCGTGCCGCCGCCGCTGAAGGCGACGCCGCGGCAGACCGGGCCGCCCTCGCCCGGCTCGATCAGGAGGCGCTCGACGTGGCTCCCCGTCATGATGGTCAGGTTCGGCCGGCCGGCGGCCGGTTTCAAAAAGGCTTTCGAGGCATTCCAGCGGATGCCGCGTTTCTGGTTGACGTCGAAATAGCCGCAACCGGCGTTATCGCCTCCATTGAAATCGGCGCTATTCGGTATCCCGACTTGCGCGGCGGCGGCGCGAAAAGCGTCGAGGATTTCCCACGACAGGCGTTAATGCCGCTAAGTTAAGCACTTAGCGACATTTTTTTGTTGTAAACGACCGTTAAAGATGTTAACTTTCCGCCGATGCTATCGGACGCCCTTCCCCTTGTTATAGAACTTCCCAATCCACCCGACTGGAGCCGGCTGGGCGCCCATTTGCCTTACGAATGGGTCGAGGCGGCGCTG
>JANXSQ010000248.1 GCA_025356595.1 Janthinobacterium sp. | reverse complement strand
CCGCCGCGCCGTCGCAGGACGGGCCGCGCTGCAGCGGCGAGGCGGCCGCGCCGGCCAGCCTGCTGCTGCAGGTGGGCAAATCGCGCCTGCTGCGCCTGCCCGAGGCGGTGCACAGCCGCAGCGTCGGCAATCCGGCCATCGTCCAGGCCATGCTGGTGGCGCCGGACACCCTGTACCTGCTCGGCGCCGACGTCGGCAGCACGAATATGATCGTGCAGGGCAAGAGCGGCCTGTGCAGCGTGATCGACGTCGTCGTCGGCATGGACGCGGCGGCGCTGCAGGCCGCGCTGGCGGCCCTGATGCCGGACGAGAAGCGCATCCTGGTCAGCGCCGCCGCCGACACCCTGGTGCTCAGCGGCACCGTGGAGGACGCGACGGCCGTGCAGCGCGCCGTCGAGCTGGCCGGCGCCTATGTGCGCCGGCCGCCGGCGGCGCTGGCCGCCAAGGGCGAGGAGGGCGCGGCCGCCGCGCCGGCGGCGGGCGGCGGCTCCGGCTCCGGCGGGCGCATCATCAACCTGCTCAGCGTCAGCGCGCCGCAGCAGGTGATGCTGCAGGTGCAGATCGCCGAGGTCTCCAAGTCGCTGCTGGAAAGGCTGGAGGCGGGCGCCGCGCTGCGCTTCTCGGCCGGCAGCTGGGCCACCACCCTGTTGTCGAACTTCCTCTCCGGCGGCAGCGGCGGCGCGCTCGGCGTGCGCAAGTCGAACGGCAACGGCGTGACGCTGGAGGCGCAGAAGCAGGATGGCCTGGTGCGCATCCTGGCCGAGCCGACGGTGATGGCCGTCAGCGGCCAGGAGGGCAGCTTCCTGGCCGGCGGCAAGATCTTCATCCCGGTCGGCCAGGACAACGGCAAGGTCACGCTGGAGGAGCGCGAGTTCGGCGTCGGCCTGCGCTTCACGCCGACGGTGCTGGCGGGCGGGCGCATCAATCTGCGCGTGGCGCCGGAGGTGTCGGAGGTCGCGCGCGAGGGCGTCGGCATCAGCGCCGCCGGCTTCGGCGGCGCCGCCGTGCTGCCGCTGATCACGACCCGGCGCGCCTCCACCACGGTGCAATTGTTCGACGGCCAGAGCTACGCGATCGGCGGCCTGATCAAGAACAACCAGGTCAGCAACATCAAGGGCTTGCCGCTGTTGGGCGAATTGCCGGTGCTGGGCGCCCTGTTCCGCAGCACCGACTTCCAGCACGACCGCACCGAGTTGTTGTTCGTCATCACGGCGCATCTGGTGAAGCCGCTGCCGCCCGACTACGCCCTGCCCACCGACGCCGTGCCGGCGCCGGGGCGCGCCGAGTTGCTGCTCGAGGGGCGCATGGAGGGCCGGCCCGGCGCGGCGGCGGCGCCGGCGCAGCGCGCCCACGGCTTCGAGTTGCAATGAGCATACGGAGGCATCGCATGGACAAGCAGCGTCTGTTCCGCACCCTGTTCCTGGCCGCGCTGGCCGGCCCGCTGGCGGCCTGCGTGCAGCCCACGCCGTGGGTGGACGCGCATTCCGGCGAGGCGGTGCGCCGCGCGCTGGCGCAGCAGGTGCTGAACCCGGACGCCGGCGCCGGGCGCGACCCGGTCGCCGGCCTGGACGGGCGCAGCGCCGCCGCCGCGCTGGAGCGCTACCAGAAATCGTTCGCCGAGCCGGCGCCGCACGCGACGACCATCCTGATCGGGGGCGGCGGTGGAAAATAGACGTCGTCCGGCTGTCCCGTCCGACGCGCGGCGCCGGCGCGGCTCGGTCTTCATCATGTTCGCCTGCCTGCTCATCGTCCTGCTCGGCTTCATGGGGCTGGCGCTCGACCTGGCGCGCCTCTACAGCCGCCAGGCCAAGCTGCAGAACGGCGCCGACAGCGTCGCGCTGGCGGCCGCGCGCGAGCTCAACGGCACGCCGCAGGGCATCGGCGCCGCCCTGGCGAAGGCGCTGGCCAGCAACCCGGCGGCGCCGCCGGCCTACGCCGACGGCTTCGAGCCGGCGCTGGATTGGAGCGCCGCCGACATCGACGAGGCGATCCGCTTCAGCGACAGCGCGGCGGCGGCCGAGGCCGACTGGGTCAGCGCCGCCAGCGCCGCCGGCGCGCCGGACGGCAAGTTGTTCGTCAAATTCGACACCGCCCTGATGGCAGCCAGGACGCCCGGCCGGCTGCGCACCTTCTTCGGCGGTTTTCTCTCGAACACCCTGTTGTTCAGCAACGCGGCGGCGCGGGCGGTGGCCGGCCGCTCGAGCATCCGCCTGACGCCGCTGGCGGTGTGCGCGCTCTCGCCCAGCGCCGCCGCGCCGCACAATCCCGCCGCGCCGGCCAGCAGCGAGCTGGTCGAATACGGCTTTCGCCGCGGCGTCGGCTACAACCTGCTCAATCTGAGCCCGAACCCCGCCTGGCCGGCGCAAAACTTCGTCGTCAATCCGCTCGACCCGCTCGGCACGCTCGGTTCCCCGGCGCATGTGACGGCGGCCGTGGTCGCGCCCTTCGTCTGCGCGGGCAGCATGCCGCGCGTCCGCGTGATGGGGGCCGGCGCGCAGATCGCCGTCGCCAATCCCTTTCCGGCGGCGCTGGTGGGGCAGCTCAATGCGCGCTTCAACAATTTCACCGACGCGGCGCTGTGCAATAGGAATTCGGCGCCGTCCGACGCCAACATCAGGGAGTACGCGGGGGCCGGCCTGAGCTGGATGACGACGGCGCTGACGGCGGCCAAGCCCTCGCTGGGCCGCACCATCGCCGATCCGCTGGCGCCGCCGGCGGCCACGCTGGCGGCCGACTACGGCCCGCTCTGGGCCTACGCCAAGGCGGTGAAGTTCTCGTCCTACGTGGCCGGCCAGGCGGAGCCGGCGGGCGGCTACGCCCGCTTCGTGAAGGCCAACTGGGCGGCGTTGTATCCGGTCTCGTCGGGCGCCGCGCCGACGGCCGGCGGCGCCTATCTGAACTTTCCGGAAACCTTCCAGCCGTATGCCTCCATGCGCACCGCGCCGCCGGCCGGCGTGCCGAGCCTGTCCGGCCGGCGCGTCCTGAACATCCCCCTGCTGGCCTGTCCGGCCGCCGTTCCCGCCGGCGCCACCGCGCTGGCCAGCGTGGTGGCGATCGGTAAGTTCTTCATGACCGTGCAGGCGGCGCCGGGCGCCATCAGCGGCGAGTTCGGCGGCCTGGCGTCCGAGCAGAGCCTGCGCGGCGGCGTGGAGTTGTACCAATGAGGCGCCGCCGCGGCCAGGACGGCGTCGCCGCCGTCGAACTGGCTTTCCTGCTGCCGGTCGTTGTGCTGCTGATGGCGACGCTGCTGCTGGCCGGACAGATGTACTGGCACTACACCGTGCTGCAGCACGCCGTGCACGACGCGGCGCGCTACATGGCCACCTTGCCGCCGGCCGAGATCAGCGACGCGACCACGGGCGACGGCGCGGCGCAGGCGGCGCGCGCGATGGTGCTCGCCGGCGTCGCCAACGCCGGCTTGTACGCGGCGCCCGTCGCCAGCCAGATCAACGTGCTGTGCGACGAAGGCGCCTGCGGCACCGGGATCCCCGCGACGATACGGGTGAACGCGCGCGTCGACGTGCCCAGCCTCTATCTGGGGCAAAGCGTGCGCCTGTCCGGCAATGTCGTCATGGCGTATGCGAACTAGCGCCCGTCCCCGCGCCGCCGCCGGCGCCTATGCGGTCGAGTTCGCCTTCGTGCTGCTGGCCTTCCTGTCCTTCGTCTTCGGCCTGATCGAAATGGCGCGCTGGGTCTACCTGTCGAACACCCTGCCGGTGGTCATGCAAAGGGCCGTCCGCGGCGCCGCCACGACGGACTTCAGCAAGCCGGACGCGCTGGCGGCGCTGCGCCGCCACGCCGTCTTCGGCGGCGCCGGCGCCATGCTCGCTGGGCGGCGCGATCGGCGGCGCGCATGTGCGCATCGATTACCTGGACGCGAACCAGCAGCCGGTGACGGCGATGCCGGCCTGTCCGGCGGAGAACCTGAGCAATTGCCTGAACAACCCGGCGGCCGGGAATTGCATCCGCTTCGTGCGCGCGCGCCTGTGCCAGCCCGGCACCGACTGCGCCGCCGTGGCCTACCAGCCGCTGGTGCCGCTGCTCAGCCTGAACGCCCACTGGCCGAGTTTCGCCATCGTCGCGCGGGCCGAGAACCTGGGTTACCAGCCCCGGGCGGGCTGCCCCTGACACCACCCTCAAACCGCAAGGACGAACGATGAAAGCACTGATCATTAGCCGTGACGCCGCGCTGCTGGCCGACATCGAGGCGCAGGGCGCGGCGCGCCTGCCGGCGCTGCGCCTGCTGAGCCGCCGCGAGGACTTGCGCGACGCCGTCGAGCGCGCCGCCGGGGAGGCGCCGCAACTGCTCATCGTCGACGCCAGCGCCGCCGCGCCGGCCGAGGCCGAGCTGCTCGAGCGCCTGCTGCGCCTGTATCCGCAGGCCTCCTTCATGCTGCTCACCGGCGCCAACCAGCAGGACCTGCTGATACGGGCGATGCGCGCCGGCGTGCGCGAGGTGCTGCAACTGCCGCTGGCGCACCAGGCCTTCCACGAGGCGCTCGACCGCATCGACATCCAGGCCGGCGTCACGCCCCTGCGCGACGGCAAGGTGCTGGCCTTCCTGTCCTGCAAGGGCGGCAGCGGCGCCACCTTCATCTCCACCAACTTCGCCTACGCGCTGGCCACGCTGGCCGAAAAGAAGGTCCTGCTGATCGACCTGCACGGCCAGTTCGGCGACGCCACCCTGTACGTCTCGGACCAGAAGCCGGCCATGACGCTGGCCGACGTGTGCCAGCAGATCGGCCGCGTCGACGGCGCCTTCCTGGCCTCCTGCCTGGTGCACGTGTCGCCCAATTTCGGCGTGCTGGCGGCGGCCGACGACGCCGCCGGCGCGCTCGAGATGCGCGCCGAGCACATGGACGCGATCCTGCGCGTGGCGCGTCAGCACTACGACTACATCGTGCTCGACGTGGGCCGGCAGATCGACGCCATGTCGCTGCGCGCGCTGGACGGCGCCGACGCCATCCACCCGGTGCTGCAACTGGCCCTGCCCGACATCCGCGACGGCCGCCGCCTGCTCGACATCCTGCGCTCGCTCGGCTACCCGGGCGAGCGGGTGCGCCTGATCGTGAACCGCTACGAGAAGGGCGGCAAGCTGCGCCTGTCCGACCTCGAGCACGCGCTGGGCGCCGAGGTCATGCACGCGGTGCCGAACGACTACGTGGCCGCCACCGACTCGGTCAACCAGGGCGTGCCGGCCCTGCTGCTGTCGCGCACCAGCGCGGTGGCGCGCAGCCTGGCCGAGCTGGTCGAGCGCGTCACGGCGCGCCGTCTTTCCGAAAACAAGGGTTTGTTCGGCCGTCTGTTCGGCCGCGCCGACAGCGAGCTGTGACAGCGCCCCCCGCGGCGGGGCAGGCAAAGGAGCAGGCGATGACTTTACGCGAACGACTGGCGGTGTCCGACCAGGCCCGGCCCGCCCACGGCAGCCCGAACGGCCTGGCCGGCCAGGCCTATCAGGAACTCAAGAAGGGCATGCACCAGGCCATCCTCGACCGCATCGACCTGGAGCGCCTGAAGCGCCTCACGGCCGAGCAGTTCAAGCACGAGCTGGCGCTGCTGGTGCAGCGCATCATCGAGGACGAGCGCATCGTCCTCAACCAGCAGGAGCGCCACAACCTGGTGCTCGACATCCAGCACGAGATGCTCGGCTTCGGCCCGCTCGAGCCGCTGCTGGCCGACCCGGGCGTGTCCGACATCCTGGTCAACACCTGGGCCAAGGTGTACGTCGAGCGCAACGGCCGCCTCGAGCTGACCGACGTCACCTTCCACGACAACGCCCACCTGATGAAGATCATCGAGAAGATCGTCTCGCGGGTCGGCCGGCGCGTCGACGAATCGAGCCCGATGGTCGACGCGCGCCTGCCGGACGGCTCGCGCGTCAACGCCATCATCCCGCCGCTGGCCGTGGACGGGCCGATCCTGTCGATCCGCCGCTTCGCCGTGCATCCCCTGAGCATCGCCATGCTGCTCGAGAACAAGAGCCTGACGCCGCCCATGGCGCAGGTGCTGCAGGCGCTGGGCCAGGCGAAGATCAACATCCTCGTCTCGGGCGGCACCGGCAGCGGCAAGACCACCCTGCTCAACGTGCTGTCGGGCGCCATCCCGGCCGGCGAGCGCATCGTCACCATCGAGGACGCGGCCGAGTTGCAGCTGCGCCAGCCGCACGTGGTGCGCCTGGAGACGCGCCCGCCCAACATCGAGGGCAAGGGCGAGGTCAGCCAGCGCGCCCTGGTGCGCAACGCGCTGCGCATGCGCCCCGACCGCATCATCCTCGGCGAGGTGCGCGGCGCCGAGGCGCTCGACATGCTGCAGGCCATGAACACCGGCCACGAGGGTTCGCTGGCGACGATCCACTCGAACACGCCGCGCGACGCCCTGGCGCGGCTGGAGAACATGGTCGGCATGGCCGGCGTGAACCTGAGCCCGCGGGCGACGCGCCAGCAGATCTGCTCGGCCGTGACGGTGGTCATGCAGGTGTCGCGCCTGACCGACGGCGCGCGCAAGCTCGTCAGCATCCAGGAAATCACCGGCATGGAGGGCGACGTCATCGCCATGCACGAGATCTTCCGCTACCAGCAGAGCGGCGTCGACCGGGACGGCCGGGTGCTGGGGCACTTCAGCGCGACGGGCGTGCGGCCCCGTTTCGCCGAGCGCCTGCGCATGTTCGGCGCGGCCGTGCCCGACAGCGCCTTCGATCCGCAGCGGGTGTATGAATAGGCGCGGCGGCGCGGCGGCGCCATGGACCTGAGCTTCTACGGCTTCGCCGTGCTGCTGTTCGCCGCCTGCATCCTGGGCGTGGAGGGCGCCTGGCTGTGGTGGTCGGCGACCCGCGGCGGCGGCGCCCGGCACCTGGCGCGGCGCCTGCGCCTGATGGCCGGGCGCGGCGTCGACGGCGCCGACCGGGTCTCCATCCTCAAGCGGCGCCGCTACAGCCAGTGGCCGCCGGCCGAGCGCCTGCTGCGCGCGCTGCCGCACAGCGCGGCGCTGGACCGCCTGCTGCTGCAGGCGGGCGCGGCATGGTCGGTGCTGCAGGTGGCGCTGTCGAGCGCGCTGCTGGCGCTGGCGGCGCTGGCGCTGGCCTCCTGGTGCGCGGTGCCGGCGCTGGCCGGCCTGGGCTTCGGCGCCTTCGCCCTGGCGCTGCCGACGCTGCTGTTGCTGCGCGCCCGCGGCGCGCGCCTGCACCGCATCGAGGGCCAGTTGCCGGAGGCGGCCGACTTCCTCGCGCGCGCCCTGCGCGCCGGCCACTCCTTCGCCAACGTGCTGCAGATGGCGGGCGAGGAATTGCCCGAGCCGCTGAGCGGCGAATTCAAGTGCGCCCACGAGGAAATCAACTACGGCGTGCCGATGAACGAGGCGCTGCACAACCTGGCGGCGCGGGTGCCGCTGACGAACCTGCGCTACATGGTCATCGCCGTGCTGATCCAGCGCGAATCGGGCGGCAACCTGGCCGAGCTGCTGGGCAGCATCGGCCACATCATCCGCCAGCGCCTGAAGCTGCTGGGGCGGGTGCGCGTGCTCTCGGCCGAGGGCAAGATGTCGGCCTGGATACTCGGACTGATGCCGCTGGTGATGATGGCCGTCCTGTCGGTGGTCAATCCCGGCTACATCAGCGTGCTGTGGACCGACCCGACCGGCGTGCGCCTGCTCTGGTACGCGCTGGGCATGGTGGCCGTCGGCGTGCTGTGGATGCGCAAGGTGATACGGATACGGGTTTGACATCCTCCCCTCCCTAAAGTGAGGGGATTCCCACTACTGGCCTCTGATGCCCCAGAGGGGGATTCGGCGAATGCCGATTCCCTTATTCAGTTCACGGGGTATCTTTCGATCTCGCCAGAAACGGCGACCGGGAACCGGAAAAACAGGGGGATACATTGTTCGCGCCGCATCGCGTAATCGCAAAAGTGGCAGCACTTAAAGGATCAGACCTTGAAACCAAAGAACAGTTCAAAAGCCTTTTTCACTTGGACGGCTGCGGGCGCTACGCGCCCGGCTCCTTTCACTCCCCGGCCTGAAGGCCGAGGTTTCTCGGAGCAAATCTGATGA
>JANXSQ010000221.1 GCA_025356595.1 Janthinobacterium sp. | reverse complement strand
GCACCGACCACGGCCACGGCAGCGTGTTCTGGGTGCTGGGCGGCGGCATCCGCGGCAAGCAAATCGCCGGCGAGCAAATCCGCGTCGAACAGCCGACCTTGTTCCAGAACCGCGACTTTCCCGTGCTCAACGAATACCGCGCCGTGCTGGGCGGCCTGTTCGCGCGCGCCTACGGCCTGAGTCCGGCGCAGCTCGAGCACGTTTTCGCCGGCGTCAAGCCGCGCGATCTGGGTTTGCTGTGAAAGCGGCGCGCGAGGCGCTAAGCGGCGCGCTAAGTGGCGCGCCGGCGGCGGCGTAAAAATATCTTGCGCCGGCGGGTTTGCGCTTACCATCTGCTCATTGATATCGATGGAGCATTCCCATGACCGAAACGCAGCGCGATGTATTGAGCGCCGGATTCTCGCTGACCGTGATCGCGCTGGCCGCATTCGTGATGCAGCGCTTCTTCCTGCCGCTGATCTGGGCCGGCATCCTGTGCGTCGCCACCTGGCCGCTGTACCGCCGCGTCTGCGCGGCGCTGGGCCGGCGCGCCATCCTCTCGGCCCTGTTGCTGACCCTGGGTTGCGCCGCCGTTTTCATCGTGCCGGTCCTGCTGGCCGTGGCGCAAGCGGCGCGCGAGGCGCCGCAGATGGCCAATTTCATCGTCGCGGCGAACAACGACGGCCTGGCGGTGCCCGATCTGGTCGCCGCCATTCCCCTGGCCGGCCCCGCCATCCGCGACTGGTGGTCGGCCACCCTGAGCCAGCCGCACGGGCTGGCGCATCTGTTTTCCGGCAGCGGCGTGGGCGGCTTCCATTCGGCGCGCGACCTGCTCAAGGTGCTGGGCACGGGCGTGTTCCACCGCCTGGTCGATTTCGCCCTGGCCTTCCTGTGCCTGTTCTTTTTCTACAAGGACGGCGCGGCGCTGACGCGGCAGATCGACGCCATCGGCAGCCATTGTTTCAGCGACAAACGCTGGAGCCGCTACGCGCAAAAAGTGCCGACGGCGATACGCGCCACGGTGAACGGCCTGGTGCTGGTCGGCCTGGCCGAGGGCGTGCTGCTGGGTATCGCCTACGCCATCGCCGGCCTGGATTCGCCCGCCCTGTGGGCTTTCGGCACCGGCATCCTGGCCATCATCCCCTTCGGCGCGCCGCTGGCCTTCCTCAGCGCCGCCGCCCTGCTGGCCTTCAAGGGCAGCATGGCGGGGGCGATAGGGGTGGCGCTGTGGGGCGCGGTGGTGCTGTTCGTGGCCGACCATTTCGTGCGGCCCAGTATGATAGGCAACGCGACGCGGCTGCCCTTTTTGGCCGTGCTGTTCGGCATCCTCGGCGGCGTGGAAACGCTGGGCCTGGTTGGCCTGTTCATCGGCCCGGTCGTGATGGTCTTGTTCGTGACGCTGTGGTACGAGGCGAAACTGTTCGGCGAGAGTTCACCTGCCAGCCCGGCTGTGCCCGACGCGTGAAGCAATGAGGGGTCGATCCATGGGATCGGTGCTTCAGCGCCCGGAACGGCCGGGCATTAATGCGCTTTTGACAGTATCAACAACCAGCGGCGCATCAGCAGCACTTCAACGTAGCCCGGTTCGATGCCGGTGCCGCACTCGATCAAGGGATTGACAGCATAGTAGCGCTTGCGAAAGTCACGGCACACCAGCATTTCGCGTTTGCCCATGCGGAGCAGGAAGGAGTTAGGGGCGTATTCCAAACCGAACCGGGAACCGAAACCGCTATTCAATGTTGTCATGACAATCCTTTGAAGGGAGATGCGTTGAACGAGACATCAGAATAGCATAACTACTGTATAAAAGCACAGCTACTGTATGAATAAACAGTGTTTTTTTGTTTTGTGGTGTTTTTGCAATAAGTCGCGTCGGCGCCAACTGCGGTATGCTGTTGGCCCCCGCACTCAAGGATCAGCATGACATTTTCCGTCCCATCCAAGCTCCGGCAATTCCTCGCCGCCCGCCTGTCGCCCGACGGCGAGTTCGGCCTGTACCTCAGCGTCGGCGTCGCCTTGCTGCTGGCGGCCACCTGGTTGTTCGGCGCCATCGCCGACGCCGTCATGGACGCCGGCCAGATCATCGTGCTCGACCAGCAGGTGTCGCAGTGGTTCCATGTCCACGCGATCGGCTGGGTCACCGCCGTGATGGTGGTCGTCACGCATCTGCACGGCGTGGCCGGCATGATCGTCATCACCGTGTTGCTGGGGGCGTATTTCTACTGGAAGAAGGCGCGTTTCTGGCTGCTCACGCTGGCCGTCGCGATGCCCGGTGTGATGGTCTTGAATGTGCTGCTCAAGTACACCTTCCTCAGGGCGCGGCCGAGTTTCGAGACGCCGCTGCTGCAACTGAATCTGAGCAGCTACAGTTTTCCCAGCGGGCATACGGCGACGGCGACGCTGCTGTACGGCCTGATCGCCGCCTATCTGGTCTGCCAGACGCCGAAGTGGGGCGCCCGCGCGGCCATCGTCGTGGCCGCCGTCCTGATGGCCGCGTTGGTCGGCCTGAGCCGGATTTACCTGGGCGCGCATTATCCCAGCGACGTGCTGGCGGCGATGGCCGAAAGCTGCGGCTGGCTGGCGGTGTGCCTGACGGCCAGCGCGCACCTGCGCCGCCGGCTGGGCGCCTGATGGCGGAGCAAGGGGGAGGGGCGGCCCCGGCTACCTCGCCCGCAGTCTTTTCTAACGCAGTGGAGGCTCAGCTGATTCCCGTCACCGTCATCATCAACGCCGGCGCCGGCTGCGGTTACGCCGCCGACTGGACGGCCCGGCTGGACGCCCTGTTCGCGGCGCACGGCCTGGAAGCGCGCGTCACCCTGGCCGCCAGCGGCGCCGAGATGATCGCGGCGGCGCGCGCGGCCGTCGCGGCGGGCGCGGCGATGGTGGTGGCCGGCGGCGGCGACGGCACCATCAACGCCGTCGCCTCGCAACTGCTGTACAGCGGCGTACCCTTCGGTGTGCTGCCGCTGGGCACCCTGAACCATTTCGCCAAGGATTTGGGGATTCCGCTCGCGCTCGACGCGGCCATCGCCAATCTGGCGCAGGGCAGGCCGGCCATGGTCGACGTGGGCGAGGTCAACGGCCGCGTCTTCCTGAACAATTCCAGCCTCGGCATGTATCCCGACATCGTGCGCGACCGCGAGAAGCAGCAGCGCCGCCTCGGGCGCGGCAAGTGGCTGGCGTTTTGCTGGGCGACCATGGCGGCGCTGCGCCGCTATCCCTTCCTCAACGTGCGCCTCTGCGTGAACGGCGAGCGGCGCGCGCGGCGCACCCCCTTCGTCTTCATCGGCAACAATGAATACCTGATGCACGGCTTGAACATCGGCGAGCGGGCGCGCCTCGATTGCGGTACGCTGAGCCTGTACGTGGCGCAGCGTCCCGGCCGCCTCGGCCTGCTGCGCCTGGCCTTCCACGCGCTGCTCGGACGGCTGGCCCAGTTGAAGGATTTCGACATCCTGATGAGCAAGGAAATGACGATAGAGACGCAACACAAGCGCCTGCGCGTGGCCACCGACGGCGAAGTGACGATCATGGCCACGCCGCTGCATTACCGCATCCGCGCGGCGGCCCTGACGGTGCTGGTGCCGGCCGCGCGGACGCCCTGATGCGCACCCTTGTCCACCTCTCCGACCTGCATTTCGGCCGCGTCGACCCGGCCCTGCTGGCGCCGCTGGCGGCCCTGGTCGAACACCTGGAGCCGGACGTGGTGGTGGTTTCGGGCGACCTGACGCAGCGCGCCCGCAGCCATGAATTCCAGGCCGCGCGGGCCTTCCTCGACAGCCTGCCGGGGCCGCAGATCGTGGTGCCGGGCAACCACGACGTGCCCCTGTACGACGTGCTGGGACGCTTCCTGACGCCGCTGCGCAAGTACCGCCGCTACGTCACCGACGAGTTGTGGCCGGAATACGTCGACGACAGGATCGCCGTGCTGGGCGTGAACACGGCGCGCTCGCTGACCTTCAAGGACGGCCGCGTCAACGACGAGCAGATCGCGCAGTTGCGCGCGCGCCTGGAGTTGCTGCCCGAGGCCTTGGTGAAGATCGTCGTCACCCATCATCCCTTCGACCTGCCGGCCCACTTCCACCGGGACGAACTGGTCGGGCGGGCGCCGCTGGCGATGGCCATGTTCGCCGACTGCGGCGTCGACCTGCTGCTGGCCGGGCACCTGCACGCCAGCCACGCCGGCAATTCGGCGGCGCGCTACAAGATCGGCGGCTACGCGGCGCTGATGGTGCAGGCCGGCACGGCGACCTCGACGCGCGGGCGCGGCGAAAGCAATTCCTTCAATGTCTTGCGGGTCGCGGCCGGGCACATCAAGGTCGAGCGCTACAGCTGGCAGGAGGACGGCGCCGTGTTCGCCAAGGTGAGCAGCGAATCGTTCGAGCGCGGCGGCGCCGTGTGGACCAGCATGCGCCCGCTGCTTTGAGAAAACACCGGCCCCGCTTTGCGGCGCGGCGCGGGCCGCCCCTACAACCAGTAATCCATGAAGCGCGCGGCCCATTCCTTGACGCGGTCGGTGATGGGCCGGCGCGCCCACGCTTCCTTGGTGATTTCCACCGAGCCGCGCAAGTCTTCCCGGAAGGCGTTCTCCATTTCCTGTCCGAAGGGATCGCCCAGCACGACGATGTTCAGTTCGCTGTTGTGCAGGAAGCTGCGCGTGTCGATATTGGTCGAGCCGACGGTCGACCAGGCGCCGTCGATGACGGCCGTCTTGGCGTGCAGCACGGCCAGCTTCAACTGGTAGATGCGCGCGCCGCTGTCGAGCAGGCGCTGGTAGAAGGAGTGGCCGGCGTGGAACACCAGGCCGCTGTCGGAGACGCCCGGCAGGATGATCTTCAGGTCGACGCCGCGCCGCGCCGCCGCCGTCAGCGCCGCCACGGTCTGCTCGTCGGGGACGAAGTAGGCCGAGGTGATGTGGATGGATTTCTTTGCCTCCTGGATCGCCAGCATATACGTCTTGTAGATCTCGAAGCGGCCGCCCGGCTCGCTGGCGACGACGCGCACCAGGCGTTCGCCCACTTCCGAGAGCACCGGGAAATACAGGGCGTCGGGCAGGTCGGCGGCGTCCTGCCCGGTCCAGGTCTTGATGAAGAGCCACTGGAAGGCGGCCACGGCCGGTCCCTCGACCTTGACGTGGGTGTCGCGCCAGCCCACCTGCGCGCCCGTGGAGGGTTTGGACTTGGCGCGGAACAGTGAGCTTTTCGAATAGGTGTCGCTGATGTTGACGCCGCCGGTGAAGGCGACCTTGCCGTCGACGATGAGCACCTTGCGGTGGTCGCGGTTGTTGCCTTTCCACGCATCGCCGCGCAGCTTGGCCGGATTCACCGGGTTGAAGGCGACCAGGTGGATGCCGGCCGCGCGCATGCGCTCGAAGAAGGCCTGCGGCACGCCCAGCGTGCCGACGCTGTCGTAGATGATGTTGACGGTGACGCCGGCCTGTTGCTTGGCGATCAGCAGGTCGGCGAATTGCAGGCCCAGGGTGTCCTGGTCGAAGATGTAGGTTTCCAGGTTGATGTTGTTCTGCGCCGCGCTGATGGCCTTGAGCATCTCGGCCATGGTCTGCGGGCCGTCGAACAGCAGGGTCACCTTGTTGCCCTTGATCAGAGGCACGCCGGCGACGGCCTCCTCCATCGCCGCCTGGGTCTTCAGGTCGATGCCGGAGCGGGCCCAGCGCTTGGCCAGCAGCGCGCCCGTGCTGTTCGCCGCCAGCGTGCCGCCCTTGCCGGTGGTCACGCTGGGCTGATCCCTGGGCGTCAGCGAGGCGCCCAGGTTCTGCACGTCGGGCAGCGCCGCGCAGGCCGCCAGGATGCAGCACAGGGAAATCAGGGGCAGGCAGCGCAGCGGCGTATTCATCAGTGTCCTTTGGGGGGCGCCTGGGCGTGGTCCTCGCCCGGCGCGGTTTTTGAGCCGATAAAGAAATCGATCGGTGCGTGCAGGAAGCGCCGGCCGAGTATTTTCAGCAGGGCCAGGCCGTGCTTGAAGCGCACCTGGCGCGAACGCAGCGCCACCCACAGGGCCAGGCCGAAGCTGACCAGCAGGTTGACGGTGCCGATGGCGCAGAAGCCGAGCACCGATTTCAGCGCCAGTTGCCAGCTCATGTGGTTGTCCAGCGCCACCAGGGCGGTGGCGAAGTTGGCCGAGGAGAAGGTCACGTGGCGGATGTCCAGCGGCAGTCCGAGCAGGAAGCCGAGGGTGCCGATGCTGCCCAGCAGGACGCCGAAGTAGAAATTGCCCATCAGGCCGCCCAGATTGTTTTCCAGGTACAGGCCGAGGCGGCGCAGGCGCTCCTGGCCGATGACGCGGCCCAGGCCGCGCAACTGGGCGATGCGCTGCGCCCAGCGCGTGTACAGGGCCTGGTTGTCGTAGTAGCCGGAGATCAGGCCGGCGACGAACAGGCAGACGCCGGCGATCATGGCGTAGAACAGGGCCGGGCTGCCGATCGGGTCGATGTCGTGCAGCAGGTGCATGGCTTTTTCCGGCGTCACCAGGTGGCGCCCGGTCCATTCCTTGTAGGCGAAGGCGATCAGGTAGGCGGTCGGGATGGCGGTGGCCAAGTTGCCCAGCACGGCGATGTACTGGGTGCGGAAGACCTTGTTGATCAGCTCGGCCATGCTGTCGAGGTCGATGTTCCTGCCGTCCCTGCTGTGCAGGCCGGCGGCGATGCGCGAGGCCGTCATCGCCGGCTGCTTGGTGGCGACGGTGAAGTGCAGCAGGTGGATGAACATGAAGCCGATCGAGTAGTTCATGCTGAACAGGAAGGCCTCCACCAGCGGCGCGGCGCGCAGGAAGGAGAAGAGAATCTTGATCAGGGCCATGAAGCCGATGATCAGGCCGGCGCCGGCCGAGGACATGAACATGCCGCGCAGCTCGCCGCGGTCTTCGGCGATGTAGTGCTCGCCGGTGCGACTGGCGTTTTCCGTGACGTTGCGCGCCAGCAGGGTGATGTTGTCGGCGAACAGGTCGCGCACCTTGTACTTGTGGTTGTGCGCCTCGATCAGTTCCAGCGCCAGGGCGACGGCGGCGGCGCGGTGCAGGCTGACGCTGGCGTGCGGCTCGGGCGCCGCCTCGCTGGCCAGCGCCGCCAGGTCGACCGTCGGCGCGGAGGGCAATTCGCCGCTGACGTCGATCAGGAAGAGCAGCTTGCGCAGCCGGTCTATGCTTTGCGTCAGCGCCACCAGCAGGTAGGTGAGGGCGATGCTGGTGCCCAGTTGCAGGGCCTTCCTGCGGATCTTGACGATGACGGCGTCGCACTGGTCGAGCATGACCAGCAGGTGCTTGGCGTCCTCGATGCCCTCGGTGCTGCCGCCCAGCAGGCGCGCGTGGGCGTCCAGGTGGGCGTTGACCTCGACGTTCTGCATCACGAAGGGCGATTCGAAGATCTCGATTTCGCTGTGGAACTTGGTCAGCTCCGGCTCCAGGCCGATGGCGCAGACGCGGTAGGACAGGGTGCGGATGGCCTCGAGCATGCCGGGCAGCATCAGGTTGCGCTCGTCGGCGTCGGCCCCGGCGCGCTGCGCCAGCAGCAGGTCGAACAGTTGCAGCCAGTCGGCCGCCGGCACCGCGCTGATCCACTGGTAGTCCGTTTGCAGGTAGAGCACCTGGTCGAGCGCGTCGCTCAGGTATTCGTCGCCCAGCGCCGGCGGCAGGATGCGGTAGGAGACGCGGCGTTTCAGTTCGGTGAAGAAGCCGTTGTTCGACAGCACGCCGATGTCGGTGTACAGGCTGGGGTGGCGGCGCTTGGCGAGGATGCGCAGGATGTAGGCGCGCAGGGCTTGGGCGTGTTGCGGATTGCCCTTGAGTAATTGGATCAGGGTGCGCACATTCGTGCCCGCCTTGGCGTGATCGCCGGGGCGTTTGGGACGCAGGGTGTGGATCAGTTCGACCAGCAGGTCGATACTGTTGTCATCGGGCTCAATGCGTTCGAGGATAGCTAGCATGCGGTGGGAACGGACGGGCCGCAGTAAACGAAAAGACATAGTGTAACGCCTGTGCGCGCTTTCCGAATGTGCGCCGGGATACACAAGGCGGCCGCGCCGCGTTTGAGGGGCCGCAAGGGCCCGCGCGGAGGGGTTTTTTGCGCCCAATTCAGCGCTTTGCGGGTGTGCCGCTTGCATTACAATACAAAGCGGGTATACCTACTCTGTCGAGTGCGCGCAGCCGGCCCGGCCCGGGGTGGATGCGTTGATGGCGGCCTTGAGGGCCGGGAGAGTCACCATGAAGACTGCCTATTGCACCTTCTTCGCGCTGGGCCTGCTGGCCGGCGGGGCGCGCGGCCAAGCCGTTTTCACGCTGGAGACGGAGGCGCCCAGCGCGCGCGACGCGGCGGCGCAGAACGAGCGCCTGTTCGGCCGCCGCTACGCCCCGCAATACCTGGCCCTGGGCGGCGCCGACCCCTTCACGGACGGCATGGCCGGCAGCGCCGCCAATCTGATGGCCTACGGCGTGCCGCGCTACGCCACGGTGATCGAATACGTGACGCCGGCGCTGCGCGGCCTGCGCGCCAGCGCCCTCTACAGCTACGGCGAGACGCCCTACAGCAGCGCCAGCAACCGCGTCTACGGCGCCGCGCTCGACTACGCCGACGGCGCCGTCAAACTGAGCGTGACGCAGCAGCGCAAGGACAGCGTCATCCTCGCCGACACCGGCGTGGCGGTGCTCGACACCTCGGCGCGCAACACCCTGCTGGCCGCCAATTTCCGCGCCGGCCGCGCCACCGTGTACGCCGGCTACGGCGTCAACAAGGGGCCCGGCAGTTCGCCCTGGGATCCGGCCAACCCCTACGGCGCGCTGGCGCTGGGGGAATCCTCGCGCGACAGCCGCGACGCGCTGCTCGGGCTGGCCGTGCCGGTGGGCCGGGTCACGCTGCTGGCCTCGCTGATCCGCAAGCGCGACCTCGAACCGGCCGGGCGCGACGCTCGCCAGCTCGCCATCGGCCTGAGCGCGGCGCTGTCGCGGCGCGACGTGTTCTACGCCTCCTACGCGAAAATCCGCAACCGCAACGGCGCTGCCTACACGGTCGGCGGCGGCGACAGCGCCATCAACTTCGGCCTGCGCCACGGCTTTTAGCGGCGCCGCCCGAGCCGGCGCGCCGCCCGGACGCGCCGGAGCATGCCCGCAGCGCCGCGTCCGGCTGCGCCGCCACGGTTTTTTGCCCGGCGAACGGGGCGCCGCCGCGATGTGATAAATTGCTGGCTTGCGCCGGCCGGCGTGTCCGCCCGGCGTTCCGCCCACATCAACCGAGGATCACGCATGCACCTGACTTACTTCAACGATAGCTGGACCGAAGGCAACACCCCCCTGTTCGGCGCCATGGACCACAGCGTCTGGCTCGGTTCCTCCGTGTTCGACGGCGCCCGTTCGCTGGGCGGACGCATGCCCGACCTGCGCCTGCACCTGCAGCGCGTGATCGTCTCGGCCGAACGGGTCGGCCTGGCCTGCCCGTACACGGTCGACGAGATGGAGCGCCTGGTGCGCGAGGGCGTCGCCAAGTTCCCCGCCGACGCCGAACTGTACATCCGTCCGCTGGTGTTCGGCACCGACGGCCTGCTGATCCCGGTGGCCGAAAAGAGCGGCTTCGCGCTGACCCTGTTCGACGCGCCGATGCCGCCCTTCACCGGCTTCTCGGCCTGCCTGTCGACGCTGAAGCGCCCGGACGCCTCGATGGCGCCGACCGACGCCAAGGCCTCCTCGCTGTACGCCAACACGACGAAGGCGCTGCGCGAGGCCAAGGAGCGCGGTTTCGACAACGCCGTCGTCTGCGACAGCCAGGGCCGGGTGGCGGAATTCGCCTCGGCCAATCTGTTCTTCGTCACGCCGGCCGGCCAGGTGGTGACGCCGGTGCCGAACGGCACCTTCCTGTCGGGCATCACGCGGGCGCGCGTCATCGGCCTGCTGGCCAAGGAAGGCGTCGTCGTCGAGGAGCGCGCGGTGCTGCCGGCGGACCTGGAGACGGCCGTCGAGATCTTCAACACCGGCAACTACGGCAAGGTCAGCCCTTGCGTGCGCTACGAGTCGCGCACGCTGCCGGTCGGTCCCGTCGCCACCCTGGCGCGCGACCTGTACATGGCCTTCGCCGCCGCGTAGGGTCCGGTCGCCTCAGCGCGGCGCGGCGGGGCAGGCGGCGCCCAGCCACTTGCCGACGCTGTCCACCGTCACCTGTTCCGGCGCGCCGCGCGCGCTGGTGGTGACGCGCATCTGCATGCTGAAATCGCGCTCGCCGCGGTAGCGCAGCGTGCCCTCGCCGCTGGAGGGTGGATTGCTGCAGACGAAGGACAGCGTCATGCCGCCGGCCACGTCGGCGTTGCGCGAACTGCAGTCGCCCGGCTGGCCGGTGGGGATTTGCCGGCGCTCCAGCATCTGCGCCGTCAGACAGGCGCGCGCGGCGATGGCGCCGTCCGCGCCCACCGTCGGCAGCGTCACGCCGTTCCGGGCCGCCATCTGCTCCAGCGCGCCCCTCTGCTCGGGCGGTAGATTGCCCAGTTGCTGCAGCAGCAGGCCCAGCGTCTGCTGCGTCGCCGGCTCGGCCGCGGCGAGCTTGCTGTCGATCTGCCACAGGCCGGGCTGCATGCTGTGCGCCGGCGCGGCGAGTGCGGCGGCCAGCGCCGCCAAGCTCAGTATCCTGTATCGCATGGCATTTCCCGTTTCCCTTGAAAACGCCAAGAATAAAGCAAAAGCGCCGCCCCGCGCGCGCGCCTGGCCCTCCGCCGCCTTCTTTTCGCTGCGGGCGGGGCGAAAACAGGTTTTTTGATTGCGGAATGAACAACGATGTCGTAAATTGTACGGGAGCAATCCGGGCCGACCGCGCCGGCTTGCCCAATCGACCTACCTGGCATCCCCGCCGCGCGCCCCGCGCCCGGCCCGGGCGCCATCCTCAGCACGTTTTTTGATAGGGAAACCGCATTTGAAACCGATCACCGCCATCCTCCTGAGCGCCGGCATCCTGTCGCCGTCCTTCGTCTTCGCCGCGGCACCCGTCGTCGCCGCCGCGCCGGCCAGCCACAAAGTGGCCGCCCCGGCCGCCGCCGTCAAGGTCGGCAGTGTTGAAGGCATCACCGAATACCGTCTGGGCAATGGCCTGCGCGTGCTGCTGTTTCCCGACGCCAGCAAGCCGACCCTGACGACGAACATCGTCTACCAGGTCGGTTCGCGCCAGGAAAACTACGGCGAAACGGGCATGGCCCATTTGCTCGAGCATCTGCTGTTCAAGCCGAGCGCCAATTTCGGCGTCAAGAAGGGCACGCCGACGCCGGTGGAGGTGCTCAATTCGACCGGATCTAGCTTCAACGGCACGACCTCCTACGACCGCACGAATTACTACGCGACCTTCCCGGCCAACGCGGAAAACCTGCGCCTGCTGCTGACGCTGGAGGCCGACCGCATGGTCAACGCCGCCATCGACCAGAACGACCTGTGGAATCCGCAGACCAAGAAGGGCGAAATGACGGTGGTGCGCAATGAGTTCGAAATGGGCGAGAGCAGTCCGGTGCGCGTCACCTCGGAGCGCATCCTGTCGGTCGCCTACGACTGGCACAACTACGGCAAGTCGACCATAGGCGCGCGCTCCGACATCGAGCAGGTGAACATTCCC
Source organism: Janthinobacterium sp. (assembly GCA_025356595.1). Classification (GTDB taxonomy): domain Bacteria; phylum Pseudomonadota; class Gammaproteobacteria; order Burkholderiales; family Burkholderiaceae_D; genus Janthinobacterium. The sequence goes on along the minus strand of JANXSQ010000221.1, from coordinate 2,724 downwards.
CGCCTGCGCGCCTTCTACAAAAAATACTACCAGCCCGACAACGCCGTGCTGATGGTGGCCGGCCGCTTCGACGAGGCCAAGGTGCTGAAACAGATCAACGAGCTGTTCGGGCGGATCCCGAAACCGACGCGCGTCATCGAGCCGACCTACACGGCGGAACCGACCCAGGACGGCGAACGCGCCGTGGTGGTGCGGCGCAGCGGCGGCATGCAGTTCGTCGGCGCCGGCTACCATGTGGCGCCGGGCGGCCACCCGGACGCCGTGGCGCTGGGCGTGCTGGCGCAAATCCTCATCGACGCGCCGAGCGGGCGCCTGCACAAGGCTCTGGTGGAAAGCAAGCTGGCGACCAGCCTGGACTACAACGAATTGAGCAATCTGGAGCCCGGCTACCGCATCTTCGGCGCCGTCGTGCCCAAGGACGGCCAGCTCGACGCCGCCCAGGACGCGATGCTGAAGGTGCTCGAGGACTTCAAGGCGGCGCCGGTGACGGAGGAGGAGGTGGCGCGGGCGCGCCAGCAAATCAATAAATACATCGACCTGGCGCTGGCCGACACGGCCAACCTGACGGTGGCGCTGACGGAATCGCTGGCGGCCGGCGACTGGCGCCTGTTCTACCTGCAGCGCGACCAGTTGGCCAAGGTCGACGCGGCGGCCGTGCAGGCGGTCGCCGTGAAGTACCTGAAGGCCTCCAACCGCACGCTGGGCCGCTTCATCCCGACCGACGCGCCGGACCGCGCCGAGGTGCCGCAACAGGCCGGCGTGGCGGCGCAATTGAAGGACTACAGCGGCCGCGCCGTGGTGGCCCAGGGCGAGGTGTTCGACCCCAGCCCGGCGAACATCGAGGCGCGCACGCAGCGCTTCACCCTGCCCGGCGGCCTGAAGGGCGCCCTGCTGCCGAAGACCACCAAGGGCAACACCGTCAGCGTCGCCCTGCAACTGCGCATGGGCACGGAGGCGGCCCTGCGCGGCAAGGCCGGCGCCGGCTCCTTCGCCGCCGCCATGCTGATGCGCGGCACCGAAAAACTCTCGCGCCAGGCCGTCAAGGACCGCTTCGACCAGCTCAACGCCGAAGTGCAGATCAGCGGCAAGGCCGAGGGCCTCAGCGCCACCATCACCAGCACGCGCGCCAACCTGCCGGCGGCGCTCGACCTGCTGGCCGAGGTGCTCAAGCGGCCGGCCTTCGCCGCCAGCGAATTCGAGGAACTGCAGCGTGAACGCGTCGGCGCGCTCGAGCGCGACCTGCCCGAGCCGCAGCCGCTGGCGTCGAACGCCTTCCGGCGCCTGCTCGACGCCACGCCGGAGGGCCATGTGCGCCACATCGGCACCCTGGCGCAGCAACTGGCCGAGACCAAGGCCGTCAGCGTGGCCGAGGCGCGCGCCTTCCACGCCGCCTACTACGGCGCCGCCGACGCCACCTTCGCCGCCGTCGGCGACTTCGACGCGGCGGCGCTGAAGGCGCAGGTGGGCAAGTTGTTCGGCGACTGGAAGGCGGCCCAGCCCTATGTGCGCATTCCCGCCACGCTGAAGAGCGTCAGCGGCGAGAAGCTGGCGCTGGAGACGCCGGACAAGGCCAACAGCATGTTGCTGGCCGCGCTGCCGCTGCCGCTCAAGGACGACGCGCCGGCCTATCCGGCGCTGCTGATGGCCAACCACATGCTGGGCGGCGGCGCGCTGCGCAGCCGCCTGGCCGACCGCATCCGCCAGAAGGAAGGCCTGTCCTACGGCGTCGGTTCGCAACTCAACGTGCCGGCCCGCGACGCCGCCGGTTTCTGGCTGGCCTACGCCATCAGCGCGCCGCAAAACACCGCCAAGGTGGAGGCGGCGCTGCGCGAGGAACTCGACAAGGCGCGCAGCGAGGGCTTCAGCGAAGCCGAGCTGGCCGAGGCGAAGAAGGGCTGGCTGCAGTCGGAGGCGGTCGGCCGCACCCAGGACCAGGCGCTGGCCATGACGCTGGCCGGCTATCTGGATCTGCAGCGCAGCATGCTGTATGACAAGGAGCTGGAGGCGAAAGTGGCCGCGCTGACGCTGGCGCAGGTGAACGAGGCCTTGCGCGCCCACCTGAAGACGAGCGAGCTGTCGGTCGTCAAGGCGGGCGACTTCAGCAAGGCCGGCAAGTAAGACCGCCCGGCCCGACGCGACAACGCCGCCCGATGGGCGGCGTTTTTTTTGCGGCGCGGGCGGCGCCGTTCAGCGCGGCGCCGCCTCGGCGACGTAGATCTCGACGCGGCGGTTGCGGGCGCGTCCGGCGGCGTCGTCGTTCGAGGCGACCGGCTCGCTGGCGCCGCGGCCCTGGACGACGACGCGGCCGGGCGCCACGCCGCGCTGCGCCAGGTAGTCGCGCGTGTGGCCGGCGCGCTCGACCGACAAGGGCTCGTTGATGGCGTCGCTGCCGGTGCTGTCGGTGTGGCCGACGATGCTCACCGTCGTCGCCGGATTCTCATTCAGGGTGCCGGCGAAGCGGTCGAGGATGGGACGGAAGTTGGACTTGATGTCGGCCCGTCCCGTGTCGAAGGAGATGTCGCTGGGGATCTCCAGCTTCAGGCGGTTGTCGCCCGTCTGGCTGATCTGCACGCCGGTGCCGCGGGTGGCTTGCTCCATGGTCCGCTTCTGGTTTTCCATCTTGTTCGACCAGATATTGCCGACGACGGCGCCGGCCGCCGCGCCCAGCACGGCGCCGCCGGCCGTGCGGCCGCCGCCGCCGCCGCCCGTGGTGGCGCCGAGCAG
>JANXSQ010000399.1 GCA_025356595.1 Janthinobacterium sp. | reverse complement strand
CGCGACAGCGTCGACCCGGCCGCCGAGGCGCGCGCCAGGACGGCGCTGGCGCCGCTGCGCGCCTTCACGCAGGAGATCGTGCGGGGCGCCAACCGCTACCGCCGCGACGGCAACCCGGCCGAGGCGCGCTGCGTCCTGGCCCGGCTGGACGCCTGGGCCGGGGCGGGCGGGCTGGCGCGCATGGACGACGCCAACGCCCAGTTCGAGCGCGCCGGCGCGCTGGCCGCATTCAGCCTGGCGCTGCTGCAGATCGCGCCGGCGGTGGAGCAAGAGCCGCGCTACGCCGCCGTGCTCGCCTGGATGCACGGCCTGGCCGCTTCCATGACGGACTATTACAGCCAGCACTCCAGCCTGAAGAGCGCGCGCAACAACCACCGCGACTGGGCCGGCCTGGCGGCGGCGGGCGTGGCCGTGCTGAGCGGCGACCGGGCGCTGCTGGACTGGAGCGCGGCGACCTACCAGGCCGCCGTCTGCGGCGCCGACGCGCGGGGCGGCCTGCCCTTGGAGCTGGCGCGCGGCAAGAAGGCGCGCGACTATCACTTGTTCGCGCTGAGCGCGCTGGTGCCGCTGGCCGCCATCCTGGAGGACAACGGCGTGGCCGCCTTCGCCGCCTGCGACGGCGCGCTGCACCGCATCGTGCGCTTCAGCCTGGCGGCGCTGGCCGAACCGTCCGCCATCGCCGCGCTGGCCGGCGCCGAGCAGGAGGCCTATCCGGGCGGCCTGCCGCCCAGGACGCAGATCGCCTTCCTGGAGCTGTACAGCCGGCGCTTCCCCGGCCGCGCCCCGCGCGAGGCCGAGTTGCTGGCCCTGCGGCCCCTGTATTCGACCAATCTGGGCGGCGACCAGGGCTTGCTTTACGCTCGCTGAGCCGCGCGCCGGGCCCAGTTCCGCCGCCGCCGCGTCCGGCCGCGCGCGCCCGCCTTGCGCCGCCCCGGCGCGCCACTGTTGCGCAGGGGCAGGAAAATTCACGCCCGTTTCCTTTGGCCCGTCCGCTTTCTGGCATAGAATGGGCCGCAGCTTAATGCGGCACGTCAATATTTAAGGGAGTAGGTATGGCAAGGCCAGAAAAAATCCGGCTGGGGGAGATTTTGGTGCAGCAGAAGTTGCTGTCCGAAGAACAGTTGGGCCTGGCGCTGACGGACCAAAAGCGCACCGGCCGCAAGCTCGGCCGGGTCTTCGTCGAGCACGCGTATGTGACGGAGGAGCAGATTTCCGGCGCGCTGGCGCGCCAGTTCGATATTCCCTACATCAACCTGAAGTTCTACAACATCAGCGCCGAGGTGGTGCGCCTGCTGCCCGAGACCCAGGCGCGCCGCTTCCGCGCCCTGGTGCTGGAGGACAGGCGCGGCACGCTGCTGGTGGGCATGTCCGACCCCACCGACCTGTTCGCCTACGACGAGATCGCCCGCATCCTCAAGCGCGGCATCGAGCTGGCCGTGGTCAACGAGAGCGAGGTGCTGCAGGCCATCGACCGCATCTACCGGCGCACCGAGGACATCACCGAACTGACGCGCGAGCTGGAGCAGGACCTGGGCGACGTCTCGGTCGACTTCGGCGCGCTGGCCGCCAATCCGGGCCTGGAGGAGGCGCCCATCGTCAAGCTGCTGCAGTCGGTGTTCGACGACGCCACCCAGGTGCGCGCCTCGGACATCCACATCGAGCCGCAGGAGGGACGCCTGCAGATCCGCTTCCGCATCGACGGCGTGCTGCACCTGCAGACCGAGGCCGACATCAAGATCGCCACCTCGCTGGCGCTGCGCCTGAAGCTGATGTCGGATCTGGACATCTCCGAGAAACGCCTGCCGCAGGACGGCCGCTTCGCCATCCGCGTCAAGAACCAGCGCATCGACGTGCGCATCTCGACCATGCCGACGCAGTACGGCGAATCGGTCGTCATGCGCCTGCTGAACCAGGGCGGCACGACCCTGCGCCTGGACGCCATCGGCATGCCGGCGGCGCTGGTGGAGCGTTTCCGCGCCATCGTCCAGCGCCCCAACGGCCTGGTGCTGGTGACCGGGCCCACCGGCAGCGGCAAGACCACCACCCTGTACTGCGCGCTGGCGGAACTGAATTCGATGGAGAAGAAGCTCATCACGGTGGAGGATCCGGTCGAGTACCGCCTGCCCGGCATCAACCAGGTGCAGGTGAACGACAAGATCGAGCTCAATTTCGCCCGCGTGCTGCGCTCGGCCCTGCGCCAGGATCCCGACATCGTGCTGGTCGGCGAGATGCGCGACCAGGAAACGGCGCAGATCGGCTTGCGGGCGGCGATGACGGGCCATCTGGTGCTGTCCACGCTGCACACCAACGACGCCCTGAGCACGCCGCTGCGCCTGATGGACATGGGCGTGCCGCGCTATATGGTGGGCAGCTCGCTGCAGGCGGTGCTGGCGCAGCGCCTGGTGCGCGTCATCTGCGAAAGCTGCGCCGAACCGCATCCCCTGCTGCCCACCGAGCGCGAATGGCTGCGCCAGGAGTTGGGCGAGCTGGTCGACCGCAACCAGTATTTCCACGGCAAGGGATGCTCGCACTGCAACGGCATGGGTTACCGGGGCCGCACCGGCGTCTACGAGTTGCTGGAGATGACGCAGGCGGTGGCCGACGCCGCCAACGACGCCGATCCCTCGCACTTCCTGAAGGTGGGCGCGGCCCAGATGGCCGGCAACACCCTGCGCCGGCACGCCGTGCAACTGGTGGTGCAGGGCCGCACGACGGTCTCCGAGGCCATGCGCATCAGCAACCAGATCGAGGATTGACGTGCCATTTTTCGCCTATAAAGCCAGGAACGCGAACGGCGATCTGCTGCAGGGCGTCCTCGAGGGCGCCGACAGCGGCGCCGTCGCCGACCAGCTGGCCGGCACCGGCGCGACGCCGGTCGAGATCGAGCAGACCAGCAAGGCCGTCAGCGCGAGCGCGGACGGGGTTGGCCTGTGGCAGCGCCTGACCGAGAAGAGAGTGACGTCGATGGACGTGCAGTTGTTCAGCCGCCAGTTGTACACCCTGCTCAAGGCGGGCGTGCCCATCATGCGCGGCCTGGCCGGGCTGCAGGAATCGGCCATCAGCAAGACCTTCGGGCGCGTCATCAAGGACTTGCGCGAGTCGCTCGACTCGGGCCGCGAACTGTCGGCGGCGATGCACCGCCACCCCGAGGTGTTCTCCAATTTCTACCTGGCGATGGTGCGCGTGGGCGAGATGACGGGGCGCCTCGACGAGGTGTTCCTGCGCCTGTTCGACCATCTCGAGTTCGAGCGCGACATGCGCGCCCGCGTCAAGAGCGCGACGCGCTACCCGACCTTCGTGGTGGTGGCGATGCTGCTGGCCATCGTCGTCGTCAACATCTTCGTCATTCCGCAGTTCGTCAAGGTCTTCGCCACCTTCCACGCCGAGTTGCCCCTGATGACGCGGGTACTCATCGGCAGTTCCGCCTTCATGGTGAATTACTGGCCGCAACTGCTGGCGCTGGCGCTGGCCGGCGCCTTCGGCGTGCGCGCCTGGCTGGCCACGCCGGAGGGGCGCATGACCTGGGACCGCCGCAAGCTGCGCCTGCCGATCGCCGGCAAGATCATCCTGAAGGGCACCATGGCGCGTTTCGCGCGCAGCTTCGCCCTGTCCAGCCGCAGCGGCGTGCCCATTGTGCAGGCCCTGACGGTGGTATCGCAGACGGTCGACAACACCTATCTGTGCTCGCGCGTCGAGCAGATGCGCGACGGCGTCGAACGGGGCGACAGCATCCTGCGCACCTCGGTGGCGGCGGGGGTGTTTACGCCGGTGGTGCTGCAGATGATCGCCGTCGGCGAGGAGTCCGGCTCGCTCGACGAGTTGATGGATGAAATCGCCCAGATGTACGAGCGCGAGGTCGATTACGAGCTGAAAACCCTGTCGGCGCAGATCGAACCGATCCTGATCACCTTCCTCGGCGTGATGGTGCTGGTGCTGGCGCTGGGCATCTTCCTGCCGATATGGGACTTGGGCAAGGTGGCCCTGCACAAATGAAGGCGCGTCTTTTGTCGCAGAGAAACAACAAGCGTCGCGCCGGCGGTTTTACTTTGTTCGAGAGCGCGGTGGCGGCCATCGTCGTCGCCGTGTTGGGCGGGGTCTTGCTGACGCGCCTGCTGTATTACCGCGAGCAGGCCGAGTTGGCCGCCGTGGAACGCACAGCGGCCCTGCTGCGGGTCGCCCTGACGTTGCGCCAGGGCGAGTTGTACTCCAGCGGCAAGGAGGCCGCCGTGCCCGGGCTGGCGGGGCAGAATCCGATGGAATGGCTGGCCGAGAAACCGGTCAATTACGCCGGCGAATTCTATGCCCCGGCGCGTGGCGAAATTGCTGGCGGGCAGTGGTATTTTGATAGGACCACGCGGAAGTTGGTGTATTTGTTGAGCGGCGGGAAAAGTCTTCTTGGCACAACACCCATGACACTGAGCTTCCAGCTTCGGCCGTCCGCCGCGCCGGCGCCTGGAAATAGCTTGCAATTCGCCACAAGAGGTATTGTCTTGGATCAAGTTCGGGAGTAAATTGTCTAGGTAAATACACGGTTGGCGGCCCACGTCGACCGTGACCACGGTTTCATCAATGTTTTGGAGAATGGCATGAAAAGGCAGTCAGTTAGCAATTTTTCCAGCAAGGCACAAGCGGGTTTCACCCTGATCGAATTGATCGTCGTGATCGTCATCCTGGGGATACTGGCAGCCACGGCCTTGCCGAAGTTCACCGATCTGGGCGGCGATGCGCGCCTGGCGAAAGTCCAGGCCGCGCGCGCGGCCATGCAGACCGGCGCCTCCATCGTCCACGCGGCGTGGCTGGCCCGTGGTTCTTCCACGACGGCGGCGACGATCGTCAAGATGGAAGGCTTGGATGTTAACGTTAACGTCACCGGCTACCCTACCATCGCCGGCATCGTGGTTGCGGCCGGCGGTCTGAGCGACTACAGTGTCGTAGCCGGAACCACTACGACATCGATCGCCAGCGATGCCACGCATCTGACCTGCGCCGTGGTCTACACGGAAGCGACGGGGCTGGTCGGTACTCCTCCAGCTTTGGCAAGCTGCTAATAATGCAGTACCGTCATCGGGTTGCCGCCCGCTTCGCTTGAGCGTCCGCCCATGGGACAGGACGCTTGCAAGCCGGCCGCCGGCCCGATGACAGTTTTACCCTTCCGCATTCCCGCGCAGGCCGGCTTCACGCTGGTCGAGCTGATCGCCGTGATGATCATCGCCGGCATCCTGGCGGCCTTCGCCATGCCGCGCTTTTTCGAGCGCAAACTCTTCGATGCCCGCAACTACGCCGATCAGAGCAAGGCCATGCTGCGCTACGCCCAAAAAATCGCCATCGCGCAAAACCGCTCGGTGTTCGTGCGCCTGGACGGCCAAAGCGTGGCCCTGTGTTTCAATTATCAGAGCGATCCCGCTTGCTCAAGCGGCAATCGGGTGCGTCCGCCCTCGGGCGGCAACAGCGCCTCCGGCACCACGCTGGCGGCGTGTTCCGGCGCCTCCGACTGGAATTGCGAAGGCCTGCCCGCCGGCGTCAGCTACGCGCGCGCGCCGGCTTACACCTCTTTCTATTTCAGCGCCCTGGGCCGGCCGTACGCCTCCACCGACGCCGACGGCGTGCTGGTCTCCACCTTCGCCACCACGGTGCTGACGGTCAGCGGCGGCGGCAGCGATTATCCGATCACGGTCGAGGCGGAGACCGGCTATGTCCATTAAGGCATCGACGCGGCGCCAGCGCGGCATCAGCATGATCGAGCTGATCATGTTCATGGTGATCATCGGCATCGCCGTCGGCGGCCTGACGATGGTGATGAGCCGCAGCGTGGCCGGCAGCGCCGATCCGCTCGCGCGCAAGCAGGCGCTGCTGATCGCCGAGGCCTTGCTGGAGGAGGTCGAACTGGCCGGCTTCAGCTATTGCGATCCCAGCGACGCCCAGGCCCAGACGGCCGGCAGCGCCGCCGTCGGTCCGCTCGATTGCCAGGGCACGGTGGAAAACGTCGGCCCGGACAACGGCGAGACGCGCCCCTACGACAACGTCAACGATTACGTCAGCAAGTTCGGCGTCGCGCAGGCCGCCTTCAACAGCGCCGGCGTGCTGGCCAGCGTCAACCTGAGTCCCTTGCCGACGGCCGGCTACACGGCCACGCTGAGCATCACGCCCGAGACGCTGGGGCAGATCCCGTCCGGCGCCGCGCCGACCGCGATGGAGGTGCTGCGCATCACCGTCACCGTCAACTACGCCAACGACAGCGTGGTTCTCGACGGCTACCGCACGCGCTACGCGCCGAACGCGATATGAGGCGGGCGGCGCAGGCGGGCTTCACGCTGATCGAGGCGGTGATCGTCATCGTCATCACCGGCATCCTGGGCGGCATCGTCGCGGTCTTCATCAAGGCGCCCCTGCAAAGCTACGCCGACACGGCGGCGCGCGTCGAGATGAGCGACATCGCCGACACGGCCGTGCGGCGCATCAGCCGCGACGTGCGCCTGGCGCTGCCGAACAGCATCCGCGTTACCGCCAATTCGCTGGGCTTCCTGCTCACCAAGACGGGCGGGCGCTACCAGTCCGCCGATGACGGCCTGGCGGCCGGCCACCCGCTCGATTTCGCCGACGGCAGCAAGCGTAGCTTCGACATGCTGGGCGCGGTGCCGACGGCGCAGCAGCAGATCAACGTGGGCGATTTCATCGTCGTCTACAACCTCGGCCCCGACTATCCGCCGGCCGACGCCTACACCGGCGGCAACGTCGCCGCCGTCAGCGCCATCAGCGGCAACACCGTCACGCTGGGCTCGAATCCCTTCGCCGTCCAGGATCCGATGATGAGTTCGCCGTCGAACCGTTTCCAGGTGGTCAGCGGCACCGTCACCTATTATTTCAACGCCGCCGCCGGCACGCTCACGCGCTACCTCAGCAACGGCCAGATCGTCGCCGCGCAGAGCACGCCGCCGGCCGGCGTCGGCGCCCTCATCGCCAGCAACGTGGCCGCCTGCACCTTCAGCTACACCGCGCTGGCGAACACCCACAGCGCGCTGGTGGAGATTGTGCTGACGCTGCAGCGGCCCGGCGCCACCTCCGACGCGCCCATCGTCCTGTTCCATCAGGTGCACGTGGACAACACGCCATGAGGGCGCCGCGCATCGATCTCGTCCGGCGGCGCGGCCGCGGCGCCGGCTTCGGCCTGGTGACGGCGATCTTCCTGCTGGTGGTGCTGGCCGGCATGGGCGTGGCGATGGTGACGCTGTCCACGGCGCAGCAGGCCGGCGCCTCGCTCGACCTGCTCGGCGCGCGCGCCTACCAGGCGGCCCGCGCCGGTATCGAATACGGCTTGTACCGCCAACGCCGCAGCGGCGTCTGCACCGGCCCGGTCGGCTTCGAGCGCCTGGTCATGCCGGCCGGTACCAGCCTGAGCAATTTCAGCGTCATCGTCGTGTGCACGCCCACGACCAGCGGCAGCGTCAATCCCAACGGCGTCAAGCTGTTCGTCTACCAAGTCAAGGCGACGGCCTGCAATCTGCCCGACGCCAACGGCGCGTGTCCGAACTGGAGCAACAATGCCGACTATGTGCAGCGCGTCCTCAGTGTGCAGTTTGAAGCGCCGTAGCGGGGCGCTGGCCTGGCTGCTGGGCGCCGTCCTGCTGCTCGGCGCGGCGGCGGCGCGCGCCGACACGCCGATTTCCCTGTTCAAGAGCTTCGCCGGCAACGTCAACTTCACCGGCACGCAAAAGACGCTGCGCTCCAAGGCCAACACCAGCGACCCCTGCTCGCTGGTGAGCGGCGGCGCGGTGACGGCGGTGCTGTCGGGCATCCCGACGGGCGCGACGGTGCTCAACGCGCAGTTGTACTGGGCCGCTTCGGGCAGCACGCCCGACCTCGCGGTGGTGATGGATGGCGTGGCGGTGGCCGCGCCCGGCAGCCGCCAGTACACCACGGCGACGGTCGGCTATGATTTTTTCAGCGGCGCCGCCGACGTCACGGCCCAGGTCGTCGCCAAACGCAACGGCAACTATGTGATGTCCGGCCTGAGCGTCGACAACAATGACCCGTATTGCGGCGTGGAGGCGGTGCTGGGCGGTTTCCAGTTGCTGGTGATCTATTCCAACGTCGGCGAAACCTTCCGCGTGCTCAATTTGTACGAGGGCCTGCAATTCGTGCGCAACTCCTCGCTGACCCTGAACCTGAGCAATTTCCTGACGCCCAACCCGATCGGCAGCGCCACCGGCCGCATCGGCCACATCAGTTGGGAGGGCGACACGACGCTGTCGGGCGGCGGCGAGGATTTGCGCTTCAACGGCATCGGCATGGTCGACACCATGAACCCGTCCGGCAACCAATTCAACTCGGCCAGCAACATCAACAACGACGCCAGTTCCTACGGCATCGATTTCGACGCCTACACGGTGAAGAGCCCGACCATCCAGTCGAACCAGACCTCGGCCAGCACCTACTACAGTTCGGGGGCCGACCTGGTGTTGCTGAACGCGGAAATCATCGCCGCGCCGAACGTGCCCGCCACCGACCGCTCGATCACGATGGCGCTGGACGGTCCGCTGGCGCAGTCGAAGACCAGCATCTACACCATCACGGTCGGCAACAACGGGCCGATGACGGAAGCCGGCCCGATCATCGTCACCGACACCCTGCCGTCCGTCTTCATCGTCGGCGCGGCCGGTGGAATCGGCTGGAGTTGTTCAACGGCCGGGCAGACGGTCACCTGCAGCAACCCCGGACCGCTGGCCGTGGGCGACACCCTGAAGCCGCTGACCATCGCGGTGACGGCGGCCGCCAACGCCAGCGGCACCGTCACCACCAGCGCGACGGTGGCCGGGGCGCTGTTCGATTATTACGACGGCAACAACACGGCCAACGTCAGCTCCATCATCGGCGCCGCGCTGTTCACGCCCTCGTATGTGTTCACCGACGCCGTGTGCGCGCACAACCAGGCTTTCGGCACACCGGGCCAGCCCTGCAAGATCCTGGTGCCGGGCACCCGGATCGCCGACGTGCCCATCGCCGGTCTATACATCACCTACGTCAGCAACGGCGTGCCGACCAGTCTGAGCAGCTCGGCGACGACGGTGCAGATGAAATTCGCCTTGTCCTGCCATGATCCGATCGCCGCCGCCGGCAAGCAGGCCACTTTCACCAGCGTCAGCGCGACGGGGAATAAATTACCCCTGTGCGTGGGCAGCGGCGCGCTGCCGGCGCCGAGCAACAGCGCCTGGTCGGCATTCAATGGCCTGGTGTTCCCGGGCGGCGTGCCCACCGTCAACGTCAACAATACCCTGCAGTACGCCGACGTCGGCCGCATCGAGCTGTACATGAGCGACAACAGCAACCGCCTGGGCAGCACCGGCGCTTTCGTCTCCCGGCCCCTCAGTCTGGTGCTGACGGCCAACACGCTGGCCGGTGGCGCCAATCCGGCCACCTCCCCGGCCGACGCCGGCAACGGCGCCTTCGTCGCCGCCGGCGCGCCGTTCAAGCTGAGCTGGACGGCCATGACGGGCGGTCTCGTGCCCATCGCGGCGAGCAATTTCGGACGGGAAAGCACGCCGGCGCAGGTGGTGGTGGCCAGTCCCGCGCGCGCCAGCGACACGGACGGCGTATTCGTGGACATGGACCCGATCGTGCCGTTGCTGACTGGCAACTTCGGCGCGATCAGCAACGGCGCGGCCAGCGGCAGCAATTTCGTCTTTCCCGACGTCGGCATCATCGAGTTGAACGTGGCTCTGGTGGGCGGCAACTATCTGGGCGGCGGCGCCATCACCGGCGCCACGTTGAACGTGGGGCGTTTCTATCCGGACCATTTCGTGACCCTGCCCACCGGGCTGCTGGCCTGCCCGGCGGCGCTGGCTTGTCCGGCCACGGCGGCCACGCTGGCGTATTCGCGCCAGGCCTTCACTTTGCGGACCACGGCCGTCAACGCCGCCGGCGCCACGACCAGGAATTACGCCGGCGTGTTCGCCCGGCCCGTCACCGTGTCGGTCTGGAACGCGGCCGGCAGCAGCACGACGCAGAACCCGCCGCTGGTGCCGCTCGGCTCGACGCTGGCGCCGGCCGCTCTGCTGGCGAGCAACTTTATCGCCGGCGTGAGCGACCCCGGCACGTCCATACCCCCACCCCCCGCCACCTTCACCGTCACACCCAATTTCACCTACAGCTTCCCGTTGGCCTACAGCAGCGCCGCGCCGCGCGCCACCAACCTGGCGCCGCCCACCTTCGTGTATGTGCGCGCCGCCGAGACGGCCGGCAGCGGCGACGGCGTCACCTCGCTGCACGGCACGGCCAGCACCGAGGGCGGCCTGGCCATCGTCAGCGGGCGCCTGCAACTGGCGAACAACTACGGCTCCGAGCTGTTGATGATGCCGGTGAACATGCAGGCGCAATACTTCGCCGGCGCGACGACGGGCTGGCGCGACAACGAGCAGGACACGGGCGCCAACGGCAGCGCCGTGAGCAGCACCGGCATCGCCTACAGCCGTTGCACCAAGAAACTCGGCCCGCCGTGCAGTGCGGCGCTGGTGGGTGTGACCGGCCTGACGACGGTCACGGCGCTGAAGGGCGCCGCCAAGCTCTACCTGCACGCGCCGGGCAGCGGCAACAACGGCAGCGTCGACGTGCAGTTGAACAATCCCGTGTGGCTGCCGAGCACGATAGGGCGCCTGGTGTTCGGCCAGTACCGCGGCCAGTTCATCTACCTGCGGGAATTGTATTAGCCGGCGGCTGGCGGAAAAGTGTGACTAAGGCAAAGTAATTTGCGGGGGAATTTTGCTTTGGCGCAAATATGGGCCGAATAAGCACTGAAACTTGAATATAATCAATCAACTGCGGGGTCTTTCTCCGCAGTGGGTAATCATCGAGATGGTTGGCATGGGTCTATTTGTAAAAGCACAGAAAAACGAAGGCTGGCTGGCGATTTCCTTCGCCGCCGAGGGGGTTTGCGGCGCCGTTGTCAAGCGCGTCGCCGGCGCCAGGCCGGTGGTGGAGTGGAGCGCCTTCTATCCGGGCCGCGCGGGCGAGGCCGGCGCCGCGCTGGAGAAGCTGAAGCGCGAGGCGCACGCCGCCGACTTCCCCTGCACCAATCTGCTGGCCGCGGCCGATTATCAACTGCTGTCGGTGGAGGCGCCCAACGTGCCGCCGGCCGAACTGAAGACGGCGCTGCGCTGGCGCCTGAAGGATATGCTCGATTTCCCGGTGGCCGAAGCCACCATCGACACCCTGGATATCCCGCTGGAGCAGAACGCGGCCGGGCGCGGCCAGAGCCTGTTCGCGGCGGCGGCGCGCAACAGCGTCATCGCCGCGCAGCAGAACCTGCTGCTCGGCAGCAAGCTGCGCCTGTGCGCGATCGATATTCCCGACCTGGCGCAGCGCAACATCTCGGCGCTGCTGGAGCCGGCCGGGCGCGGCCTGGCGATGCTCTCCTTCGACGCCGACGGCGGCCTGCTGACGGTGACCTTCAACGCCGAACTCTACCTGTCGCGGCGCATCGACGTGCGCCTCGAACAATTGCTCGACGCCGACGCCGACAAGCAGCGCCAACACCACGACAAAATCACCCTGGAGCTGCAGCGTTCGCTCGACCACTTCGAGCGCCAGTTCCACTTCATCGCCGTCGCCAAGCTGATGCTGGCGCCGACCGGCGCGGCCGGCCTGCACGCCTACCTGGCCGGCAATCTCTACATGCCGGTCGAAGAATTCGATCTGGAGGCGGTGTTCGACCTAGGCCAGGCGCCGACGCTGCGCGAGGCGGCCGGCCAGGCGCGCCACTTCCTGACCCTGGGTGCCGCGCTGCGCCTGGAAGGGGGCGCGCCGTGAGCCAGAAAATCAACCTCTTCAACCCGGCGCTGCTGCCGCAGAAAAACTACCTGTCGGCGCGTGCGATGGCGCAGGCGCTCGGCCTGCTCCTCGCCGGCGGCCTGCTGCTGGCCTACTACGGCAAAGTGCAGGTCGACACCCTGGCGCGCCAGGCGGCGGCCGGCAAGAGCGCACTGGGCGTGCGCGAGGCGCGCAAGGCCACGGTCACGGCCAGCTTCGCGCCGCGCCCGAAGGACAAGGAACTGGACGGCGAGATCGCCCAGGCCGAGGCCGAACGCAAGTCCTTGCTGCAAGTGCAGACCATCCTGCAGCGCGGCGAGTTCGGCAGCACGCGCGGCTATTCGCCGTACTTCCGCGCCTTCGCGCGCAGGCGCATCGACGGCCTGTGGCTGACCGACGTCGCCATCGTCGGCGCCGGCAACGCCATCGGCCTGCAGGGCAGGGTGCTGGCGCCCGGCCTGCTGCCGGACTATATAGCGGCGCTGTCCGGCGAAACCGTGCTGAAAGGGAAATCCTTCGCCCGCCTGGAACTGACGCCGGCGCGCAAGCGCGCCACGCCGGCCGGCGAGGACGCGGCGGCCACTCCACCGGCCACGCCGGCCGCGCCGCCCGCCTACCTGGAATTCAGCCTGCAGGCCACGGCCGCCGAGGTGAAGAAATGAAACAAGCCTTTCTGAAACTGGCCGCCCGCATCGACGCCCTCAGCCTGCGCGAGCGCGTCATGGGCTTCGGCGCCGCCGTCGCCTTGCTGAGTTTCCTGATCTATTTCAGCCTGCTCGACCCCCTGTTCGCGCGGCAAAAAGCGCTGCTCGGCGAATTCCGCCAGCAACAGAACCAGATCGCCGGCATCGACGCCGAGGTGGCGCAAGCCATGCTGGCCCACAGCGAGGACCCGGACCGCGCCGACCGAGAGCGCCTGAGCCATCTCAAGGACGAGGTGGCGCAACTGGGCGGCGCCCTGCGCGCCATGCAAAAAGGCCTGGTGGCGCCGGACAAAATCGTCGTCCTGCTGGAGAGCCTGCTGAAGGGGAACAACAAGCTGCGCCTGCTGTCGCTGAAAACCCTGCCGCCCAGCGGTTTGACGGACGGCCATTTCGTCGACCCGGTTCCGGCCGAAGAGGCCGAAGAGATGAACGACGTCAGCAAGATGTGGCTGAAGGCGAAGACGCCGGTGGTTGCCCCGGCCGCGCCCGCCGCCCCGGTCGCGGTGAAGCCGAACCAGTTGCTGTACCGGCATGGCGTGGAGGTGGTGCTGCAGGGCAGTTACCTCGACATGGTCGCCTACATGGAGGCGCTGGAGGCGATGCCGACGCAATTATTCTGGGGCAAGGCCAACTTGAACAGCGAAAACTACCCGACGGCGCGCCTGACGCTGACCCTCTATACCCTGAGCCTGGACCCGAAATGGATCGCACTGTGAACGCGCCGTCGCGCATCGGCGCCGCGCTGTTGGCGCTGGCATGCCTGCCGCTGGCGGCGCAAACCCTGCAGGACCCGACCCGGCCGCCGACGGCGCAGATGCTGGCGCCGGGCGAGATGGCCGAGCTGGCGCCGGGCGCGCCGCAATTGCAGTCGATCCTGATTTCGCGCAATCCGGGCGGACGGCGCGTCGCCGTCATCAGCGGCCAGACGGTGCGCGTGGGCGGCAAGGTGGGCGACGCCGTGCTGTACCGCATCAACGCCGGCGAGGTCGTGCTCAGGCGCGGCAAGGCGCTGGAAACGCTGCGCCTGTTTCCCGTCAAGACCAGCGCCACCCCGGCGCAGCGATAAAGAATATGCATAACAATATAGAGCGGACGAGAATGCACAAGAACCTGATCATCGCATGCGCCCTGGGCGCCAGCGTCGGCCTGTACGGCTGCAACAGCGCCCAGCCGAAACGCGACACCTTCAACGCCATCAACGCGCAAATGAAGGCCGCCACGAACGCCACGACGGGCCCGGCCAGCCAGCCCGACGCCGTCGCCGACGCCCTGCTGCCGCCCGTCAGCGCGCTGGCGGGGCAACTGCCGAACACCCGCGCCGCCCTCGACGAGCGCTTCAACGTCTCCTTCAACAACGTGCCGGCGCAGCAGTTCTTCAACTCCATCGTGGTCGGCACGCGCTACAACATGCTGCTGCATCCGGACATCACCGGCACCATCTCGGCCAACCTGAAGGACGTCACCCTGTTCGAGACGCTGGACGCGGTGCGCGAGCTGTACGGCTACGACTACCGGGTGGAGGGCACGCGCATCACCGTGCGTCCGGCCACCATGCAAACGCGCATGTTCCAGGTCAATTACCTGACCGGCAACCGCAAAGGCAGCTCGAACCTGCGCGTCTCCTCCACCTCGGTGGGCAACGCCGGCCAGCTCAACTCGGGCCAGAGCAACGGCGGCCAGAACGGCGGCCAGCAGCAACCGGGCCAGCAGCAGGGCCAACAGCCGGGCCAGAGCAGCCAGGCGCAGGACAGCAGCAACGTCAACACCACCTCGAACAGCGATTTCTGGGTTGAACTGAAGGCTTCGCTGGAAGCCATCGTCGGCGTCGGCAAGGACGGCCGCAACGTCGTCCTCAGTCCCCAGTCGGGCGTGGTCGTCATCCGCGCCATGCCGGAGGAACTGCGCAACGTCGACCTGTACCTGAAGGCGACGCAGGTGTCGGTCGACCGGCAGGTGATCCTGGAGGCCAAGATCCTCGAAGTGCAACTCAACGACAGCTTCCAGAGCGGCATCAACTGGGCCTCCTTCGCCTCGATCAAGAGCCGCCACGACAACCGCATCTCGACCGGCTTCGTGACGCCCGGCGCGGCGCTGGCGCCCTTGCCGGCCGGCGGGGTCCAGCCGCCCACCATGACCACCCTCGGCCCGACCGGCATCTCCACCAGCACCGGCTACAACCTGGGCGCGGCGGCCACGGCGGCCGGCTCCCTGTTCGGCCTGGCCTTCCAGACCAGCAACTTCGCGGCCATGATCTCCTTCCTTGAATCGCAAGGCTCGGTGCACGTGCTGTCCAGTCCGCGCATCGCCACGCTGAACAACCAGAAGGCCGTGCTGAAGATCGGCACCGACGAGTTCTACGTCACCGGCGTGAGCACCACCACCAACACCAGCGCGTCCGGCGCCACCACCAGCCCGAACGTGACGCTGCAACCGTTCTTCTCCGGCGTCGTGCTCGACGTCACGCCGCAGATCGACGACCGCGGCAACATCATCCTGCACGTACACCCGTCCGTCAGCCAGGTCACCACCATCACCAAGGACATCAACCTCGGCGCGGCCGGCACCCTGACGCTGCCGCTGGCCGCCTCGAACACCTCGGAAATGGACAGCATGGTGCGCGGCCAGGACGGCGGCATCGTCGCCATCGGCGGCCTGATGCGCCAATCGACCAACGCCGACCGCTCGCAAGTGCCGGGCGCCGGCGACGTGCCGGTGCTGGGCGCGCTGTTCCGCAACACCGGACAGACCACGCAAAAGCGCGAACTGGTGGTGCTGATCAAGCCCACCATCGTCGAGGGCGCCAGCAGCTGGAACGAAGACTTGCTGGACGCCGGCCGGCGCATCGAAGCGCTCGATCCGCGCCGCCCCAAGGGACGGCAATAAGCATGTACAAGGCCCACTTCGGCTTGCGTGAGGTGCCGTTCGGCATCACGCCCGACACCAGCTTCTTCTTCACCAGCCCGCACTCGCAGGAGGCGCTGAACACCCTGCTGGTGGCGGCCAGGAACGGCGAAGGCTTCATCAAGATCACCGGCGAGGTCGGCACCGGCAAGACCCTGCTGTGCCGCAAGTTCATGGCCACGCTGGGCGAGGACTTCGTCACCGCCTACATTCCCAATCCCTATCTCGAGCCGCGCACGCTGATGCTGGCGCTGGCCGACGAGTTGGGCATCGCGCTGGAAAAAGACGTCGACCAGCACCAGTTGCTGAAATCGATCAACCTGCGCCTGCTGGCGCTGGCCGAGGAGGGCAAGCGCGTGCTGCTGTGCCTGGACGAAGCCCAGGCCATCCCGATCGAAAGCCTGGAAGCGCTGCGCCTGCTGACCAACCTGGAAACGGAAAAGCGCAAGCTGCTGCAGATCGTCCTGTTCGGCCAGCCGGAACTGAACCGCCACCTGGAGCTGGACTCCATCCGCCAACTGGCGCAGCGCATCACCTTCCACTATCACCTGGGGCCGCTGACGCGCGACGACCTGGAATACTACATCGCCCACCGCCTGCGCGTGGCCGGCTTCAGCGGTAGCCGCCTGTTCAGCCGGGGCGCCGTGGGCAAACTCTACAACGCCAGCGGCGGCATCCCGCGCCTGGTCAACATCCTCGCGCACAAGGCGCTGATGCTCGGCTACGGCGAAGGCAAACAACAAGTGGCGCGCAAACACGTGGCCGCCGCCGCGCGCGACACCCTGGCCAGCAAGCGACGGCGCTGGCCGTGGCTGGCCGGCGCCGGATTGCTGATCGCCGCCTGCGGACTAACCTGGGCACTGACAAAATGAGTCTGATTAATAAAATGTTGCAAGACCTCGACGCGCGCGGCAATCCGGCCGGCGCCGCGCCGCAGGCGGAGGTGCGGCCGGTGCCGGCGCGCGAACGCCGTTCGTCCCTGCTGCTGATACTGGCCGCCCTGTTGGCGGCGCTGCTGGGCGGCGCGGCCGTGCTGGGCTGGCGCGCCATGCGGGCGCCGGCGGCGCCGCCGCCTTTGCCCGCGCCGATGGTAATCGTCGTGCCGCCCGCACCTGTGCCTGCGCCCGTGCCAGTGTCCGCGCCCGTGTCCGAACCGGCTGCGGTGATCCCGGCAGCGCAGCCGGCGCCCGAGCCCGTCGCCGCAGCCGCCAATGTCCTTGCCGCCGCCGAGC
>JANXSQ010000397.1 GCA_025356595.1 Janthinobacterium sp. | reverse complement strand
CGCGCGCGGCGCGGGCGGCGAGGTGTTCGCGCTGCGCCGCCAGTTGATCAAGGAACGGCAGACGCTGCGCCGCTTCCACGCCGAGCTGCAGAGCCAGGCGGCGGCGCTGGCCGGCGCCGCCACCGCGCAGTCGCTGCATTTCACGCGCGACTACCGCGCCGCCCTGCAAGGGGTGGTGGAGTCCGCCAACCGCAAGCAGCGCTGGGTGCTGGCGACGCTGTGCGCCAGCGTGCTGCTGGCCTGGCTGGTGGGGCGCTTCTTCTTCGGCCGGCATGTGCTGGCGCGCCTGCAGGACATCCGCCGCCATCTGCTGCAGGAACCGGCGGCGGGCGGCCTGCCGCTCGATTCCGGCGACGAGATCGGCGACATGGCGCGCGCCGTGCAGCGCTTCCTGCACGACCGCCTGCAACTCGAGGGGCGCACCCTGGAGCTGGGCCAGGCGCAGCAAAGGCTGGCCCGGCAGAACACCCAGTTGCAGGACGAGGCGGTGGTGCGGCAGCGCGCCGAGGCGCTCTGGATCAAGCAGGGCAGGGTGCTGGAAATGATCGCCTCCAGCACGCCGCTGGCCGACGTGCTGGAGAGCCTGGTGCACCTGATCGAATCGCAGATCGAGGGCATGGTGGCCTCCGTGCTGCTGCTCGAGGACGACGCCCGGCATCTGCGCCACGGCGCCGCGCCCAGCCTGCCGCCGGACTATGTCGAGGCCATCGACGGCATCGCCGTCGGGCCCAAGGTGGGCTCCTGCGGCACGGCGGTGTACTGCGGCCACGCCGTGTACGTCAGCGACATCGAGCAGGACCCGCTGTGGGAGGATTACCGCGCGCTGGTGGCGCCGTACGGTTTCCGCGCCTGCTGGTCGACGCCGATCACGCACGCCGACGGGAAGATCCTCGGCACCTTCGCCCTGTACGCGCGCCGCGTGCGCGCGCCGGACCCCGCCGAGCTGCGCCTGATCGACATGGCCACGCGCATCGCCGGCATCGCCATCGGCCGCCAGCACGCCGAGGAGCAGATCCGCTACCTGGGCCAGCACGACGCGCTGACCGGCCTGCCGAACCGGACGCTGCTCGACGAGCGCCTGAAACTGGCCATGTTCTACGGCCAGCGCTACGGCCGCGCGGTGACGGTGGCCTTCCTCGACCTCGACCATTTCAAGCTGATCAACGACAGCCTGGGCCACAACGCCGGCGACGAATTGCTGAAGACGGTGGCCGACCGCATGCTGCTGTGCGCGCGCCCCGCCGATACGGTGGTGCGCCTGGGCGGCGACGAATTCGTCATCGTCCTCAGCGAGCTGGCCGAGCAGGCCGGCGGCGTGGCCCGGGTGCTGGCCAACATCCGCGCCGCCATCGCCCAGCCGGTGCACATCGCCGGGCAGCGCCTGCAGGTCACCTGCAGCATGGGCCTGGCCAGTTATCCGGCCGACGGCACGGACAGCAACGCCCTGTTGATGAACGCGGACGCGGCCATGTACCGCGCCAAGGAATTGGGGCGCAATAACTATCAGAGCTACACCGGCGAGATGAAGCAGAAGATCCAGCAGAAGCTGGCCCTGCAGGAGGGCTTGCGCGACGCGCTGGAGCGCGGCGAGTTCCGCCTGCTGTACCAGCCGCAGGTGGACCTGTCCAGCGGCCGCATCGTCGGCATCGAGGCGCTGATCCGCTGGCAGCATCCGCAACTGGGCATGGTGGCGCCGGACGTGTTCATCCCGCTGGCCGAGGAAAACGGCTTGATCGTGCCGATCGGCGACTGGGTGGTGCAGCGCGCCTGCCGGCAGAACCGCGCCTGGCAGGACGCCGGCCTGGCGCCGGTGACGCTGTCGGTGAACATCTCGGCGCGCCAGTTCAAGGAGGACAATCTGGTCGGCCGGGTCGCGCTGGCGCTGCGGGAGAGCGGGCTGGAGGCGCGCTATCTGGGCCTGGAGCTGACCGAGAGCCTGATCATGCAGGACTTGCAGCAGGCGCTGGCGAAGATGCGCCAGTTGAAGGCGATGGGCGTGCAGTTGTCGATCGACGACTTCGGCACCGGCTATTCGAGCCTGTCGGCGCTGAAGAGCTTCCCGATCGGCCATCTGAAGATCGACCAGTCCTTCGTGCGCGCGCTGCCCGAGGACGAGGACGACCGCGCCATCGCCACGGCCGTCATTTCGCTGGGCCACAAGCTGAACCTGCGGGTGGTGGCCGAGGGCGTCGAGACGGAGGCGCAGCGCGCCTTCCTGCACGACAACGGCTGCGACGAGATGCAGGGTTATTACTTCAGCCGGCCGGTGGACGCCGACGCCATCGCCCAGTTGTTCCTCGAGGAGCGCCGCAGCGGCCGCTCCATCGCCGCCCGCGCGGCGTGAGGCGGGCGGGAAGGGGGATTCGGGCACCGTTTCGCCGCGGCGTTTTTGCTGTTAAGTCAGCGGCAATACCGTATGATAGGCGCCATGAATAAAGCCGCCGCATACCTGTGCATCGATACGAACTGATTAGTTGTCACGACTGTGGCGTGCTGCACCGCAAGCGCCTCCTGCGCCGGGGCGAGCGGGCCCGCTGCACGCGCTGCCGCGCGCCGCTCTACCGGGGCGGCGCGGCCGACCTGAACCGGGTGGTCGCGCTGACGCTGGGCGCCGCGCTGGTGTTCCTGATCGCCCAGTTCTTCCCCATCGTCGCGCTGGAGGTGAACGGCCTGCATTCCAGCGCCACCCTGCTCGGCGCCATCGCCGTGCTGTGGTCGGAGCAGATGCAGGTGGTGGCGGCGATGGTGTTCTTCTTCACGATACTCTTCCCGGCCGTGGAGCTGGGCGCGCTGCTGTACGTGGCGCTGGGCCTGCGCGCCGGCGTGCTGGCGCCCGGCCTGCACCGCGTGCTGCGCGCCGTGCAGGCGGCGCGCCGGTGGGGCATGACCGAGGTGCTGATGATCGGCATCCTGATCACCGTCATCAAGATGACCAGCCTGGCGCACGTCGTGCCGCATCCCGGCCTGTTCGCCTTCGGCGCGCTGACCCTGCTGCTGGCGCTGGTGCTGGCGGTCGATCCGAAGGCGCTGTGGGACCTGGCCGACGACATGGCGCCGCGCCCGCCGCCGCGGCGCAGTTACGCGGCCCTGCTGGCGTCCGGCGCGGCGCTGCTGCCCTGCCACGCCTGCGGGCTGGTGACGCCGGTTGCCGCCGGCGCCGGACGGGCGCGCTGCGCGCGCTGCGGCTGCGCGCTGCACCGGCGCCGCCCCGACAGCGTGAACCGCACCTGGGCCCTCTTGATCGCGGCGATGATACTCTACGTGCCGGCCAATCTGTACCCGGTGATGTACACGCGCACCCTGTTCGGCATCGAGAACGACACCATCATGAGCGGCATCGTGTTCTTCTGGAACAGCGGCTCGAAGGGCATGGCGGCGATCATTTTCATCGCCAGCATCGTCGTGCCGATGCTCAAGCTGGCGGTGCTGACCCTGCTGGCCTGGACGGCGCAGCGGCGCTCGCGCTGGCGGCCGCAGCAGCGCACCCGGCTGTACCGCCTGGTCGAATTCATCGGCCGCTGGTCGATGCTGGACATTTTCGTCGTCACGCTGACGGTCGCGCTGGTGCGCTTCCAGGCGCTGGCCGTCATCACGGCCGGGCCGGGCGCGCTAGCCTTCGGCTCGGTCGTCGTGCTGACCATGCTGGCCTCGATGCAATTCGACCCGCGCCTGATCTGGGACCCGATCGACGCCGAACCTCAGTTACCCCATGGAGAAGCACATGTCTGACAAAGAGGGCGCCAGCGCCCACCCAGCGGCGGCGCCGCTGCCGCCCGAACCGGACGTCGAGGCGGCCAGCCGCTGGCTGCCCTCGCTGGTCTGGCTGATCCCGCTGCTGGCGGCGCTGATCGGCGCCGGCCTGGTGGCCAAGTCGGTGCTCGACCAGGGGCCGACGGTGAACGTCAGCTTCCACAGCGCCGACGGCCTGGAGCCGGGCAAGACCAAGGTCAAGTACAAGGACGTCGACATCGGCGTGGTGCGCGCCATCACGCTCGATCCGGACCTGTCGAAGGTGCAGGTGACGATCGACATGAGCAAGGAGGCGAAGCGCTTCACGGCCGCCGACACGCGCTTCTGGGTGGTGCGCCCGCGCATAGGCGCGAGCGGCGTCACGGGCCTGAGCACGCTGCTCTCGGGCGCCTACATCGGCGTCGACGCCGGCAAGTCCGAGGACAGCAAGCAGGACTTCGTCGGCCTGGAAAACACGCCGCTGGTGGTCGGCGGGCAGAAGGGCAAGATGTTCACCCTGCACGGCGAGAGCCTGGGCTCGATCGACGTCGGCTCGCCCATCTTCTACCGCCGCGTGCAGGTCGGCCAGGTGATCAGCTTCGCCCTCGACAAGGCCGGCCAGGGCGTCAGCATGACGGTCTTCATCAACGCGCCCTACGATCCCTTCGTCGGCAAGAATTCGCGCTGGTGGCACGCCAGCGGCGTCGACGTGCGCCTCGATTCGAACGGCTTCAAGGTGAACACGCAGTCGCTGGCGGCGATGCTGGTGGGCGGCATCGCCTTCGAGTCGCAGAACGGCCAGCGGCCCGACGAGCTGGCCGGCGCCGGCGCCGTCTTCCCGCTGGCGGCCGACCAGGCCAGCGCGATGCGCGAGCCGGACGGCGCGCCGATCACCACCGTGTTCTACTTCGACCAGTCGCTGCGCGGCCTGTCGCCCGGCGCCAGCGTCGACTTCCGCGGCATCGTGCTGGGCGAGGTGCGCACCGTCGGGGTCGAATACGACGCCGAGAAGAAGGCCTTCCGCATGCCGGTGACGGTGGACCTGTATCCGGGCCGCCTGGGCAAGCGCTTCCAGGAGACGCTGGAGAACGAGTACCGCAACGCCGGCCACGACGTGCTGGAGCGCATGGTCAGCCGCGGCCTGCGCGCGCAACTGCGCACCGGCAATCTGCTCACCAGCCAGTTGTACATCGCGCTGGACTTCTTCCCGAAAGCGGCGCCGGTGAAGCTCGATTTCAAGCAGTACCCGATGGAGGTGCCGACGGTGCCGAACAGCCTGGACGAGCTGCAGACGCAGATCGCCAGCATCGTCAAGAAGCTCGACCAGGTGCCCTACGCCGACATCGCGGCGAACCTGAACACGACGCTGAAGAGCGCCAACGGCCTGTTCAAGCAGCTCGACGCCCAGGTGCTGCCGGAGATGAAGGAAACGCTGGGCGCGGCGCGGCAAACCTTCAGCACGGCCGAGCAGGTGCTGCAGAAGGATTCGCCGCTGCAATCGGACGTGCGCCAGGCGCTGCAGCAGTTGACGCAGACGCTGCAGTCGCTGAACGCCCTGTCCGACTATCTGGAACGCCATCCGGAGTCACTCATCCGGGGCAAAAAAGGAGATCAGAAATGAGCAGTTTCCGCACCCTCGCCCTGAGCGCCGGCCTGTGCCTGCTGACGGCATGCGCGGCGCCCCAGGTGGAGCGCTTCTACACCCTGAACGGCGGCGCCGCGCCGGTTGCCGCGCCTGCCGCGGGCGCGGCGAATTTTTATGTCGAGGTGCTGGCCGTCAGCGTGCCGCAGCAGGTCAGCCGCAACCAACTGGTGCTGACGGCGTCCGGCGGGCGCGTCGAGCTGCTCGAGCAGGAACGCTGGGCCGGCCCGCTGGCGGCCGAAATCGGCCAGGCCCTGTCGACCGCCATCACCGGCGACCTGGGCGCGATCGACGTCTACCGCACGCCGTACGCGGACAAGCTGCCGGTCTACCGCATCAGCACCAACGTGCAGCGCTTCGAGTCGGCGCTGGGCCGGTACGCGCTGATCGACGCCGTCTGGAGCGTGCGCCAGCTGGCCAGCGGCAAGGTGCTGACCTGCCGCAGCGTGGTCAATGAAAAAGTCGAGGGCGGCTACGACGCGCTGGTGGCCGGCCACCGCCGCGCGCTGGCGCAGGTGGCGGCGCAGATGGCGCAGGCGGTGCGCGCCTTCCCGGCGGACGGGCGCGGCTGCTGATGGCGCGCGCCGCCGCCGCGCCGGGCATAGGCGCCTTCCCGGCCATGGCCGCGACGCTGCGCGCCGAAACCCTGCTGGTGCTGCTGGCCTCGGACGACATGACGAGCGTGGAAAGCCTGTTCGAGCACCGCAAGATCAGCCTGGCCACCGTGATGCGGGCGCTGACGCGCAAGTACGGCTGGCCGATCGAGCGGCGCGATTTCCCCACCAACACCGCCGACGGCCGCGCCGCGTGGGCCTCGGTGTACAGCCTGCCGCAGGAACTCATCGACGCCGCCCTGGAGGCGGGCGGGCGCGACTGGATCGCCGGCGTCAGGGCGGCCCGCGCGGCCCGCGCCCGCCGGCCGCCGCGGCGCTGACGCCTTGCCCGCATCGCTGGGCCGATGCTAAGATGCGCCGATGGGAATGACGACAATCGCGCGCCGCTGCACCGCCTGGATCGCCTGCATGGTGATCCTGCTGGCGGCGCTCGCGCCTTCGCTGTCGCACGCCGTCGCGGCGGCCGGCAACGCCGGTTCCGGCTGGATCGAGATCTGCTCGATCGGCGGCTCCAGATTCGTCCGCGCCGGCGACGGGCCGGCGTCGTCCGGGCCGGGCGAAAAAAGCCTGCATGTCGAACACTGCCCGTTTTGCTCCGGCCACGCCGGCGCGCCCGGCCCGCTGTCCGCCCCGGCGCTGACGCTGCCCGTCATCGACGGCATCGCGCTGCTGCCGGCGCTGTACCGCCGGGCGGCGCGCCCGGCGCCCGTCTGGAGCGGCGCGCAATCGCGCGCGCCGCCGTCCCACTGCTGATCCGCCCGCATTCTTCCGCAGGCGCGGCCGCCTTCTGACGCGGCCGCCGCGCCTGCCCGTCGCCCAGACGCGACCCCATGCAGTTCAGCAGAAAGCAGCCCATGACTTCTTCTTCCTCCCGCCAAGGCGGCCGTTTCTCGTCCGCCTTCATCCTGATGCAGTGCTTTAACGTGGCGGCCATCACCGCCCTCGGCGTGTGGCACGGCTACCTGTTCTACGCCGGGGCGCATAGCGGCGCGCCCTTGCCGCTGGTCGAAATCGTCGCCTGCCAGGCCAGCCACGGGGCTTGCGCGCCCAAGGCCTGAGCGGACGATTCTCCTCCGCCAATTCCGGTATCATTCCAGGCACATGGGGGGACAATCGTGTCCCCCCGCCACCGGGAAAACACCATGGTCACCTGCTATCTGCGTTATGTCATCGATCCCTCCAAGCTCAAGGAATTCGAGCGCTACGGACAACTGTGGATACCGTTGGTGGAGAAATTCGGCGGCCGGCACCACGGCTATTTCCTGCCGTCGGAGGGCGCCAACAACGTCGCGCTGGCGCTGTTCAGTTTTCCCAGCCTGGCGGAATACGAGCAGTACCGCATCAAGATGCTCGACGACGCCGAGTGCCAGGCCGCCTTCCGCTACGCCGACGAGACGCGCTGCATCGTCAGCTACGAGCGCAGCTTCTTCCGCCCCGTTTTCGCGTAAAAAATCCCCGGCGCGGCGCCGCGCCGCTTAGTCCATCAGGTTGACGAATTCCTCGAATTTGCCGGAGGCCGGCAGGGGAATCCGTGCGCCGAAAAAATGGAAACTGAGCTCGAAGGGGTGGGCAGCGCTTCCTGGATGACGGTGTTGGCGCCGACCGAAAATTGACCCACCTATAGGCCTCGCGCCGACCGAAAACTGACCCAGGTGTTCTACTACTCCTGCCTAATCATTAGGCGGGAGAATTAATAGGTGATCACCATGGAAATGTTAGGCAAAGTTCGA
>JANXSQ010000395.1 GCA_025356595.1 Janthinobacterium sp. | reverse complement strand
CCGATCGTCGAACGCATCCATTGCCCGATCTGCCGGCATGCGGTGTCGATGGCCCAACGGCCGACCTGCACGATGAGCCCGGTCTCCTCGAGTACCGCGATGAAATCCTGTGGCGAGACCAGCCCGTGTTCCGGCCGCTGCCAGCGCAGCAGTGCTTCGAGTCCCGCAACGCGGCCGCTGTCGAGTTGCACCTTGGGCTGGTAATACAGGACGAACTCGCCGTTCACGATGGCCTTGCGCAGGGCGGCTTCGAGCGCGTGGCGGGCCAGCACCTCGGCGTTCATCTGCGCCGTGAAAAAACGATAGGTGTCGCGGCCGGCCGATTTTGCCCGATACATCGCCGTCTCGGCGTATTTCAGCAGCGTGTCGGGAGCGGCGCCGTCGTTCGGGCTGAGGGCGATGCCGATGCTGACGGCCAGCACCACCTCCTGGCCCAGCAAGTCATACGGCTTGCGGGCGATTTCGCGAATCTCGTCGGCGGCCAGCGCGGCGCCCTGCTGCTCGTCGGGCAGCAGCAGGATGGCGGCGAATTCGTCGCCGCCGAGGCGGCCGACGTGGTCGCGCGTGCGCAGGCACTCCACCAGGCGGGTGCTGAACTGGCTGAGCAGTTCGTCGCCCGCCGCGTGGCCCAGTGTTTCATTGACGTTCTGGAAGTGGTCGAGGTCGATGATCAGCACGGCCAAGCGGCCCGCGCCGCCCGATTGCGCCAGCGCCTTTTGCAGGGTGGCATAAAACAACGTACGGTTGGGCAGGCCGGTGAGGATGTCGTAATGGGCCAGGCGGTGCAGGCGCTGCTCGGCCTCCTTGCGCGCGGCGATGTCGCGCACCACGCAGACAAGTATCCAGTTCTCGTCGACGCGCTGGGCGTGGCGGTATATCTCCACCTGGATCAAGCTGTCGTCCTTGCGCCGCAACTGGGTCTCGATCAGTTCATCGGCGCCCTTGCCGGCGATCAGGCAGTCATACGCGCTGGCCAGTTCGGCCTGGGCCACGCCGCGCAGTTGCGCCGGCCCGCATTGCAGCAACTCCTCGCGCGAGTAACCGAACATCGCGCAGGCGGTGGCGTTGGCTTCGATGAAGCGCATGCTGGAGCGCTGCACCAGCATGATCGCGTCGGCCGTGGCGTCCATCGCGGTGCGGAAGGTTTGCAGCTCGGCGGTGCGGCTGCGCACCTCCCGTTCGAGGATGGCGCGGTGGTTGCCCTGGAAGTCGGCGAGCGCCTTGAGGCGCAGCAGGTTGCGCACGCGCAGGCATAATTCGAGCCGGTCCACGGGTTTGCTCAGGAACTCCTCCACGCCCGCCTTCAGGCCGGCGACGCGGGAGTCCCGGTCGATCAAGGCCGTCACCATGATGATGGGAATTTGCGCGGTGGCCGGATCAGCCTTCAGGATGGCCGTGACCTGATAGCCGTCCATGTCCGGCATCATGATGTCGAGCAAAATCAGATCGGGCGCCGAACGGGCGATGGCGGCCAGCGCCGCGGCGCCGCTGGCGACGCTGCGCGTCACATAGGCCTCGGCCCCCAATTGCGCTTCCAGCAAACGGCAATTGACCGGGTCGTCGTCAACGATAAGGATGTTAGCGCCGGGCAAACTCATTGCTTCCTTCGGTGAGGCCGCCTGCGCTGCGCCGGCGGGACTTGCGTATCGCCACGAACCATGATCGGCATAGGGGGCATCCGTAAACTCGGCTGCGCCGCGTCGGGGACCGCCAAGCGGGCCGGCGGCGTTGTTGCGTCAAGGGCCAGCTGGGCGAGCCCCGAGCGGCGAATGCGCCCGGAAATCATATCAGGGCATTTCTGAATACTCAACACATTTGACATTTCGCAACGCTGCGCGGGGCGATCCTTGCCCCCATTTCCCATTGGCGTCATAAGTGGCGCGCGTCATGGACCGCCAACCAGGCATGGGCGCGCTCCAGGGCGAGTTCGAATTCCTCTTCGACGCACAGCAGCAGGGCGGGAAGCTGCGCGTCGCGCCGTTCGGCCATGGCCAGCTCCACGGCCAGGGCCGCGCTGACGAAACGCTGCGTGCCCAGGGTGCCGACCGAGCCGCGCAGGCCATGCAGGAGCGCCGCCGCCTCCGCGTAGCTGCCCGCGCGCGCCGCCGCCGCCGCCCGCGAGAACGGCTCGGCCGCCGTCGCGACGGCGTCGGCGACGATTTTCGCCACGATCGCCTGCGCTTTCTGGTCATTGCCCATATAGAGGATCAAGGTATCGACCGTGAAGACGGTCGGTTCCCGCGATCCGGCATCGGAAGCGGACATCATGGTTTCCCCATTCATCTTGATATGCATACATGTGGACGGCGAACATCGACGTGGGCACATCATACGCCGGAACGACACGCGGCTCCGCGCCGCTGCGGACGGGCGTGGACGCCGGGAACGCAACGCGCCAGAAAAGTGTGGATAACGCGCCGGAAACTGGCGCGGGGACGGAGCGCCCCCGTGATGCGATACACGGAGCTCGATTTGCGCTTGTTTTGGCCAGCCGAGCCGGCAAGATGCCGGCGCCGCTCTAGCGAGCCACGGCGAAAGACCGCCTGATGAGGCCTGCATAGGATCCCGATCCCTCGCCGTGCCGCAGCGGCGCAATCTGCTGGCGCAGCGTATGGGCGGCCATCTGCACGTCGACATCGCCTCCCAGGCGGGCGTCGTTGAGCGCCTGGCGCAAAACCCGCAGGCGTATTGCGCAAGCCGGAGCCCGCTCAAGATCGGCGATGGCCGCGAGGACGACGGCGGCCATCGGCGATTTCTTGCCGATGGCGGTTTTCAAATGGGCGTAGCCGAGCGCGATGATGCGCGGCGCAAAGGGCCGCTCACCTTGTGCGATGGCGTAGACGATGACGGTGGCGAGCAAGTCCATGACGGCTCCGGCGTGGATACTGCGGACACGTCAAATATACCCATGGATGCGGCCGGCCGTCCAGCGGGGCGGCGGCCGTCGGCGGCGAGCATCAAGCCCGGCCCAAATCGCCGCCCGCCGTGGGAACTTTCAGGCGGCGCCCGCGCGCGGAAAACGTTGTCCAACTTGCATGATGATATGGCAATTCATTCCGATTGGGAAACGAAATCCGCTGTTTCGCCGGGGCCGCCCCCACTGTCGCCCGCATGCGGACGGCGCGCGCTGCCGCGCTTGTTAAACTCTGCGCGGGCGCTCTATACTTGTTGGTAACGCGGCACTCTCGACACGGGTCATAGCGTGGCCGCGCGGCACAGGCGCGCTGGCGCGAAGGGGCGGGGATGTCGATCGATTTTGACACGCTGATTTTGCAGCAGGCGCCGGGCGGTGTCGTCGTGACGACGGCGGAGGGCATCGTCCTCCATTGGACCCCTGGGGCGGAAGGCATCTTCGGCTACGGCGCGGAGGAGGCGGCGGGACGGGCGCTGAACGATCTGACGGCGCTGCCCTCGACCCGGGACGAGTGGGCCGGCCTGCTGCGCGAGGTGGTGGCGCGCGGCGTGTATGACTATGAGGGCTTGCGCCGCCGCAAGGACAACGCCCTGATCTATGTCGACGTGTCGAGCAAGGCCATCTATTCGGCCGAGGGCCGCCTCGAGTACATCCTGTCGAGCCTGCGCGACGTGACGCACATGAAGGCCATGCGCGACGCCAAGCTGGTCGGCGCCAAGTTCCGCGATCTGCTCGAATCGACGCCGGACGGCATCATCATGGCCAATTCCACCGGCCGCATCGTGCTGGCCAACACCCAGGCCGAGCGCCTGTTCGGCTATCCCCCCGGCGAACTGCTAGGACAACTGATCGAGGTACTGCTGCCGGCGCGTTTCCGCGGCGGCCACCTGGCGCACCGCGCCAACTATTTCGGCATGCCGCGCACCCGCACCATGGGCGCCGGCCTGGAACTGTACGGCTTGCGCAAGGACGAGGTGGAGTTTCCGGTGGAAATCAGCCTGAGTCCGATCCAGACCGAAGAGGGGCCCTTGGTGATGAGCGCGATCCGCGACATCAGCGAGCGCATGAAGGCCGAGCAGAAATTCCGCGGCCTGCTCGAGTCGGCGCCCGACGCCATCGTCATCGTCAACAGCAAGGGCGAGATCGTACTGATCAATTCGCAGACCGAGAAGCTGTTCGGCTACCCGCGCAAGGAGTTACTGGGCCAGAGGGTGGAGATCCTGATACCGCCCCGCTTCGCCGAAAAGCACCCGCATTTCCGCAGCGGTTTCTTCGCCGAACCGCGCCCCCGTTCGATGGGCGCGGGGCTGGAACTGTACGGCTTGCGCCGCGACGGCAGCGAATTTCCCGTCGAGATCAGCCTGAGTCCGCTGGAGACGGGCGGCGAGGTGCTGGTGTCGAGCGCGATCCGCGATATCAGCGAGCGCAAGGAGATCGAGCGCACCCTGCAGGAAAAGACGCTGGAACTGGAGCGCGCCAATCTGGCCAAGGACCGCTTCCTGGCCAGCATGTCGCACGAATTGCGCACGCCGCTGAACGCCATCCTCGGCTTCGCCCAGTTGTTGAGCAACGAATCCCTGCCGGTGACGCCGGTGCAAAGGAAGGAGTTCACCAATTGCGTGTTGCGCGCGGGACAGCACCTGCTGGCCCTGATCAATGAAATCCTCGATCTGGCGAAGGTCGAATCGGGCACCGTCGCGCTGTCGGTGGAGCCGGTGGCCTTGGACGAGGTGATCCAGGAAACGCGCACCATGATCGAGCCGCTGGGCAACCAGCGCGGCATCCGCATGATTTTCCCGGCGAAAATCGACTCCCATGTGCTGGCCGACCGCATCCGCCTCAAGCAGATCATCCTGAATCTGTTCTCGAACGCCATCAAATACAACCGCGAGATGGGCGCGATGGTGGTCGATTGCGTCGTCATCAGCCCGAGCCGGGTGCGTATCACCGTCCAGGACACCGGCATAGGGCTGCGCCAGGATCAGCTCGATGCCCTGTTCCAGCCCTTCAACCGCCTCGGCCAGGAAGGCGGCGCGGAAGAGGGCAGCGGCATCGGCCTGGTGCTCACCAAGCGTTTGGTCGAACTCATGGGCGGCCAGATCGGCGTGAGCAGTTCGCCCGGCATCGGCAGCGTCTTCTGGATCGAACTGGCGCCGGCGCTGGCGCCGCACATGACGCTCATGCCCGAGGCGGCGCCGGCCGCCGCGACCAAAAAACAGCGGCAGGCCGAGAACGGCAAACCGAGTTTGTTGTATATCGAGGACAACCCGGCCAATCTGCGCCTGGTCGAGGAAATCGTCCGCTTCCGCGAGGACTTGCACATGCTGTCGGCGACCGATGCGTCGCTCGGCCTGGCGCTGGCGCGCGCGCATCTGCCGCAGGTGATCCTGATGGACATGAATTTGCCGGACATGAGCGGCGCCGAGGCATTCCAGGTGCTGCGCGCCGATGCGCGCACGGCCGCCATTCCCGTCATCGCCTTGACGGCGAACGCCATGCCGCACGACGTCAAGGCGGGCCTCGAGGCGGGTTTTTTCCGCTACATCACGAAGCCGCTCGATATCGCGGCGTTCACCGAGGCCATCGACAGCGCGCTGGCGCTGTCCACAGAGGCCGCCAAAGAGGAGGAGCGTCTGAGCGGCGCCACCCAGACGTGAGGCGCGGCGCCAACGGGATGGCGGCCTTGCTTTTTGTTGTCCGCGGAGGTTAGGGCCGGCTACTTTTTTGCCGGCGCGCCGGCGTCGGCCGGTCCGGCCTGCGGCGATGATTTGACCTGCAACAGGGCGTTTTCGAGGATGAGGGCACGGCGTTCCCGCTCCCGTTCTTCCTCCCTGACTTCGGCGAGTTCCAGGCGTTCGCGCAGCAAGGCCACCTGCATGTTGCTCGTCGCGTGGGCGATGCGCGCCTCGCCCGCGACCCGCTCGGCCGTCTCCAGCTTGCCGCCCAGCGCGAAACTGCTCGTCACCACTTCCTTGTATTGATAGACGAGCTGATCGCGTTCCGGGCGCATTGCCGCCAGTTCTGTTGCGGCGGCGTCGGCGGCCGTTTGCCAGCGGGAGGCATCGGCCCGCAACTGGCTCAACTGCATCTCCTGCTGGGCGATGCACGCCTGCTGGTGCAGCAAACTCTGCTGGGCCGCGGCCAGATCCCGCTCCAGTCGCGCCGCGCGCTGTTCAGCGGCCTGGCGCTCGTCCGTGCGCTGTGCGGCGCTCGCTTCCTGGAAGTGTTCGAACTGCTTGCGGGCCTGCGTCAACTGCTGATTCAGGGCGCCGACTTCGGCGCCGCGGTCGGCCAGGCGCTCGCGCAAGCCGACGTTATCGCTCTCCAGCGCGGCCAGCGCGACGGCGCGGGCCTGATGCTCGGCGCGCAACTGCGCGAATTCATCCTTGGTCTGGCTCAGGTCGGCGGCAAGAGCCACGCTGGTTCGCGACAGCTCGCGATACTCGGTTTCACTTTGCTCGACGCGCCGGGCCGCGGCCTCCAGCGCAAGCGCCTGGGCCGCGCCGGCCAACTCCAATTGCTGCCGCACGTCCGCCTGCAGTTTTTCGTAAACACCTTTCACGGCGAGCAATAACTCCGCCGGCATCCCCACGTCCGCCTCCACCAACTGTTCCTGATGCTCCGCCTTCCAGCGCTTCAGCAGCGGGGCGATGGTGCTTTTGCTGCCGGTGCCGCCCAAAGCCTCGCGCACACTATCGACGGTGGGATTCTTGCCCTCCGAGACGACTTTTTCAGCCGCTTTTACAAGGTGGGAATACAGGATGCCGGTGCGCGCCATGAAAATCCAGTCAATAAATAAGATAACGTATTACGTGATACGTAATTATACATAATAGTACACTAAAAAATATTCGCAAATTTTAATTTTATAAGATTTGATAATATTGATTATCGTGAGTAATGCGCCCGATCCACATGCTATGCTGGCCGTGTTCCAGTACATATGGCCATTTTGCGCCACCCGCCATGCCTGAAAAAAACCTCGTCCACCGCGGCGCCGTCGATACCGCTGCGCCGCCTGTTGTTTCCGCAGCGCTCGCCAGCACGGAAGTGGCGGCCCAGCACCGCGCCTTCCTCGCGGCGGCCACGTCCGAGAACACGCGGCGCGCCTATCGTTCCGCGATCCACCATTTCCAGCAATGGGGCGGGGCGCTGCCCAGCGACGAGGCGACGGTGATCCGTTATTTGCTCGCCTATGCGCAGGCGCTCAATGCGCGCACGCTCGCCCTGCGCCTGACGGCGTTATCACAATGGCATGCTTATCAAGGATTCGCGGATCCGGCGGCGACACCGACTGTGCGCAAGACACTCTCCGGCATCCAGCGCGTGCACGGCAAACCCAAGCGCAAAGCCAAGGCCTTGCCGCTGGAGGATCTGCAACGCATCGTCGCGCAACTGGCCGCCCTCGACACCCTGAAGGCCAGGCGCGACAACGCCTTGCTGCAGATCGGCTATTTTGGCGGCTACCGGCGCAGCGAAATCGTCAGTCTCGAAGTGGCCCACATCGCCTGGGAGCCCGAAGGCATCGTCATCACGCTGCCGCGCTCGAAAACCGACCAGCTGGGCGAGGGCATCGTCAAGGCGATACCTTTCGGGGAGGGGGCCTGTTGTCCCGCCGGCGCGCTGCGGCTCTGGCTGGCGGCGGCCGCGATCAGCAGCGGGCCCTTGTTTCGGCCGTTGAACCAATGGGGGCAACTGGGCGAGAAGGCGCTGGGGGAGGGGAGCGTGAACGCTATTCTGGAGACTTGCGCCACCTTGGCGGGGCTGGAATACGTCCCGCAACTATCGAGCCACAGCCTGCGCCGCGGCATGGCCACCAGCGCGCACCGCGCCGGCGCCAGCATGCGCGACATCAAGCGGCAGGGCGGTTGGCGCCACGACGGCACCGTCCAGGGTTACATCGAAGAGGCCGATCGTTTCGAGGAAAACGCGGCCGGCGCGCTTCTGGGCCGGCCGCCTGCGCGGCGCCCGGTGGGATGACGGCGGCGCCCATAAAACGCCGTCCCTAGCGTCCATCCCTGCAATGGTGCCGGGACGGGGGCTTGGGAACGTGCGCGAAATAACTTTCCTTAAAGGACAGCCAGATCCTCGGGCGACGGCGGCACCGCCTCCTTGCGCTCGCTGTACCGACTGGTCAGATAGTCGGAGCGGTCGCGGATGATCAGGGTGAACTTGTACAGCTCCTCCATCACATCGGCCAGGCGATCGTAATACGCCGATGGCTTCATGCGACCGTCCTCGTCGAACTCCAGATACGCCTTGGCCACCGAGGACTGGTTCGGAATCGTCACCATGCGCATCCAGCGCCCCAGCACGCGCAGGCCGTTGACGGCGTTGAACGATTGTGAACCGCCGCACACCTGCATCACCGCCAGCGTCTTGCCCTGGGTCGGGCGCAGACTGCCCAACTCCAGCGGCAACCAGTCGATCTGCGACTTGAACACGCCCGTCACGGCGCCGTGTCGCTCGGGACTACACCAGACCTGCCCCTCCGACCAGGCGCACAGGGCGCGCAATTCCTGCACCTTCGGATGGTCCGGCGCCACGCTGTCGACCATCGGCAGGCCGTGCGGATCGAACACCCGCGTCTCGGCGCCGAAATGCCGCAGCAGGCGTTCCGCCTCCAGCGTCAGCAATTTGCTGAAAGAGCGCTCGCGCAAGGAGCCATACAGCAGCAAGATGCGCGGCGGGTGCGTCGACACCGCGGCCGGCTCCAGTTTTTCCAGCGTCGGCACATCGAGGTGCGCGGCGCTGATATTGGGTAGTTCGGAAAACTGCGTATGCATAGTCGATTTCTTTCCTTAACTGAGGCGCAAGGCCAGCGCCGCCAGCGTCAGCAGCAACACGGGCAGCGTCAGCACGATGCCGACGCGGAAGTAATAGCTCCACGAGATCTTGATGTCTTTGCTCTCCAGCACATGCAACCACAACAAAGTGGCCAGGCTGCCGATCGGCGTGATCTTCGGCCCCAGATCGCTGCCGATGACGTTGGCGTAGATCATCGCTTCGCGCACCGCGCCGCCGGCCACGGTCGGGTCTATGGACAGGGCGCCGATCAGCACCGTCGGCATATTGTTCATGACCGAGGACAGGAAGGCCGTCAACAGTCCGGTGCCGAGGGCCGCGCCCCACACGCCATACTGGGCGAAATGGTTCAGGGCGCGCGTCAGATAGTCCGTCAAGCCGGCGTTGCGCAAGCCGTAGACGACCAGATACATGCCCAGCGAAAACACCACGATTTGCCACGGCGCGTTGCGCAACACCTCGCGCGTGGAAATGATATGTCCCCTGGCCGCCACCGCGAACAGCAGCGCGGCGCCGGCGACGGCCACCGCGCTGATCGGCACGCCCAGCCGTTCCAGCCAGAAGAAGCCGGCCAGCAGCAAAGCCAGCACCCACCAGCCGGCGGTGAACGTGGCGCGGTCGCGGATCGCCTCGGCGGGGCGCTTCAACTGGGTCAGGTCGTAATTTTGCGGGATGTCGCGGCGGAAAAAATACAGCAAGGCCAACAAGGTGGCGAGGACCGACACCGCGTTCACCGGCGCCATGACGGAGGCATAGCGGGCGAAACCGATCTTGAAATAGTCGGCCGAGACGATGTTGACCAGATTCGACACCACCAGCGGCAAACTTGCCGTGTCGGCGATGAAGCCGGCGGCCATCACATACGCCAGCGTCGCCTTGGGTGAAAAACGCAGGGCCAGCAGCATCGCGATGACGATCGGCGTCAGGATCAGCGCCGCGCCGTCGTTGGCGAACAAGGCGGCCACGGCGGCGCCCAGCAACACCAGCAGCACGAACAGTTTACGGCCGCTGCCGCCGCCCCAGCGCGCCACATGCAGCGCCGCCCACTCGAAGAAGCCGGCCTTGTCCAGCAGCAGGCTGATGATGATGACGGCGATGAAGGTGCTGGTGGCGTTCCAGACGATATGCCACACCACCGGAATGTCCGATGGCTGGATGACGCCGGCGAGCAGGGCGGCGCCGGCGCCCAGCGCGGCGCTCCAACCGATGCCGAGGCCGCGTGGTTGCCAGATCACCAGCACCAGCGTGGCAAGAAAAATACCAAATGCACTCAGCACGGTGGAGCTCTCTTATGAAAGTGAAACGGCGTTCGCGCCGATGGCCTTGATTTCATGCTGAATGGCGTTCTTCTCCAGCATGTGCAGCGGCAGGCTGAGGAATACATTGATGCGCGTCATGATCTGCCGGAACACCTTGTGGAAGGCGGCGCGCTTTTCCTCATCGCTGCCGGTGGCCGCCGCCGGATCCTCGAAGCCCCAATGGGCCGACATCGGGTGGCCGGGCCAGTACGGACAGGTTTCGCCGGCCGCGTTGTCGCAGACGGTGATGATGAAATCCATCTGCGGCGCGTCGGGCGCGCCGAACTCGTCCCAGCTCTTGCTGCGCAACAGCTCCAGCGGATAGCCGGTCGCCTCGATCTGTTCGATGGCCAAAGGATGCACCGCGCCGGCCGGACGGCTGCCGGCGGAGAAGCCGCGGAAACGCCCGTGGCCCATGGTCGTCACCAAGGCCTCGGCCATGATGCTGCGCGCCGAGTTGCCTGTGCAGAGGAAAAGTATGTTGTAAATTTTGTCGCTCATGAAAAACTCCTTGCTAGCTGGTGTGGATGAATCGAGGTGTTAACACTTCACGTCGGAGCAAGCGGCGCCGGGCGCCGGCGCGCAGGGCAGGCCGGCGCAACAGTTTTCAGTCAAAAAACCGATGACGCCGTTCATCGTCTCGATGTTCGCCGAATAGATGACGAAACGGCCGTCCTGGCGCGAGCTGATCAACTGAGCGCGGCTCAATTCTTTCAAGTGAAAAGACAGGGAGGACGGCACGATGCCGAGCAGCTCGCCGATCTTGCTCGCCGCCATACCCTCGGGACCGAGCTGAACCAGCAGGCGAAACACCGCCAGCCGGGATTCCTGCGCCAGCGCCGCCAAGGCCATCAATATATTTTTGGTGTCCATCATCCATCCTCTTCGTGAACCGATTCCATATTTCCATAATACTCGAAATATGGAAATGATATGTGGACTGACGACGCCATACTCGCCATCCGACGCCGGATAATAGCGTGCTGACGTGACGGGCCGATGACATCATGGAAAAAAACCGTCATCCCATGCCTTCGGTAAATACGCGACGGATTGCGAGGCGATGGGGAACGGCTGCACTACGAAGCGGAATTCGGCAAATGAATCAAACAGTTAGACCATCTTTTGTGAAACACTCGCTACTCCGCCCGAGCTTAGCCGAGAGCCTAGGCCGGATACGCGGCGGCAGATGCCTTGCGGCAGCGCCAGTCGATGACAACATCGGCGTTTTCGCGGATCACCATGCCGCAATCGACAAACTGGAGCTTTTGGGCGATGCGCGTCGAAGCCAGATTGGTCTGGTCGATCGTCGCCAGCACCTCGTCCACCTCGC
This sequence comes from Janthinobacterium sp., assembly GCA_025356595.1. Lineage (GTDB taxonomy): Bacteria > Pseudomonadota > Gammaproteobacteria > Burkholderiales > Burkholderiaceae_D > Janthinobacterium. Next base: position 8,869 of record JANXSQ010000395.1, on the reverse strand, counting down.
CGCTCCCGAAGGCCAGGCGCAGCAATTCGCGCACTGCGCCGGTCGCCACGCCCTGTTGCTGGCAGGCCGGCGCGACGGCGTAGCCGATCTCCACGCGGCCATCCAGGGGCGCGTCCTTGAAGCCGCAACTGCCGACGATCATGCCGTCCGCCGTACGGACGATATAGAAAGTGTTGCACCACCAGGCCGATTTGCCCTGCGCCAGATGGCGCAGCGCCCGCTCGGCCACGAAAACCGGGGGCAGGGCGTCCGGCGCCACGGCGGCGCTGACATCCGGCGGCGGCTCCGCCCGCGCGAGCGCGCGCAAATCGGCGAGGGAGAGGGGGCGAAGCGTAACGGACATGAAGGGAACTCCGGGGTGAATGCGCCAAGTTTGCTATTTTAGCAGCAAGAGCCCTTCCGCCATCGGCATGCGGAAAGCCGCGCCGTGGCGCCGCAAGCCGCGTTAAAATCGCCGGGCGCGCCCGCAATTTGTTGTTGCGGTGCATGATAAGTGCTTACAAAGCAGGCCCGGCGATGGTACTGTGGCGTAGCCTGCGCGGCGATCCCGAGCGCCGCAACATCCATTTCCTCGTAAAGAAACATATGTTTGCCTTACAGTACGCAGCCCGATGAGTGTCGACACCTTGCCCAAATTGAGGCGCCTCACGTCCATCCTGGTCGCGGCGGTGCTGGCCGCGCTGCTGATCGTCTGTATGTTTGTCGCCCACGTGCTGCACAAAAGCGAACTGCGCTACCGCGCCAACGCGGTTGAAAGCTCGCGCAACCTGGCCATTTCACTGGAAACCTTCCTCAATTCGCACTTCATGGAAGCGGACCTGACGGCGCGCCGCGCCGCCGAGGAATTCCGCCAGCGCCAACAAGGCCAGCGCTTCGTCGCCGCCGACTTCAGCGCCTATCTGCGCGGGCTGAAAGAGCGCGTGCCGCAGGCGCGCTCCATCCGCGGCTCGGACCGCGACGGCCTCGTCATCTATGGCGACGACATCGACCTGGCCCACCCGCAAAGCCTGGACATCCGCGAATTCTTCCAGCGCGCCAAGACCGAGCGCGGCCTGATCGTCGGCGTGCCCGTCAAGTCGCGCATTAGCGGCGAGTGGGTCCTGCCGCTGATGCGCGCGCTGAGCATGCCCGACGGCAGCTTCGGCGGCACCGTCTACGTCAACCTGAACCACGCCCGCATCGCCGAACTCTTCGCCTCGCTGAAGGTTGGCGAGCACGGCGTCATCACCCTGATCGACGCCCGCCGCCGGGTTCTGCAGCGCTATCCGGAACGGCCGGACGCGCCCGCCGGCAGCACCATCAATATGTCGGCCGAGGGCCAGTCCTTCCTGGACTCCGGCAAGGCCAGCGTCAGCTACGCGGCCGAAAGCGGCCACGACGGAGAACGGCGCGTCTACAGCATCGGAAAAATCGGCGCCTATCCGGTCTACATCTTCGTCGGCCTGTCCGAGCAGGACTTCCTGGCGCCCTGGTACCGCGAAGTGCGCAACGCCGCCATCTTCCTGGTCGTGCTGCTGGCCTTCGCCGCCGCGCTGCTGTACGGCGTGCGCGATTCCCTGCGCAAGCAATACCAGGGCCTCGATCAACTGCTGCAGAAGGACAGGGCGCTGCGCGACAGCGTCGCCGCGCTGACGGAATCGGAATCGCGCTGGCGCTCGCTCACCGAAGGCTTGCCGCAGATGGTCTGGACCACCACGCCCGACTTGCATCTCGACTTCCTCAGCCACCACTGGCAAAAATTCACCGGCATCGATCCGGCCGGACTGCTCGCCAGCGGCCATTGGGACGGCATTGCCCACCCGGACGACCGCGAGCGCCTGCGCGCCGCCTGGCGCAGCGCCGTCGGCGAAGGCCTGCAATTTCGCTGCGACTGCCGGTTGCGCCGCCACGACGGCGTCTGGCGCGTCTTCGACCACCACGCGTTGCCGCAAAAGGACGCCGCCGGCCTCATTCAAGCCTGGGTCGGCGGCAGCACCGACATCACCGAGACCCGCGAAACGCACGACGCCCTGCTGTTGGCCAAGGAGGCGGCGCTCAGCGCCGGGCGCGCCAAATCCGAATTCGTCGCCAACATGAGCCACGAGATCCGTTCGCCCATGAACGCCGTGCTGGGCATGCTGCAACTGCTGCGCCACACGCGCATGGACGCGCGCCAGCGCGACTACGCCGGCAAGGCCGAATCGGCGGCGCGCTCGCTGCTCGGCCTGCTCAACGACATCCTCGACTTTTCCAAGGTCGAGGCGGGCAAACTGAGCCTGGATCCGCATCCCTTCAGCATCGACAAGCTGCTGCGCGAGCTGGCCATCGTGCTGGCGGCCAACGTCGGCGCGAAAGACATCGAAATCCTCTTCCGCATCGACCCGGCGCTGCCCGACTGGCTGGTCGGCGACAGCCTGCGCCTGCAGCAGGTCCTGCTCAACCTGGCCGGCAACGCCATCAAATTCACCGAACACGGCGAAGTCATGTTGTCGGTGCGCTTGCAGGCTGAGACGGCGACGGCGCTGACGCTCGCCTTCACGCTGCGCGACACCGGCATCGGCATCTCGGCCGAGCAATGCCTGCACATCTTCGACGGCTTTTCCCAGGCCGAGGCGTCCACGGCGCGGCGCTACGGCGGCAGCGGCCTGGGCCTGGCCATCAGCCAGCGCCTGGTCGGCCTGATGGGCGGCACCCTGCGCGTGGCCAGCGCCTTGGGGCAGGGCAGCAGCTTCGACTTCAGCATCGAACTCGAGCGCGCCACGGCGTGCGCGCCGGCGCCGCAACCGCTGGGCCACCAGGCGCTGCAACGCCTGCATTGCCTGGTGGTCGACGACAACCCCAGCGCCCGCCTGGTGCTGGCGGAAATGATCACTTCCTTTGGCTGGCGCGTCGACGCCGTCGAGGACGGTTTTGCCGCGCTCGCCGCCGTCGCCCAGCGCGGCGCCGGCCGGCAATACGACGTCGTCTTCGTCGACTGGCGCATGCCGGCCCTGGACGGCTGGGAAACCAGCGCGCAGATCCGCCACCTGACGCCGGCCGGCACGACCCCGCTGATCGTCATGGTCACCGGCCACGACCGCGAAGCCCTGGCGCAAAAGCAAGCCCAGCCGGGAGCCGTCCTCGACGGCGTCCTGATGAAACCGGTGACGGCCTCCATGCTGTTCGACGCCGTCGCCGACGCCAAACTGGGCCGGCGCCAAGCGGCGCCGTTGGCGCCGCCGCCGTCGACGGAGCAACTGGCCGGCCTGCGACTGCTGCTGGTCGAGGACAATCCCAGCAACCAACAAGTGGCTGCGGAACTGCTGCGCTACGAAGGCGCGCACGTCGACGTGGCCGGTGGCGGCCAGGCGGCCATCGACGCCATGCGCGGCGGCGGGGCGGACATCGACCTGATCCTGATGGACATCCAGATGCCGGACATGGACGGCTACAGCGCCACGCGGGCGATCCTTGCGCTGCTGGGCGAGCGGGCGCCTCCCATCGTCGCCATGACCGCCAACGCCATGCCGGCCGACCGCCAGGCGGCGCTCGATGCCGGCATGCGCGACCACGTCGGCAAACCCTTCGACCTGGAGCAACTGATCGGCGTCATTCTGCGCCACTGCCAGCGCGCTGCGGCGCAAGCGCCAGCCATCGCGGCGGACGCGCCGTGTTCGCTCAACAGCGCGGCCGCGTTGGCCCGTTTGGGCGGCAACAGGGAAATCTACCTGATCGCGCTCAACAGTTTCCTAGACGAGGCCCGACAGCACGCCGAACAAATCAGCGCGGCGCGGGACGAACTGCAAGCGCGCAAGGCCTTGCCGCTGTTACACACGCTAAAAGGATTGGCCGGCACAGTCGGCGCGGAAACCCTGTCCAGCCTGAGCGCACAAGCGGAACACGAGTTGATGCGTGACGCCGCCGCATGGAGCGAGGTGGACCTTGTCCTGGAGAGCATTCCGCAGGCGCTTGCCGATGTGGAGCGGCAACTCGCCATGTTTGAGCTATCTTCCTAACGCCGGACAGTTATGAGTTTTTTGCGTTGCGAAGCAGGGATTTGATCTGTGCGCATGGATTGGCCAATTGGGCCTGAAAAGCAAGGCGAACGAATGTAAGGTCTGCCACCCATGTGGGAGACCCTCAGGCGCATTTCGAAGTAGTGATGCCCGGCTTATCATGACGGGCTCGCATTCGACATTTTACATAATATAAATTATGCGAAGTGTGACTGCGGCAGTATCAGAAATACACCTCTGCTTTCCCAATTGAAATTTTCCGGGCCGCGCTACATTGATTGCGCGGCCCTTTTTTTTGTTCCTGGAGAACTTCATGCGATACCCGAATCTGCGATACGGCAACCCGGCCGAACTCAATCACTACGCCCTCGGCGTCCCGCTACAGGCGCTGGCGCGCATGCTGCGCCGCGATCCGCGCACCGTGCGCGACTGGTTGACCTGTCGGCGCCGCGTGCCGTGGTGGGTTCCTGAACTGCTGCGCTTGCGCCACATGGAAGCGTCCGAGCGTCACCGCCAGATGACCGGCGCTCCAATGCTGGCCCGCCTGGGCATCGTCGGCGCCGACATCATCGAACTGCACCGGCCGCAAGTCGAAAAAAAGCCGCAGATCACAGACCTACGGCTTGCAGACTTCGACGCCGAACCCAAACTGGCCACCGGCTGATTTCACTTCTTGCGTTTTTTGAAGCGGCCGTTTGCCTTGCGCGGCGGCGTGCGGCGCGCCATCACGCTACCGCCTCCAGCGCTTCGACACGGGCCTCGATGCGAGCCGCCCAGCGCATCGCGCCCAGTCCCTGCAGCAGCACGCCCGAGGACGTAATGCACAGGAACAGGTCAACGGCGCTCATTATGCGGCCGGCGCGGCGGCGCCCTGGTCAGGCAGCGCGCCAGCCACAGCGACGGCTACGGCGGTCAGCGTGTGCAGCACCAAGCCGACGTTTGGCGGCGCCAGCGCGGCGGCCATTTGCAGAAATGCGGCGATGCCGGCCCAGGTCGAACCCTCTTTGAATCGTTTCATGGTGTATTGCCTTTCGTCGTTGAATTATGCCGGCATGGTGCCGTTGGGGTTGTAGATGACGTTTCCGCCCTTGTAGTACACTCCGTCCGGGCCGATGGCCGTGCCGTCGCTGAAATAGCGCCAGCCGTTCGCGTCTCCGTTCGGGATAATTTCGGTGGTCCGCGTGGGCGCCGTCGTGCTTGGCGTTGCCGCCTTTGCCTTCTTGACCATGTACAGCGAGATTGCGACGGCCACAGCCAGGAGCATCATGCTTTCATTTTTCATCATCATTTTGTATGTACCGTGAACGAGTTTTTTTCAACGAACGCTTGCAGCTTCGGGAGCCGCGACAGGATCAGCGCCGCCACCAGCACCCCGCAGAAAACTAGGATGCCTTCCTTTGCGATTTCGGGCAGGGTCGGGATAATTTTCACAGGCTCTGCGCCTGGATAAACGCCATCGCCGAGCATTTCCCGGACGCGGACCAGAAACCATTCGCGTCCAGGTAGACCTTGCACGCGGCCGCGTCGGTGATGGTTTCCGATGTGGTCGGGATGCCGACTGCCTTGCTCACGCCATCGAGCACGCCGGTTGCGGCGCCGCCGACGACCGCCACGGCGGCCTCGCCGGCCGTGCTGCCCACATCCTCGGCAATCGCCACGACGCCGCCCTTTTGCTTGACGTACCAGACCGCGCCCAGGACCACGGCGGCCGCCGCCGCAATCATTGCCGTGTTGGGTTTCATGCGAGAACGGCCCCCTCGTATACGTCGCTGTTGCCGGCCATGTCGGTTCCGCCGATCAGCGCCGGGTCGGACGAGTAGTTGCCGTAGTAGCTGCCCGAGTCGTTATAGCCGGTGGTGTCGGCCGTAGGGTTACCGCTCGATACCGGCACGCCCGTGCCGCTCACCGCTTGGCCGGCCGAGTTCGTCGCAATCGTGCCGCTCGTCACCGCGCTGTCAAGCATCTTCGTCCAGGTCTGGCCCAGCAGTCGTGACCACATATCCGACTGCACATTGCGCATGTTGGCCGCATTCAGCGTCGCCGGGTTCATCGGTGCCATGCCCGCGGTCTTCTTGCGCGACAGCAGGAACAGCAGCACCACACCCACAATTACCATATCTTCGTTCATGCGATTACTCCCCCTGCGTTTTGATAGCTGTTGTCGAATGCTGCTTGTGATACCTGCCGCTGGCCGTAGCCGGCGCCCGGCAGGCTCGCCCAAATTTTGCGTATCTTGTAGACCGCCGACGCCGTGCGGCCCGCCGCCACATCGGCGGCGGCGCCCTTCTCGGAAATGAGCTGGAGCGCGGCCGCGTCCTGGCTGGCCGGGCTGAAGTCGTTCAGGCCCAGCTTTTCCGATACGCGCGTCCAGGTAGGCAGGTTGATCTGGTAGGCGCCGGCCGCCGTGCTGACGCTGCCGCGCTTCACGCCCGCGCTGTCGCACAACGCGTCGGGCATGGGCCAGCCGTGCCAGCCGGCCAGCGCCGGATGCACGCTGTAGCCGTCGAACTGGCCGCCGCCGCACTTGCGGTTGTAGCCGCCCTCGTCGTCGGCTCCCTCGCCCACCCGGATTGCCCGTAAAAATGCTGCTTGATTCATGGTGTCACCTTCTCCGTTCATGTATCCGTCTGCCGCGTCGGCGGCCTGGGCCACGTAGTCGGTCAGGTCCGGCGATTGGTCAGACTCGCCGCCCTGGTTCTGCGTCCAGGCGTAGTACGCCGCGCAGCAGATCAGCGCGCCCGCCCCGATGATGACGACCCGCATTAAATCGGGTCCTCAAAATATTCGGCAGTCACCAGCAAGGACGCGGCAATTGACTGCCCCGTAAACAACAGGCCCCAACCTTGGGCGACGACGATTGGCTCTGTAGGCTTGTAAATTACGCCGCTCGACATTGACCAGATTGCGGTGTTCGTAATTTGTGTCGCCTGCGACTTCGTAAACGACGATGCCACGCCGGGGCCGCCGCCGCATTTTTTGTTCTGCGCCGGATTAGCCGGCACGGCCAGCACGGCGTTATACAGTGAAACCCCGGCAAGCTGGCCCACGGTTCCCGACGCCATGACGGCAGTATTGATAATGAGATTTTTGCCCGATCCTGGCGGGTTCCAGATTTCAACGTGCGCAACCTCGCCCGCCACTGACAACTGATAACCGCTACAGCCGAACGCAATCCCGGCGAGCGTGCGCGCCTTGCCGCCGTCAACCACATCGACAGTTCCGGTAATGCGGTCATCCCGAAAATCGATATTGCCGGCCATCAGGACGCCGGCATTGGCGGCGCCCGTCCGGTCCGTCACGGTCAGGCTTGAAAATTGGGTGTTCCAGACGCCCTGCCCTGGCATCAGATCAACGACCTCGCCCTTGCTGGTCGTGACGCGGATCAGGCCCGTACCCGATTTGTACTTGAAGAATCGGCCGTCAACCTCGATGCGCTGGGCGCCGTTGGCGGCGAGTTGTAAGTCGAATTGCATGTCAGCCCCGTTTCATAGATGCGATGGCGATCACGCCGGCCACGACCAGCACGCCCAGCATGATTTGCTTCTGGCTGTCGGTGGTTCCCTTGGCGTCCGCGTAGGCCGCCTGGGTTGCCGACTGCGCGCCCGCGTACGCCGTCTTTGCGCTGCTCATGGCGTCAACCACCATCCGCCCGGCCTGCGCGTAGGCGTCGGCCTCGCGCGCGCCGGCCGCGTTGACGTTCAGTTCTGCGGCGCTAAAAATATGGTCCGCGTAGTCGTAGCCCTGTTTCGTCGCCGCGTTGGCGCCGGTGATGGACAACTTCGCCAAATCCACGATGCCCGCTACCGCGCCGCCGTCCAACATCATGTTGGTCGTGTTGCCGCTGTTCGACAGCGCCGTCGATGTCGTCGTGTTGATCTGGCGATTGTCGTAATTCTGCGTCGTGCTCGTCGCGTTTTGCTGCTTGTCGCCGCCGACCCGGCAGCGCGGCCCGTGGCGGGCCTTGTCCAACTGGTGACGGATATTCATATTTTCTTTCTCATGATCTTGGCCGCTTCCGCGTAGCCCTGTTTTTCCAGCTTGCGCACCAGCCCCGGCCGGCGCGTGTACAGCACCACCGATGTGCAGCCCAGCCCGAAAACGCGCTCGATTTCCGGCAACACGCGCTCCGTCAAATCGCCGGCCGCGTCCAGCTGGCGCGCCACCCGGATAACCAGTTCCCGGCCATTCTGGTGCTGCACCTGCTCGACCACGAACAGCACTATCGGCTGTTCAGCCCGCCGCCCGTGTCCCATTTCGGCACGCCCGCCATGCAATCCAGCGCACGAAGCGCCTCGGCGCGGGGCAGTTCCGAAAATCTCATTTGCGGCGCAGGACCATGTAGACCACGGCGGCGATTGCGAGCATAACCATCGGGTTTTGCAGGGTCGCCAGCGCCGCCCCTACGCCGCTGGCAATCGGGCTGTTGGTCGTCGTCTTGACGGGCGTGTTGTTCGCCGCGCCGCTGCCGATGTTGACGTTCCAGCCCGAATTATCAAACGTCGCGCCCCCGAAATTGGAGTTCTGCGTCTGGTTCGTTTTGTCGTCAAGTGCGGCACTTGCCACGCTGGCCGCCGCGCCGAAGGCGGCGCTGTACGGGTCTGCAGCGATAGGCATTAGCGGCCGCCCTTGAAGACCAAGAACGCGATCACGGCGCAGATCAGGAGCGGGTTGATTTTCATCGGCGCCGCCACGGCGCCCAGCTGGGAATTGTTCTGGCCCAGCGAGTAGACGTTGCCGTTGGAATCGACGCCGTAGTGTTGGCGCCGACCGAAAATTGACCCACCTATAGGCCTCGCGCCGACCGAAAACTGACCCAGGTGTTCTACTACTCCTGCCTAATCATTAGGCGGGAGAATTAATAGGTGATCACCATGGAAATGTTAGGCAAAGTTCGA
>JANXSQ010000143.1 GCA_025356595.1 Janthinobacterium sp. | reverse complement strand
CCGGCCCGGCGCCCCTGACGGACTTGCGCCTGCTGGTGGTCGAGGACAACGCGGCCAACCAGCAGGTCGCGCGCGAGCTGCTGTCCCACGAGGGCGCGGCGGTGGTGGTGGCCAACGGCGGGCGCGCCGCCATCGACGCGGTGCGCGCGGCCGGTCGGCCCTTCGACTGCGTGTTGATGGATATACAAATGCCCGATATGGACGGCTACACCGCCACGCGGCTCCTGCGCGCCGAACCGGGCATGGCCGGTTTGCCGATCATCGCGATGACCGCCAACGTCATGCCCAGCGACCGCGCGGCGGCGCTCGAGGCCGGCATGGACGATCACGTCGGCAAGCCCTTCGATCTGCCGCAATTGGTGGCCCTGATCCTGCTGCACAGCGGACGGCGCGCGCGCGCCGGCGCCGGCGGCCTTGCTGCGCGGGCGCCGGCGCCGCGCCTTGCCGTATCCGGCTGGAACGTGGCGGCCGCGCTGGCGCGTTTCGGCGGCAATCTGCCGGTGTACCGCGAGGCCTTGCGCAATTTCGCTTCCGGCGCGCCGGCCCTGCTCGACGCCGTGCCGGCGGCGGCGTCGGCGCCGCCGCCGGGCGCGGGGGCCGCGCTGCACAGCTTGAAGGGCATCGCGGCGACCGTGGGCGCGGACGATTTGGCCGGGCTGGCCGGTATCATGGAGCGCGCCGTGCTGTCCGGCGCCTGGCCCGGCGACTGGCAGGGGCAGCGCGCGCATCTTGCGCTGGCGGGCCGGCGGGCGGCGCGCGACGCCCTGCAATTGGATGCGCTTCTGGCGCAGACGCCGGCGCCCCTTGTCGCGGCCGCGGCGGCGCCGCAGGCGACCTTGCCCGAGGCGCTGACGGCGCTGCGGGCCTTGTTGGAAGCGGCCGACTTGGACGCCTTGCCCTTGTTCGCGGAATTCAAGCGCAGCCATGGCGGCGTCATGCCCGTCGAGTGCGCCGGCCTGGAGCACGCCATCGAACAATTCAACTTTCTCGACGCCGCGCAACAGTGCGGCGTCATTTTGCACCGTTTAGAAAGCGCCTGCCCATGTTGACAGCTCCGCACTCGGCCACTTCCTTCCCGCTCGCGGCGCGCCGCGCGCGCATTCTGGTGGTAGACGATCAACCGATGAATATCCGCCTGCTGCACCAGATCCTCTCGCGGGAACACAGTGTCTTCATGGCCACCGGGGGCGAGCAGGCCCTCGCGTTGTGCCGGAAATCCCCGCCCGACCTGGTCTTGCTCGACGTCGTGATGCCCGGCATGGGCGGACTGGAGGTGTGCCGGCGCCTGAAGGGGCATCCCGACACCGAGGCCATTCCGGTGATTTTCGTCACCGGCAGCAGCCAGTCCGAAGAGGAGAACGCGTGCTGGGAGGCGGGCGCCGTCGATTTCGTCAACAAGCCGGTGAACCATCTGACCCTGCGGCACCGCGTGCACGCCCACCTGCAGTTGAAATTCCAGGCCGACGCGCTGCGCGCGATGGCCTTCGCCGACGGTCTGACCGGCATCGCCAACCGCCGCCTGTTCGATGAAACGCTGGAGGCGGAGTGGCGGCGTTGCTCGCGCGGCGGCGCAACGCTGGCCTTGCTGATGCTCGACGTGGATTACTTTAAACGTTATAACGACCGCTACGGCCATCAGGCCGGCGACGATTGCCTGAAGCGGATAGCGGCCACGCTCCGGGCGGCCTTGATGCGCCCCTCCGACCTGGTGGCGCGCTATGGCGGCGAGGAGTTCGTCTGCCTGTTGGCGGAGACGGACGCCGCCGGCGCCATGGCGACGGCCGAGCGGCTGGAGGCGGCCGTGCGCGGGCTCGCGATCGAACACATCGACTCCACGGTCGCGGCGGTGGTGACCATCAGCTCGGGGGCGGCGGTGGCCCAGCCCCATCTGGACGGCGGTGCCGACGGCGCCGCGCTGGTGCGCCGCGCCGACGCCGCGCTGTACCGCGCCAAACAGATGGGGCGCGGCCGGGCTTGTCTGGCGCAGGCCGGCGACGCGGCGCTTCAAAGCGTGCCGGATTAGGCGCCGCCGGCACCGTCCAGACTGGCCAGCAGGGCGAGGCAATGCCGCTCGGCGAGGCGAAAGTCGAACAGGTCGATGGCCTCGGCCAAGGCGGCGCAGGCGGCCGGTTGGCGGGCGGCCAGCCAGGGCTGGAGTTGTTCGAAGGCTTGCGGCGCATCCA
>JANXSQ010000391.1 GCA_025356595.1 Janthinobacterium sp. | reverse complement strand
TACATCGAAAGCTTTTATAACCGCCAGCGGCGCCACTCGCGCCTTGGCAATGTTCCGCCCGCGTTGTTTGCTGAAAAATTCAGCAAACAACCGCAAGCGGCTTGAAACAAGAGTGTCCGCTATTGACAGTACACCTCAGAGACAGGTCCCGGTTCGAGTCTCGCTAGTCGCAATATTTGCTACACTTATCCACAGCTGCTACTCAAAAATGCAGCGGCCCGCCCTGGGTCATATTTGGATCGGCGCCTTGGGTCAATATTAGATCGGCGCCAACAGGGCGCACTCTCGGGGATGAAATTTCATCAATCGCTTGCGGACCGGCGATCAGATGCTGAGTGTCAGCATATCGCCTCGGCGTGCTTGGGGGCGCGATGTTCCCGATAGGCCGCCGCCAAGGTCCGCAAGGCTACACGGGAACGTTGATCCGACAAGGTCGAATGCAACATGATCCGGGACGAAGGCAAAGCAGGCAATCCAAACGCTTGACCGACCTCGATGGCGTCAGCCGGCGCGAGACGACAGGAAAAGGGCGCCACCGCCAGCCCTGCCGAAACGGCCGCCACAACGGCCGCGCCGCCACCAACAAAGACTTCGACCCATTCAATTCCCGCGCCACTCAAGGCGCGCGTGGCGATATCGCGCACGCCGCAGTTGGGGGCCAAGGCCGCCAGTCGCAGCGGTTCTCCGGAGCGTTGCTTGAACCCCGGAGCGGCAAACCAGCCGAAATGCTCCGGCCCGAGATCTTCGCCGTTGCGACGGTCGTCTTCCTGGCGCACGATCACGGCGTCCAGTTCGCCATTGTCAAAGGCATCGATCAGGCTGCGGGAGTTTTCCAGGCGTACTTCGATGGTCAAGGCCGGATCACGCTCGTTCAGGCGTGCCAGCAGGGTCGGCACTTCCGGCCCGGCCACGTGTGCGGCGATGCCAAGGCGGAAACGCCGGCGTTCGGCCGACAGCGCAGTGATTGCGCGGTCGTGCGCGGCAAGGAAATCGCGTGCGGCGTTGAGGAACACGGCGCCCTGCGCGGAGAGTCGTACCAGTCTGGGCGTGCGCTCGATCAGCTTGCGGCCCAGCCGTTCTTCCAAACGTTTCAATTTCACGCTGATGGCGCCTTGCGTCGTGCCCAAGGCTTCCGCCGCCTTGGTGAAGCTCTGGAAGTCGGCGATGCTGACGAAGGCCTGCACCGCTTCCACGTCCAAGGTCAGTTTGTTCACGATATATCCAAATTTGTTGTCTCTGATATGTTCAATCATAACATTGTGGAATAGGTAAGTCTCCCCTAATATCCTTCCTGAATGCGTCGTGCGGGGCTATCCCAAGGCGCGGCGCCTGATTTTCAGGCGGCACCACACGATGCCGCCCATTCGAGTCTTTTTGGAAGCTTACTTATGACTGTCACACCCTCACGCCAGGGCGCGTTTGCCTTGGCCGCTGTTTGTTTATCCGCCTTGATGCTGGGATTGGAAATTTCCAGCGTACCGCCTATCCTGTCCACGATCGAGCGCGTCATGGGCGCCAGCTTCAGGCAGCTCCAGTGGGTCATGGCCGCCTATACCGTCGCCATGACGAGCATCCTGATGGCCGTGGGCACGCTGGCCGACCGGTATGGCCGCAAACGCCTGTTCACCATCGGCATCGTGGCGTTCGGCATCACGTCCCTGGTCTGCGGACTGACCGGGAGTGCCGCCGTCCTGATCGTTGCCCGCTTTTTCCAGGGGCTGAGCGCGGCGATGATGTTGATCTGCCAGATCGCCATCCTGTCCACCCAGTTTCCGGACGGACGCGAGCGCGGCAATGCTTTCGCGTGGTGGGGCGTGGTGTTCGGTGCCGGCCTGGGCTTCGGCCCCATCGTCGGCGGCGCCATTCTTGCGCTGGCGAGTTGGGAGTGGGTGTTCCTGGTTCACGGGGTCCTGGCCGTCATCACCTTTTTCCTGGCACGGGCGGGCGTGCGGGAGTCGCGCGACCCGCAGTCCAGGAGCCTGGACATTGCCGGGATCGTGACGCTGTCGATTGCGGTGTTCTGTCTGGTGCTGTTCGTCACGCAGGGGCCTGTTCTTGGCTTCAGGAGCCTGGCCGCGCTCGGCATCATCGCGCTTTCGCTCGTGAGCTTCGCGGGCTTCGTCATTGCGGAAAAAGTCAGCCACCGGCCCATGATCGACTTCCGGGCCTTCAAGATCCGCAACTTTTCCGGGGCGCTCCTGGGCTCGATGGGGATGAACTTCAGCTTCTGGCCATTCATCATTTACCTGCCGATCTATTTCCACGTCGGCCTGGGCTACGACAACATGCAGACCGGGCTGGCGCTGCTGGCCTACACGCTGCCCACGCTGTTCGCTCCCCTTGCGGCGGAACGCCTGTCCCGGCGCTACCAGTCGGGCATCGTGATTCCCCTGGGACTATCGATCATTGGGCTGGGCTTTGTGCTGATGAAGATCGCTAGTCTGTCCGCGCAGCCGGGTTACTTGATACTGCCGGGATGCGTGCTGGCAGGCATCGGCCTGGGCCTGAGCAACACGACTGTCTCCAATACGATCACGGCATCCGTGCCGGCCGAGCGGGCAGGCATGGCGTCGGGCGCGGACACCAGCGCCAGAATGATTTCGCTGGCCTTCAACATCGCCATGATGGGATTCATTCTGGTGGAGGGCATCATGGCGTATCTACGGGACGCCTTAAAAGTGGCTGAGAGCGCCGGCTTGCGGCTGTTCGCGGAGAAGATCGCCGCCGGTGACGTCACGGTACTGGAAAAAGGCGCGGCCATGCTCTCCCACGTCGCTGCACCTGGCGAGGCCATCAATGCCGCCTTGGTGTCCGGCTTCGGCGGGGTCATGGTGTACGGCGCGGTCAGTGTTTTTCTGCTGGCGGTGGGCAGTTACCTCGTCTTCTCGCCTGGCAAGACAGCGCGGCGTGGCAGCGGTGCCCAGGGCGCTCAGCACAGGCACTCGGCATGAGGACGGCATCCTGAATGCCGGAAGCATCTGCGCTGCTCGCATGGCGCGGACTGGAAGCGTGCTGGCGATCAAGGCAGGGCATCGCATCATGTTGAGCAAGGCGTTTTTTCGCGCCGCGCCCGCCATCAAAAAAGACTCGACGGTGGACTTTTTTTTGCGGTTTCAGATACGGCAGTGCGCCGCGCCACGACCGGCGCTCTGGCGCAGCAGTTGCTCGAAGGCGGGCAGGGCGAGCGGTTCGCTGAAATAATTGCCCTGCATTTCGTCGCAGTCGTTGTCCTTGAGGAAATCGAGCTGGTCGGCCGTTTCGACCCCTTCGGCGACGACGCCGATGTGCATGGTGCGGCCGATGCCGATCAAGGTCTTGGCCATCAGACCGTCGCCGTCGGGGCCGCCGATGCGCTCGACGACGGCGCGCGGGATCTTCAAGTGCTGGATGTTGCTCTTCTGCAGATTGCCCAGGCTGGAGACGCCGGCGCCGAAGTCGTCGATGGCCAGGTGGATGCCCAGGCGCTGGATCTCCTTGAACAAGTCCAGCGTCAGTTGCGGATTGCGCAGCAGATGGGCTTCCTTCACCTCGAGCTCGAAGGCGTCCGGGCGCAGGCGGCGGGCGCGCAGCTGCTCGCCGATCCGCACGATGTAGTTTTTTTGGTTGAGTTCCTGGAAAGAGGCGTTCATCGACAGCGTCAGCGCGTCGAAGCCCAGCCCCTGCAGGCGTTGCAGGGTGGCGCAAACGCTGGCGAAGACCCATTCGCCCAGCGGGATGATGAGGCCGCTCTCCTCGGCCTCGGGCAGGAAGGCGGCCGGCAGCAGCACGCCGCGCTCCGGATGGCGCCAGCGCAGCAGCCCCTCGGCGCCGACGATTTGGCCGGTGCGCAGGTCGAGGCGGGGCTGGAAGACGAGGAACAACTCCTGCTTGGCGATGGCGTCGCGCAGGCTGTTTTCCAGGCGCACCTTGGCCTCGTTGCTCAGGCGCATGTCGCTCGAGAAAAAATGCACGTCGTTGCGGCCGGCCGCCTTGGCGTGGTACATGGCGACGTCGGCGGCGTGGATCAGTTCCAGCGCGGCGGCGCCGTCGCGCGGGTAGAGGCTCACGCCCATGCTGGTGCGGATGCCGATCTCCTTGCCGGCGACGACGGCCGACTTGGCCATATTCTGGCGCAGCCGGTCTATCATGCGCAGGGTGAAGCGCAGCGAGGGCTGGTTGTCGAGCACCAGCACGAATTCGTCGCCGCCCAGGCGCGCCACGGTGTCGGTGTCGCGCACCGAGGCCTGCAGGCGGCGCGCCACCACGCGCAGCACCTCGTCGCCGCCGTCGTGGCCGAGCGTGTCGTTGATGTCCTTGAAGTTGTCCAGGTCGATGAGGATGATGGCCACCAGGGTGTGGTTGCGCTGCGCCAGATGCAGGGCCTGATCGAGCCGGTCCCACAGCAGGTTGCGGCTGGCCACGCCGGTCAGCACGTCGTGGTTCAGCGCGTGTTCCAGGTGCGAGGTGCGGTGGATGCTGGCCGTGACGTCGTTGACGACACCGATGAAATGGGTCGCCGCGCCTTTCTCGTTGCGCACCGGCGTCACCGTCAGCGAGTTCCAGAACAGCTCGCCGTCCTTGCGCACGTTGCGGAACAGGACCGTGCATTCGCGCCGCTCGAGGATGGCGGCGCGCAGCTTGCCGTGCTCGCCCAAGTCGACGCCGGGCGCGGCCAGGAAGCGCGGATCGCGCCCGAGCACCTCGGCGGCCGGGTAGCCGGTGATGCGCTCGTAGGCCAGGTTGACGTATTCGATGGGATTGTCGGCGCCGGCGCAGCGCGTGATGACGACGCCGTTGCCGCTGGCGTGCAGGGCCCGCTCGCGCAGGCGCAACTGCTCCTGCTGCCTGCGCAGCTCGGAAATGTTCAAGCCCATGCCGCACACATAGGACTGGCGCCGGCTGTGCAGGCGCGCGCCGGAGAACAGATACGGCGTGCTGCTGCCGTCCTTGGCGCGCAGGTGCGCCTCCACCACGTCGTCGCCGTCGTGCTCGAAGATGCCCTCGAGCTTGGCGGCGACCTCGCTCCTCTCCGCCTCGCCGAACAGGCCCAGCACGTTCGCGGCGCGCAACTCCTTGGCGCTGCGCTGGGTGGCTTGCTCGAGGCGCTTGTTCCACATGACGAGGCGGCCGGCGGGGTTGATGATGTAGAAGATGCCGGCCAGGAAATCGACCATATCGTTCAACGGCGTGCGGCCCAGCATCTCGCGCTCCGACTCCGCCGGGGCGGTGGCGGCGCCGGCGAGCACGACGCTGATGTAGTTGAGCTTGCCCGTGCGGCCGAACTGCGGCGCGAGGCTCAGGCCCAGGGTGCGCTGGGCGCCGTCGGCGCCGAGCAGTTCGGCGTCCATGCTGGTGGCGGTGTGGCGGGCCAGCGCCAGGCGTTGCGCGCAGAGCTGCCGGGCCGGCGCCGCCATCAGGCCAGTCAGCGGGCGCCGCAAGACCTCCGCGCCGGCATAGCCGAGCAGATTCTGGCAGGCCGCGTTCCAACTCGCGATCTGGCCGTTGGGGCGCAGCAGAAACGCGGCGCGGGCCGTGTCCCTAGTGGTCATGATGGTCTCGTTTGGGCGGGAGGGGCTTTCATGCGGACTCCTGAATATTATAGACCGCCGGCGCGGCGCGGCGTTCCGCGCGCCGGCCTGCGGCGCCATGGCGCGCCGGAACCAAGCCCGCGGCGCGGGACTCTAAAAAGAGTGTTGCGGCGCCGGCCCGCACCCCTCTGCCGGCAAGTCCATTTTCCCAAGGAGGTAGAGTATGAAACTGACATCGCTACTGTCAAGCGCGCTGGCGCTGGGAGGGCTCTGGATGGGTCTGGCGCAGGCGGAAATACGCACCGACCTGATCGGCGAGCCCGCTCCTCCGTCCGCCGCCGCCACGCGCACGATCGAAATCCAGCCCGGCACCAGATGGGTCAACGTGACCGGCGGCGAGGTCGTCAAATTCGTCGTCGGCGACAAATCCTTCGTATGGAGTTTCGACGGCACGGCCACTTCGGCGGGCTTCAACCTGAACCAGATCGCGCCGGAGGGCGTCCTGGATCATCCGGTGCAGGGTTATCTGGCGCCCAATCCGCTGTACACGAACTGAGTACGCACTGAGCGGGCGCTACGCCTCGGTGTCGTGGCCGCCCTCGGACGCGGGGCTTGCTGCGGCACCAAGTTGCGGCGGACACGGCCGCGCATGATCATTCATGGTGCATTTTCGACAGATTTACGGTAAAACTATCGCAAGGTGGCGCGCTCGGCGGGTCGGCGCGGCATCTTTCCACGGAAGCGACGCCGCCATCGTGACGGGCACGAAGCATGCTTATAGAGTCGGGAAACCATCCGACCCTGGAGAACCGCATGCCGCATTGCCCATCCCTTTATAACTTCACCGTGTGCGCCGTTTTCCCCGTAAAGCCTGACAATGGAGCCTGACATGGTGAAGCTGCATTTGGCCGCGAACAATTCCGCCGCGCCCGCCGCGCCGCACCGGGTCGACGAGATGCTGCCGCCGGCCAAGCTGCTCGCGCTGGGCCTGCAGCATGTGCTGGTGATGTACGCCGGCGCCATCGCCGTGCCGCTCATCGTCGGCCGCGCGCTCAAGCTGCCGCCCGGGCAGGTGGCGGCCCTGATCAGCGCCGACCTGTTCTGCTGCGGCCTGGTGACGCTGATTCAGTCGCTGGGCATGGGCAAGCTGTTCGGCATTCGCCTGCCGGTGATGATGGGCGTCACCTTCGCCTCCGTCAGCCCGATGCTGGCCATGGCCGGCCAGCCGGGGCAGGGCATCAACGGCATCTTCGGCGCCGTCATCGGCGCCGGCCTCGTCGCGATGCTGATCGCGCCCCTGATCAGCCGCCTGCTGGCGCTGTTTCCGCCCGTCGTCACCGGCAGCATCATCACCGTCATCGGCGTGTCGCTGATGCGCGTCGGCGTCAACTGGGTGATGGGCGGGCCGCCCGGCATGGCGAAGATCGCCGACCCGGCCCACGCGGCCCTGGTGGCGGCCGGGACATTGCCGGTGGGGCCGGCGCCGCTGGTGGCGAATCCGGCCTACGGCGCGCTCGACCACATGGCCATCGCCCTGTTCGTGCTCTGCCTCATCCTGACGCTGGCCAAGTACGGGCGCGGCTTCCTGCAGAACGTCGCCGTCCTGGTCGGCATCGTCGCCGGCACGGCGCTGGCCTTCGCGCTGGGCCAGGTCGATTTCGGCAAGGTGGCGGCGGCCAAGAGCTTCGCCCTCGTCACCCCCTTCCAGTTCGGCTGGCCGACCTTCGACCCGGTCGCCGTGCTCACCATGAGCCTGGTGATGGTGGTCGTGATGATCGAATCGGTCGGCATGTTCCTGGCGCTGGGCGAGATCACCGGCAAGCCGATCGGCCGGGCCGACATCCGCCGCGGCCTGCGCGCGGACGGCCTGGGCACGCTGCTGGGCGGCATCTTCAACACCTTCCCCTACACCTCGTTCTCGCAAAACGTCGGCCTGGTCGGCGTCACGGGCGTGCGCAGCCGCTGGGTCTGCGTGGCGGCCGGCGCCATCCTCATCGTCATGGGCGTCATCCCCAAGATCGCCCAAGTGGCCGAGGCCATTCCGTCCTTCGTGCTGGGCGGCGCCGGACTGGTGATGTTCGGCATGGTGGCGGCGACCGGCATCCGCATCCTGGGCGGCGTCGACTTCCAGCGGCGGCGCAACAACCTGTTCATCGTCGCGCTGTCGCTGGGCTTCGGCATGCTGCCGCTGGTGGCGGAAAACTACGCCCAGCACATGCCGAAGATCCTGGCGCCGCTGCTGCACAGCGGCATCCTGCTGACGGCCATCGTGGCCGTGCTGCTGAATCTGTTTTTCAACGGCATGGCGTCGCGGGGCGATGCGGAGGCGGGCGCGCGGGCGAACAGCCACGGCAGCGAGTGAGGGCGGGGACGGCCGGCGGATGGGGCGCGGGGCGCTTGCGCCGCAGGAGCGCCGCGCCTGCGAAAGCGGAGGGGAGCGCCGGGTGGAGGAGCCGCCCGGCGCAATTCCTTACGCCGCGGTGCGCGCCGTTGCGCGACGACGGGCGGTGAAGCCGACGAGGCCCAGGCCGGCCAACAGCATCGCGTACGTTTCAGGTTCGGGCACGCCACTGACGCTTGAAACCCATCCAACGGTCATTTCATTTTGTGACAGCGAGTCTTGATTCAGCAGATATCCGGAAACATCGGTGATTTGCGACCCCGTGCCGACATTCCATGTAAAGGGAATGCGGTAATGCCCCTGGTTCACGATCAATTCCGCGCCGCCTTTATTGGCTACGGGCGGAAGCACATTTCCCCAATCGTCGAGGTGGGGATTCACAAATTGGATCGTTTCGGTACTGTCGAATATACCGCTGACGGTCGTGATGGAATCGAATCCCTTGTCGAACGTGACGGTGGCATCGAGCCAATGGCGCGGCCCGACGCCATGGGTCCAGTCGTCGGGGGCAAATTCCATATGCAAATACTCCACGGTTTGCGCGCTGGCGATGCCGGCCACGCCGGCGAGTATTGCGGTCATGACGATGTTCTTGATGCTCATATTTTTGCGTCTTTCCGTGTATGTTATCCAGTAAAGGACGATGTCTTCAAGGACGGCTGTTTCGGGTGAAATTTACAGAAAGATCTCCGCGTAGAATTTGCTGTGGGCATTGTTTTTTTTGAAAATCATATCATTTAAATAGTGCTTTTGTGGAATATTTAAATGAGAGCAATGTTGTTTTTCGGTATTGCTTTTGAGTTTTGTCGGCGGACTAGAATTGTTCGCATTTTGGGGGGGAGGGCTGAGCCGGAACTTTGGCGGGCGAGCGTCCCCACATCGTTGCGCGCCGTGGGTTCGCTAGTGCGCGGGCTGGCTGAGAGCGGCGACGTAGCCGGCCGGACTGCGGCGCGGTGAGCGTCGATGATCGGAAATTTCCTGGGGGAGCGCCGAAGGTGCTGTCGCGGCGCGGGCGCGTCGCCATGACGGCGAACAGTGGTTTTTCGCCGCTTTCTATAGTGGGATAGCGGCAGGCTGTGCTAAAATCTCGCCGCGCTGCCCGGATGGTGAAACTGGTAGACACCCGAGACTTAAAATCTCGTGTCCGTAAGGGCGTGCCGGTTCGATTCCGGCTCCGGGCACCACGAGACAATTTTGCAGTAAGCTATGAATGGCGATAAATCCAATTAAATCAAGGGTTTATCGCCATTTTTCCATTCCAACATATGTCGGATTGTGCGATACGAAGCGATTAATAAACCGCACCAACTCCCCAAAAAATCCCCATAATGTCCCCATGAATTCCCCAGGGGTTAGATTGTGGCATCGATTACAAAACAGAAAACCGGCTGGCGCGTCCAGATTTCCGTCAAGGGGGCGCGCGATTCCTCGGTCCTGCCGACCAAAGCAGAGGCGCAGGCGTGGGCTGTCGAGCGCGAGGCGCAGATGCGGCGCATGGCTGAGACTGGCGTGAACACCGACAAAACGTGCCAGGACGCCTTCGACAGATACGGCACCGAGGTCTCGCCGCACAAGCGCGGTGCGCGCTGGGAAGGTATCCGCCTGGCCGCGATAGCCCGCCACGTTGTCGGTCGGGTGCCGCTCGGCGAGATGAAATTGTGCGATATCACGGCCGACGTCCTCGGAAGGTGGCGCGACGACCGGCTCTTGTCGGTCGCAGGGTCGACCGTGAACCGAGACATGAATTTGCTGTCCCACGTCTTTACGACCGCGCGCCGTGAGTGGAAGTGGATCGCTGCCAGTCCTACCACAGACGTCCGCCTGTTGGCGCCGACCGAAAATTGACCCACCTATAGGCCTCGCGCCGACCGAAAACTGACCCAGGTGTTCTACTACTCCTGCCTAATCATTAGGCGGGAGAATTAATAGGTGATCACCATGGAAATGTTAGGCAAAGTTCGA
>JANXSQ010000103.1 GCA_025356595.1 Janthinobacterium sp. | reverse complement strand
CGACGGCGCCGCGCCAGACGGCCGGCGCCTGCAGCGTGGCGGCCGGCCGCGGCGCGACGGTCGCGACGCAGCCGCCCAACAGCGCCAGCAGCGCGGGCAGCGCCGCCCGGACGGCGCGACGGATGGCGGCCGGCCTCATGGCGCCACGCCGGAACGGGCGCCGGGCGGGCTCGGGTGCGCCGCCGTGTCGACGCTGACCACCACCGACATGCCCGGACGCAGCCGCTGCGCCAGGGCCTGGCCGGCGTCGATGCGCACGCGCACCGGAATGCGCTGGGCGATCTTGACGTAGTTGCCGGTGGCGTTGTCGGCCGGCAGGACGCTGAATTCGGAGCCGGTGGCCGGCGCGATGCGCTCGACCTGGCCGGCCAGCGTGGCGCCGTCGAGGGCGTCGACCTTGAAGCTGGCGCGCTGGCCGACGCGCACGCCGTTCATCTGGGTTTCCTTGAAGTTGGCGATCACCCACATCTGCGCCGGCACCAGGCCCATCAGTTGCGCGCCCGAGTTGACGTAGGCGCCGCGGCGCACCGTCACCTGGCCCAGCTGGCCGTCCGAGGGCGCCGTCACGCGGGTGTTGTCGAGGTCGATTTTGGCCCCCTCCAGCGCCGCCTCGGCGTTGGCCACGGCCGCCTCCAATGCCAGGCGGTTGGTCTGCACCGACAGCGCGTTCTGCGCCGCGATGTCGACGCCGGCGCGGGCCTGGGCCAGCGCCGCCGTCGCCTGCGCGCGCGCCGCCTTCGCCTGGTCCTGCTCGCGCAGCGAGAGCGAGCCGTCGGCCGCCAATTGATTCACCCGCCCAAGGTCGGCTTCGGCCTTGCGCGCCTGCGCCCCGGCGTTCGCCAGCGTGGCCCGGTTCAGCGCCACCGTGGCCAGCGCGCTGCCCTTCTGCTGCGCCCAGTTGGCCAGCGCCGCGCGCTGCGCGCCCAGTTGCGCCTGCGCCTGCGCGTAGCGCTGCTGGTAGATGCGCGCGTCGATCAGCGCCAGCACATCGCCCCGTTTGACGGGCTGGAAATCCTGCACCATCACGTCCGTCACATAGCCCGACAACTGGCTGCCGATCAGCGTCACCTGGCCGCGCACGAGGGCGTTTTCGGTGCTGACGACGGGACTGCCGAAGGGCGCCAGGCGCCAGGCGTACAGCACCACCAGCACGCCGGCCAGCGCGACGCCGGCGAAGGCGGCGCCGGACAACCATTGGTGGCGCCGGTCGGGCTGGGCCGGCGCGGCGGGCGCGGCGGGAGCGGGGCCGGAAACCGGAGCGGCGGGAGCGGCGGGAAGGTCTGTATTGCTCATGAGGGTTCCGAGTTAGCGATTGATACATGGGCCATGCCGGTCTGGGCGTCGCCGGCCGGAGCGGCGGCCGGCGGCGGCGGCGCGCAGCGCCGCCAGAGCTGGCCGGCGAGCATCCACAGCAGCGCCAGCGCGGCGACGCCGGCGATCATCAGGAAGACGTCGTTGTAGGCCAGCACGTTGGCCTCCCGCGTGGCGGCCGCACCCAGGCCGGCCGCGCCCCGCGCGCGGCGCGCGGCCGGGTCGGCCACCACCCCGGCGTAGGCGGCGGCGCCGGACTGCAGGCGCGCCGCCACCTGCGGGTCGAGCAGCGTCAGGTGCTCGACCAGATAGCTGGAGTGGTATTTTTCGCGCAGCGACTGGATGGTGCCGACGATGGCGCCGCCCAGCAGGCCGCCGATGTTCTGCGTCATCGTGAACATCACCGAAAAGCTGACCAGGTTGCGCGGCTCGGCGATCACGGCGCCGAAGCCCTGCAACATGGTCGGGCCGAGGAAGAAGGTGCCGCCGAAGGCCAGCAGGAACTGGCTCAGGTACATATTCGCCGGCCGCGTCAGGCTGCTGGCCTGGGCGTCGATCAGCGAACCGGCGATGATCAGGCTGAGCGCGAACATCAGCGAGCCGGCGATGCGCGCCGGGCTGATGCTCCAGGCGCTGGCGGCCAGGCCGGCCACGCTGCCCAGCAGGACGACGCCGAACAGATCGCCCATCTGGTCGGTGCTCAGGCCGAGCGCCTGCAGGAAGCCGACCGCGCCGGTGGACTCCGCCAGCACGATGCGGAACAGCAGCACCGAGGCGGCCAGCTTGAGGATCTTGGCGTTGCTCAGCCAGCGCGTGTTGAGCAGCGGCCGGGCGCGGTTGTGCTCGATGGCCAGCGCGGCGGCGATGAGGACGATGGCGCCGGCCAGGCACAGGCCGATCCAGGGCGCTTCCAACCACCAGACCGTGCGCCCCAGCGCCAGCGCCGCGCACAGCAGGGCGACGCCGGGGGCGAACAGGGCGAAGGTGAGGAAGTCGAGTTTTTCGAAGGTCTGGATGCGGTCGCCCGGCGGCAATTTCAGCAGCAGCACGCAACCGAGCGCCAGCAGCGCCATGCCCAGCTCGAAGAAATACAGGCCGCGCCACTCGCCCAGTTGCAGCAGGTCGGCCGAGAAGACCCGCGCCAGCGGCAGCGCCAGCTGGGCCACGCCGAGGCCCAGCACCAGGCCCTTCAGGCGGTACTTGGCGGGGAAGGCTTGCAGCATGTAGTACAGGCCCAGCACGCCGAGCGGACTGCCCACCAGGCCGTGCGCGGCGCGCACCGCGATGGCCGAGGCCAGGCTGTTGGCGAACAGGTGCGCGAAGGTCAGCACGGCGTACAGCACGAGGAAACATTCGGTGAACAGGCGCAGGCCGTATTGCTGGCGGAATTTCACCAGCAGCAGGTTCATCGACACACTCGCCATCACATAGGCGGCCGGCAACCAGGCCATCTCGGCCGCGTAGGCGCCCAGCGCGCCCTGCAGATTGAGCAGATTGGCCGTGACGAGGGCGTTGCCCAGCCCGCCGGTGAGCGCGACGATGGCGCCGACCACGCCGTAGGCGAGCCGGCGGCGGCCCGAATGCAGGGGCGTCGAGGGCGAGCCGGGCAAGCTCGGGCGCTCGTGCGGCAGCCAGGTCTGCGCGGTGTACTGATTCATAAATCCCGTTCGCTAGCGTGAAGGCGGCGCCCGATCAAACCGTCCGTGCTTGGATACGGCGCCGCGCAGCGACGAGCATACCACCACGCCGGCACTTGAGCCGGCGCCCGGGCTTGGACGCTTGGCGGCCGGCATAGCGGGGCGCCGGCGTCAATCCCCGCGCGCCGCTTTGGGCGTGTTTGCAACACCGGCGCACGCGGACGCCCCGGGCGCGCCGGAATTGCGGATAATATCGGTCCTCACCCCATTTTTTCACGGCGCATGGTGTATCGTCGGCACAATCGACGCCAGCACCGGCGCACTCATTATCAGGAGATAACATGAACTTCAAACACATCATGGGCGCCGCGGCGCTGCTCGGCGTCGCCGCCACCGCCACCGCGCAAGAAGCCGTCGTCAAGATCGGCCACAGCGGTCCCCTGTCGGGCTCGCAAGCGTTTTCCGGCAAGGACAATGAAAACGGCGTCCGCCTGGCCATCGAGGAACTGAACGCCAAGCCGATCACGGTCGGCGGCAAGAAGATCAAATTCGAACTCGTCTCCGAAGACGACCAGGGCGACCCGAAAGCCGGCGTCGCGGCGGCGCAGAAAATGATCGACAACGGCGTCAAGTTCGTCGTCGGCCCGTACAACTCGGGCGTCACGATTCCCGCCTCGCGCGCCTACAACGACGCCGGCGTCATCATCGCCACCGTCGCCTCGAACCCGAAGATCACCCAGCAAGGCTACAAGAACCTGTTCCGCGTCAACGCCAGCGACACCCAACTGGGTTCGAAGATGGCCCTGTACGCGGCCAAGGAACTGAAGTTCAAGACCGTCGCCGTGATCGACGACCGCACCGCCTTCGGCCAGGGCGTCGCCGAGGAATTCAAGAAGCAGGCGAAACTGTCGGGCATGACCGTCGCCGGGCATGAATTCACCACCGACAAGTCCTTCGACTTCACCTCCATCCTGACCAAGCTGAAGGCCAAGAACGTCGAAGCGATCTTCTTCGGCGGCTACGCGCCGCAGGGCGCGCCGATGGCGCGTCAGATGAAACAGCTGGGCATCACCGCCAAGCTGCTGGGCGGCGACACCATCTGCACGGCTGAAATGGGTCACCTGGGCGGCGACGCCGTGGCCGACAACGTGCTCTGCTCGCAAGGCGGCGCCATCCTCGACAAGGCCGCCAACGGCCCGGCCTTCAAGGCCGCGTACACCAAGCGCTTCAAGCAGAACGCCGACGTCTACGCCGCCTCGTTCTACGACGCCACGCTGCTGTTCGCGCAAGCCATGCAAAAGGCCAACTCGGTCGATCCGGTCAAGGTCGGCCCGGTCATCGCCAGCAGCACCTACAAGGGCGTGGCCGGCACCTACGCCTTCGACGCCAACGGCGACATGAAGCAGTCGCCGGTGACGATCTTCACCTTCAAGGGCGGCCAACCGGTCGCTTTGAGCAGCTACTGATAGCCCGCAGCCGCCCGCCCGGGCGGCTGCGCGCAGCAAGCAGTTCGTCCCGTGGGGGCGGCGCCGCGCCAGCGGCCGCCGCCCCCTCGTCCGTTTACGGCGCCCCTCGTTCCCGCCCGCCGCCCGCCCCGCCCCCCGGCGCCGCCGGCGCG
>JANXSQ010000037.1 GCA_025356595.1 Janthinobacterium sp. | reverse complement strand
GCCTTCGATGCACTTGGGTTGGTTTCGCTGTTAGATACTCAGCAGCGCTTCCAGTTTGTTAAATGAACCGCCGTATGCGGAACCGCACGTACGGTGGTGTGAGAGGGCGACGGGGGTAACTCCGTTCCCTACTCGATGCCCGGCGGCGCGCAAGGCGGCCAGCCCAGGGGTATTTTTCACGATGCGCGGGGCTCGTTTCACGATGCGGAAAGTGATCCCCGGAAATCTCCATTCCATGTCCCATCTCCAGAAAACTAGTTTCACATCGCAAAATTTTATTTTTAAGTCATTGAAAATAAAGAGTTATATTTCAATTATATGTCTTATATAAGACTATTGCTGCTTCGCACAAAAAAGCCTATTATTTGTTTAACGGATTTCGTTTTTAACTCGTCAATAGGAGATCACCATGGCAACTCGTGAACAGCAAGTAGCGGCCCTGCAAGCAGACTGGGACAGCAATCCGCGCTGGAAGGGCGTGGTGCGCAACTACACGGCCGAGGATGTGGTGCGCCTGCGCGGCTCTTTGCAGGTCGAGCACACCCTGGCCAAGCGGGGCGCCGAGAAATTATGGGATCTGCTGAACAAGGAGGCCTTCGTCAACGCGCTGGGCGCGCTGACCGGGAACCAGGCGATGCAGCAGGTCAAGGCCGGCCTGAAGGCGATCTACCTGTCGGGCTGGCAAGTGGCCGGCGACGCCAACAACGCCGGCGAAATGTACCCCGACCAGTCGCTGTATCCGGCCAACTCGGTGCCCACCGTCGTCAAGCGCATCAACAACACCTTCACCCGCGCCGACCAGATCCAATGGTCGGAGGGCAAGGACGACATCGACTTCTTCGCCCCCATCGTGGCCGACGCCGAAGCCGGTTTCGGCGGCGTGCTGAACGCCTATGAGCTGATGAAATCGATGATCGAAGCGGGCGCCGCCGGGGTGCACTTCGAAGATCAGCTGGCCTCGGTGAAGAAATGCGGCCACATGGGCGGCAAGGTGCTGGTGCCTTCGCGCGAAGCGGTGGAGAAACTGACGGCGGCGCGCCTGGCCGCCGACGTGATGGGCGTCTCGACCCTGGTCATCGCCCGCACCGACGCCGAGGCGGCCGATCTGCTGACCTCGGACGTGGACGCCAACGACCGTCCCTTCTGCACCGGCGAGCGCACCGTCGAGGGTTTCTACAAGACCCGTCCGGGCATCGACCAGGCGATCGCGCGCGCCCTGGCGTATGCCTCCTACGCCGACCTGGTGTGGTGCGAAACGGGCAAGCCGGACCTGGCCTTCGCGAAGAAGTTCGCCGAGGCGGTGCACGCCAAGTTCCCCGGCAAGATGCTGGCCTACAACTGCTCGCCCTCGTTCAACTGGAAAAAGAACCTGGACGACGCCACCATCGCCAAGTTCCAGAAGGAGCTGGGCGCGATGGGGTACAAGTTCCAGTTCATCACGTTGGCCGGTTTCCACGCGCTCAACTACGGCATGTTCAATCTGGCGCACGGCTACGCGCGCCGCCAGATGAGCGCCTTCGTCGAGCTGCAGGAGGCCGAGTTCGCCGCCGCCGAGAAAGGCTTCACCGCCGTCAAGCACCAGCGCGAAGTGGGCACCGGCTACTTCGACGCCGTCACCCAGGCGATCCAGCAGGGCCAAAGCTCGACCACGGCCCTGCACGGCTCGACCGAGGACGAACAATTCTTCGACGCGCAAAAAGTCGCCTGAGGGCGGGGCCGGGCGGCACGCCCGCCAGTCAGTCAGCCGCAGCGGACGCCAGTCCCTGCGGCTTTTTTTTTGTTGCGCGCCTTTCTAGTGGATAATGCTGGTAATTACGCGCTGTTTTTCGCTGCTATTTGCTGTTTCTTGCACATCTCTTTTTGTTTCGACGCCTCGCCTGGCGGGATCCGCAGCGCTTCCCTTGTCACTATTTTTATGGAATTACCAAGCTTATGTTGAGTTACCGCCACGCCTTTCACGCTGGTAATCACGCCGATGTGTTGAAGCATTTCGTGCAGATTCAGTTGCTGCAGTATATGAATCAAAAGGATACGGCTTACAGCTATATCGATACCCATTCGGGCGCCGGCGTGTACGCGCTCGACGGCGGTTACGCGGCCAAGAACGCCGAGTATGAAACCGGCATCGCGCCGCTGTGGGACCGCAAGGACCTGCCGCCGGCGCTGGCCGAGTACGTCAACCTGGTCAAGGCCATGAATCCGAGCGGCAAGATGCGCTACTACCCGGGTTCGCCGTATTGCGCCGATCAGGTGATGCGCGAGGACGACCGCCTGCGCCTGTTCGAACTGCATCCGGCCGACGCGAAGATCCTCGCCGACAATTTCCGCAAGGTCGAGGCGCACGCCGCCGAGCAGGGCCAGCGCCCGAGCTCGCGCGGGCGCCGCGTGATGATCACCAAGGCCGACGGTTTCCTCGGCCTGAAGGCTCTGCTGCCGCCGCCCTCGCGCCGCGCGCTGGTGCTGATCGATCCGCCGTACGAGGACAAGATGGATTATCGCCGCGTCAAGGACACCCTGGCCGACGCCCTCGTGCGTTTCCCGACCGGCACCTACGCGGTCTGGTATCCGGTGCTGCAGCGCATGGAGTCGCGCCAGTTTGCCTCCAAGCTCAGCCAGTTACCGGCCACCAATTGGCTGCACGTGACCCTGACCGTCAACACGCCGGCGCCGGATGGTTTCGGCCTGCACAGCAGCGGCATGTATGTGATCAACCCGCCCTACACGCTGGAGCCGATGCTGCGCGAAATCATGCCCTACCTGGTCAAGGTGCTGGGCCGCGACGATGGCGCCAAGTTCGTGCTGGAAGTGGGTTCGGGCCCGATGCGCGGCGCCGGAACCGGCCCCGTGCGGGCCTTGTCCTCCCTGCCGCGCACCGGCGGCGGCAGCTTCGCCACGCCGCGCAACGGCGCCACGGGCGGCCGCCCGAGCGCGCCCGGC
>JANXSQ010000034.1 GCA_025356595.1 Janthinobacterium sp. | reverse complement strand
GCCTTCGATGCACTTGGGTTGGTTTCGCTGTTAGATACTCAGCAGCGCTTCCAGTTTGTTAAATGAACCGCCGTATGCGGAACCGCACGTACGGTGGTGTGAGAGGGCGACGGGGGTAACTCCGTTCCCTACTCGATGTCCGCCGACTTTGCCGGCGGCGCCGGGAGAAACTTCGAGAAGTTTCCCCAGGCCAAAAATAATTGACCAATAGTGTCGTTTTTTCATGTGATAATTTGCTATGCTACTGCTCGCAGGCGCGCGCGTGGCGCATTCATTGATGACGGAGATGGCATGGATCGCAGGGATTTCGTTCGTATCGGTTTGGCCGCTGGCGCCGTTGCCGGCAGCGCGCAGGCGCGCGGCGCGCCGTCCGGGCCACCGACGGCCAAGGCCGCCGGCCTGCTCGACGCCGGCGTGCTGCAACTGCAGGAGCTGATGCAGGTCGGCAAGCTGACCTCGCACGCGCTGACCTCGCAATACCTGGCCCGCATCAACTCGATCGACAAGTCCGGCCCGCGCATCAATTCCATCATCGAACTCAATCCCGAGGCCCTCAAGATCGCCCGCGAGATGGACCGCGAACGGGCCGCGCGCAAGGTGCGCGGTCCGCTGCACGGCATTCCCGTGCTGCTCAAGGATAATATCGCCACCGGCGACCGCATGAGCACCAGCGCCGGCTCGCTGGCCCTGGCCGGCGTGCGCGCCTCGCGCGACGCCCATGTGGCGGCGCAGTTGCGCGCGGCCGGCGCCGTCATCATCGGCAAGACCAATCTGAGCGAGTGGGCGAACATGCGCTCGCCCCATTCGATCAGCGGCTGGAGCGGGCGCGGCGGCCTGACCCGCAATCCCTACGCGCTGGACCGCAATTGCAGCGGCTCCAGTTCCGGCTCCGGCGCCGCCATCGCGGCCGGCCTGGCGACGCTGGCGGTGGGCACCGAGACGGATGGCTCGATCGTCTCGCCGGCCTCGATCTGCGGCCTGGTCGGCATCAAGCCGACCCTGGGCCTGGTCAGCCGCAGCGGCATCATCCCGATCGCCCACTCGCAGGACACGGCCGGGCCGATGGCGCGCAGCGTCAGCGACGCGGCCCTGATGCTGGCCGCGCTGGCCGGCGTCGACCCGCAGGACGGCGCCACCGCCGCCTCGGCCGGCCGGGCCGGCGACTACGTGAAGGCGCTTGACAGGAAGGGCTTGCGCGGCATGCGCATCGGCGTCGCGCGCGAATTCTTCGGCGCCAACGACGAACTCGACGCCGTCATCGAAGAGGCCCTGCTGGCCCTGGCGGCGCAGGGCGCGATCCTGGTCGACCCGGTGCAACTGCCCAACCTGAACAAATACGCCGACAGCGAGACGGCCGTGCTGCTGCATGAATTCAAGGCCGACCTGGCCGTCTATCTGAAGGAGTACGCGCCCGACGCGTCGGTGGCGGACATGGCCGGCCTGATCGCCTTCAACGAGAAGCACGAGGCCAGCGAGTTGCGCTATTTCGGCCAGGAGTATCTGCAGCGGGCGCAGGCGACAACCGGCCTGGACAGCAAGGAATACCTGGAGGCGCTGGCCAACAACGGCCGCTACGCGCGCGACGAGGGCATCGACCAGGTGCTGCGCGAGCACCGCCTCGACGCGCTGGTGGCGCCCACCGGCGGGCCGGCCTGGCTCACCGACTTCATCAACGGCGACCATTTCGGCGAGAGTTTCTCGACCCCCGCCGCCGTCGCCGGCTACCCGCACGTGACGGTGCCGGCCGGCTTCGTGCACGGCTTGCCGGTCGGCCTGTCCTTCGTCGGCGCGGCCTACAGCGAGGCGGCCCTGATCGGCATGGCCTACGCCTTCGAGCAGGCCACCCTGCACCGGCGCGCGCCGCAGTTCCTGGCCAGCGTTTCGCTGGCGGTCCGCTAGGAGATGTGATGCGAAGGACCCTTAAACTCATCGTCCTGCTGACGCTGGGCGCCGCCGCCACGGCGCCGGCGGCGGCCAAAAAAACCCTGATCGAGAAGGCGCTGGCCTGCGCCACGCCGACCGCCTGTCCGTATTTCCCGGCCATGTACCGGGGCGAGCGCGATTTCCGCCTCGCCTTCGAGGCCGCCATCGGGCAGGCCGGCATCGCGCGCCCGAGCTGGGTGCCGAACGGCGTCGCCGCTCCGGTCGAGCCGATCCGGGTCGACGGGACGACGCAGTTGTTCACCAGCGTCTGCGAACCGCACAACTGCGGCGAGCATCGCTTCATGCTGCTCTACGACGTGGCGACCAAGCGCATGAGCGGCCTGTACATCAGCCCCGTCGAAGGCGGCAAGGCGAAGAAACGCTACTTCGGCGATCCCGGCCCGGCGCAGCGCGACGTGCTGAAGAAGGACGAGCGCGACTGAGCGGCGCGCCGCCGGCTTTTGAAAAAGTGCTGGCGCGCGGCCCGTTTTAACTTCCCAGGCGCTGCGCCGGCGGCGCGGCCTCCAGCGCCGGCGCGCTGCGCACCAGGCGGCGCATTTCCCCTATCACTTCCTCGCCCAGCGCGCGCAGCGCGTGGCGTTGCGCGGCGCCGGGCGCCGCCGGCAGTTCGCGCGCCCGCGCGTGCAACTGCACGTGGCGCTCGCGCAGCGCGGAGAAGGACGCCGCGTGGCCGTGGCGCGCCGCGCCGGGACCGTCCAGCCAGCGGCCGAAATGGCTCTCGCGCGCGGGCAGGGGCGGCGGCGCCGCGCGCTCGCCGTCCAGCTGCGCCTCGATGGCGCGCAACCAGTGGCGCAGTTCGACTTCGGCATACACCGTCATGCGCTCGTCGGCGCTGGGGGCGCGCTCGCGCCAGGCGCTCCAGGCCTCGGGCGGGCGCCAGCCGGCCAGCCAGTCCGGCAGCGCGGCGGCCGGCAGAGCCTCGGCGATGGCGTAGCCCTGCGCCAGCGCGCAACCCAGCAGCAGCAGCAATTCGCCGTGCGCCGGCGTCTCCACGCCCTCGGCGATGACCTGGCGCTGGAAGGCCGCGGCCAGTCCCAGCACGCCCTCGATGATGGCCAGGTCCTCGGGATCCTCGAGCATGCCGCGCACGAAGCTCTGGTCTATCTTCAGCCATTCGACCGGCAGGCGTTTCAGGAAGGTCAGCGAGGAATAGCCGGTGCCGAAGTCGTCCAGCGCGAAGCGCACGCCGATGGCGCGGCAGGCCTGCATCGCCGCCGACACCTGGGCCATGTCCTCGAGCGCGCTCGTTTCCAGGATCTCCAGCTCCAGGCAGGCCGGCGGCACCGTCGGCTGGGCCGCCAGCAGCAGCGCCAGGCGCGCGCCGAAGTCGTCCTGCTGCAGTTGCCGGGCGCCGACGTTGACGCTGACGGGCAGCGTCAGGCCGGCGGCGCGCCAGGCGGCCATCTGCGCCAGCGCGGCGGCTATCACCCATTCGCCCAGTTCGACGCCGAGCTGCTGCTCGTTGACGACCGGCAGGAAGGCGGCCGGCGGCAGCAGGCCGCGGGCCGGATGGCGCCAGCGCAGCAGCGCCTCGACGCCGACCACGGCGCCGCCGCGCATGTCGACGCGCGGCTGGTAGTGCAGCTCGAACTCGTCCAGTTCCAGGCCGCGGCGGATGCGCGCCAGGCTGCCGCGGTAGTTTTTCTCGGCCAGGTCCTGGGCCAGGTCGAACAGGTGGTAGCGGTTCTTGCCGCTCTTCTTGGCCAGGTACATGGCCTGGTCGGCCTGGCGCATCAGCAGATCGGCCTCGGCGCCGTCGCGCGGCGAGAGCGTGACGCCGATGCTGGCCGAGACGCGCAATTGCTGGCCCTCGGCCGGCACCGGCGCGGCCGCCGCCTGCAGCAGGCGCGCCAGCACCGGCTCGCAGTCCTGCGGCCGCTCCAGGTCGACCAGCACGGCGACGAATTCGTCGCCGCCGATGCGGGCGATGGTGTCGCCCTCGCGCAGCGCCGCCTGCATGCGCCGCGCCAGCGTGACCAGCAGGGCGTCGCCGACCTGGTGGCCGTGCAGGTCGTTGATGGCCTTGAAGCCGTCCAGGTCGAGGTAGACCAGGGCCAGCGACTGGCCGCGCCGCTGGCTCTGCGCCAGCGCGTGCTGCAGGCGGTCGGCCAGCAGCACGCGGTTCGGCAGGCCGGTCAGGGCGTCGTAGTGGGCGATGTATTCGAGCTGCCGCTGGTGCTCCTTGAAGGGCGTGATGTCGGTGAACAGGGCGACGTAGTTCTGCGTCTTGCCGGCCGCGTCGCGCACCGCGCTGATGGTGATCAGCTCGGCGTGCACCTCGCCGTTCTTGCGCCGGTTCCAGGCCTCGCCGTCCCAGTGGCCGGTGTCGGCCAGGGCGCGCCACATGGCCGCGTAGTAGGCGGGCGGCTGGCGGCCGGAGTTGAGGATGCGCGGGGTCTGGCCCAGCGCCTCCTGGTGGCTGTAGCCGCTGACGCGGGTGAAGGTGTCGTTGACCTCGATGATGACGCCCTCGGCGTCGGTGATCATGATGCCCTCGCGGGCGTGCGTGAAGACGCTGGCGGCCAGCTGCAGGCGCGCGTCGGCGGCGGTCTTGTCGATGGCCAGCGCGGTCAGGCGCGCCTCTTCGGCGAGGAATTGCAGCTCGGCCGGCGTGGGCTGGCGCGGCTGGCGGTGGAACAGCATGAACACGCCCAGCACGCGCCCCTGGTCGCAGCGGATCGGCTCGGACCAGCAGGCGCCCAGCCCGGCCTGAAAGGCCAGCGCCAGCAGGATCGAGTCGCCCGGCACGGCGCCGGTGTCGGCGACGATGAGGCGGCGGCAGGTGAAGGCGGCCGCGCCGTAGGCGCCGCCGCCGCCGGCCACGGCCAGGCCCTCGACGCCGCGCCGGAAATCGTCCGGCAGGCCGGCGCCGGCGCCCAGGCGCAGGCGCCGGCCCTCCTCGTCGAGCAGCAGGATGGCGCACGACAGGGCCGGGTAGATGGCCGCGACGTCGGCGGCCACGGTGGCGAGCAACTCGGCCAGGCCGGCCCTGGCGGTCAGCATGCCCAGCACCTGGTTGTGGTGCCGGGCGCGCTGTTCGGCCAGGCGGCGCGCCGTGATGTCGGCGATCACGCCGACCAGGCCGCGCTCGACGCCGGCGCCGTCGTAGAAGCGTTTTCCGGTCAGGTGGCCGAGGAAGGCGCTGTCGTCGGCGCGCCAGTAGTGCCGCTCCAGGTCGACCGACATCAGCTCGCTGCCCAGCAGGGCCAGCATCTTCAGTTGGCCGCTGGCGCGCTCGCTCGGGTGCACCAGGGTGATGTAGTTCTTGCCGATCAGGTCGTCGAGCGGGCGGCCGAACATGGCGGCCATGCGCTGGTTGGCGTGGGTCAGCTGGCCCTGCAGGTCGACCAGGAAGATGGCCACGCTGGAGGTGTCGAGGATTTGCTGCAGCAGCGCCTCGCGTCCGGCCAGCTCGGCGTTGGCGCGTTCGAGCGCCGCTTCGGCCCGCCCGCGTTCGCCGATGTCGCGCTCGATGGCGTCGAGCATGTGGTTGAAGTGCCGGCCCAGGGTCGTCAATTCGTTGTCGAAGGAGATCTCGCAGCGCGCCGCGTAGTCGCCGCGCGTGACCCGCCCGGCGTGGCTGGCCAGCCGCGCCAGCGGGCGCAGCACGGCGCGCCGGGTGTGCAGGATCAGGCCTGCGACGCCGGCCAGGGCCAGCGCGACGAGCCCCATCAAGAGCAGCGCCTGGCGCCGCAACTGGCGCTGCAGCACTTGCAGCTCGGCCGCGGTGCGGGCGTCGATGGCGGCGGCGAAGCCTTCGATGGGCGCCATCACGGCGGCCTTCTGCTCGGCGTAGCGGGCGCTGTAGAGCAGGGCGACGGCCTGCTCGCGGCCGGCCCCGGCCTTGACGGCGGCGAAGGCTTGCCGCTCCAGCGCGACGAGGGCGTCGGATTGGGCCTGCGCGCGGTGCAGCAGCTCGAGCTCGTCCTCCCGGATGCCCTCGCGGCGCATCAGTTCGCGCAGCGCCACCGCTTCGCCCGTGGCGCCGGCCGCGCCGCGCGCCACGCCGGCCAGGTGCCAGTGCGTCGGCGCGTAGTGCAGCGGCCGCGCGCGGCGGCCGCCGCGGATGGCCAGGATGGCCTCGTAGTATTCCGCGTAGGCGGGATCGGCGGTGCTGACGTAGCTGCGCGCCATGCGCGTCAAGTCCTCCGAGCTTTGCAGCAGCTCGTCGGCCAGCTGGATGGCGCGCAGCCGGTGTTCGGCGCCGCGCACGACGTCGTCCTGGATCTGTGCGGCCTGGAACACCACCAGTCCCATGGCGGACAGCATCGCGATGGTGGCGATGGCGACGTAACGGCTCAGGGTGCGGATCTTCATGCGGCGTGGCCCCGTTCCGGGGCGCCGGGCGGACGCGGCGCGGCGCCGCCGTCGCGGACGGTGCGGGAGCGGGGTGGCGTCCGGCGGCCCGGGGCGGGGCGACGCCGGAGGGCGTGGCGGTGCGTATCCATTGCGAACGATTGTATCCCAGCTCTGCGGCGCCCCGGATGGTATTTCGTTCGGGAAAGAATGGCGCGCCTCGGCGTGTCGCGGCCGGAGGGTGGAAATTTGATCTGGATCAAGATGTTATTCTTGCATTTATAATGTGTTAATGGCAATATGGCGCCGCCACGCGGCCGTTCGGCCGGCGGCGGGTTCTTTTTTCCTCACTTTTTATATAAGGATGCGCACATGAAACAATACAGCGCGGAGTTTCTTGGTACGTTTTGGCTGGTGCTCGGCGGTTGCGGCAGCGCGGTGCTGGCGGCGGCATTTCCGCAGCTCGGCATCGGCTTTGTCGGCGTATCGCTGGCCTTTGGCCTGACCGTGCTGACCATGGCCTTTGCGATCGGCCACATCTCGGGTTGCCACCTGAATCCGGCCGTCTCGATCGGCCTGTGGGCGGGCGGCCGCTTCCCGGCGGCGCAACTGCTGCCCTACATCGTCGCCCAAGTCATCGGCGCCGTCGCGGCGGCCGGCGTGCTGTACCTGATCGCCAGCGGCGCGCCCGGCTTCAGCCTGGCCGGCGGCTTCGCCTCGAACGGCTACGGCGCGCACTCGCCGGGCGGCTACTCGATGCAGGCGGCCCTGATCACGGAAGTGGTCATGACGATGTTCTTCCTGATCGTCATCCTGGGCGCCACCGACAAGCGCGCCCCGGCCGGCTTCGCGCCGCTGCCGATCGGCCTGGCGCTGACCCTGATCCACCTGATCAGCATCCCGGTGACGAACACCTCCGTCAATCCGGCGCGCAGCACCGGCGTGGCCCTGTTCGCGGGCGACTGGGCGGTCGGACAATTGTGGTTGTTCTGGGTGGCGCCCATCGTCGGCGCCCTGCTCGGCGCGCTGGCCTATCGTTTCATCGCCAGCGAAGAGAAGTAAGAGGGAAAGTCAAACCGGCGCCGCGGCGCCGGTTTTTTTGCGCCCGAAACCGGGGACAGACCACGATTTCCGTGCAATTGTTTCCTCGAAAACGTGGTCTGTCCCCGGTTTTTTCCGGTTTTTTTTCTTAAGCGTCGATGAAGCGCATCTTGAAGCTGCGGCCCTTGATGTTGCCGAAGTCGCGGCCCAGCGGGTTGCCGCCGTTCAGGCGCTTGAAGGCGTGTTCGGCCACGCCGCGCTCGAGCGCGACGTAGGTCATGAACTCGAACACGTTGATCTTCCCGACCTGTTCCTTGCTCAGGCCGGCGTCGCCGGTCAGCGCGCCCAGCAGGTCGCCGGGACGCAGCTTGTCCTTCTTGCCGCCCATGATGCACAGCGTGACCATCGGCGCGGCCAGGGCCGGCTCGCCGGCGTCCTCTTCGAGCTCCTTCAAGTCGTGCCACTGGGCCGGCTTGTCCTGGTACTGCTCGATCAATTTCACCCATTTCTTCTCGTTCGGCGCGCACAGCGACAGGGCCAGGCCGCTTTCGTCGCCGCGGCCGGTGCGGCCGATGCGGTGGATGTGCACCTCGGTGTCCTTCGAGACGTCGACGTTGATGACCGCCTCCAGGCTCTGGATGTCGAGGCCGCGCGCGGCGACGTCGGTGGCCACCAGCACCGAGCAGCTGCGGTTGGCGAACAGGACGAGGATCTCGTCGCGCTCGCGCTGTTCCAGTTCGCCGTACAGGGCCAGCGCGGAAAAGCCCTGCTGGCGCAGTTCGTCGGCCAGTTCGCGGCAGTGGATCTTGGTGTTGCAGAAGGCCAGGGTCGAGACGGGGCGGAAATGCTTGAGCAGCTTGCCGACGGCGGCGTTGCGGTCGTCGAAGCCGACTTCGTAGAAACGCTGCTCGATCTTCTCGTTGTCGTGCTGCGCCTGCACCGTCACTTCGGCCGGATTGGTCAGGAAGGAGGCGGTGGCGCGGCGGATGTCGTCCGGGTAGGTGGCCGAAAAGAGCAGGGTCTGGCGGCGCGCCGGGCAGGCGCTGACGATGCCGGCGATTTCGTCGTAGAAGCCCATGTCGGTCATGCGGTCGGCCTCGTCGAGCACCAGCGTCTGCACGTGGGACAGATCCAGCGTGCCGCGCCCCAGATGGTCGCGCAGGCGGCCCGGGGTGCCGACGACGATGTGCGCGCCGTGCTCCAGCGAGGCCATTTGCGGACGCATCGAGGTGCCGCCGGTGAGCGTCAGGATCTTGATGTTGCCGGCGCTGCGCGCCAGACGGCGCAACTCGTTGGCGACTTGGTCGGCCAGCTCGCGCGTCGGGCACAGCACCAGGCCCTGCACGGCGAACCAGGCCGGATTGAGCTTGTGCAGCAGGCCGATGCCGAAGGCGGCGGTCTTGCCGCTGCCGGTCTTGGCCTGGGCGATCAGGTCGCGCCCGTCCAGCACCGCCGGCAGGCTTTGCGCCTGGATCGTGGTCATTTCATGGTAGCCGAGCAGGTCGAGATTGGCCAGGAAGGCGGGCGTCAGCGGCAGGCTGGAAAAGGAATTCGGGTTCATATGCAAAGCCAGG
>JANXSQ010000031.1 GCA_025356595.1 Janthinobacterium sp. | reverse complement strand
AGCGCACGAAGCGGTAGTGAAGGTCTTGCACCGCACCGTACGAAGCGGTAGTGGCGGTCTTGCACCGTACGTGAGACGGACGAACGACGAACAATTAATTGTTCAAGTATTCGTATCACGAGCGAATGTTGACCTTACACGTCAACCTTTAAGTCTAGAATGTTAAGCGATTAGAGCAATCGTATACGATTGCAGAAGAGTTCTAAAGGAAGTCAGGTTGGACTTCTATGATGCTCTTAATCGAGTTAACGACGTTGGTTTCTACGGGAGTTGTACCAAACGTAAAACGAAGACTAAAATCTCCAGGCCAAAACAAACTCTGCAAAAGACGAACAGAAAAGCTCACAATATTCTTTAAGATAGCTTTAATAAGCTAAGAACTAGTCACGGTTCGGGCAGCCAAAACGGCTGCTTCCCCAACTAAAAGTCTGTTGTCTTTTATTTATTTACTTTATTTTATCAGTTTATCAGACCCAAGTCTTTGAAGATCTGACCATGGGACGACGTCAAAGAAAGGTACCCGACGCTCCGTCTGAGAGCGACGACTACGATATTTTTTCCAGTGAAGGCGAAGGTGACGAGGAGATACCTTTGAAACCTGCCGCCAAACCTATGAAGCCTGCCATCATACCCTTGAAGCCTGCTGCTGCGGTCACTCCGGCCATAGCTAAGACGTCCGCGGAGCACGGTGATGTCCATACAAACTCTGCTCTGGAAGGAGAGAGGGACATTACTGACCGGACAGAAGTTGAAGCGGACACCGGTAGCGCCATTGGCGCAGACAGTTACCGTGCTCAATCTCTTCAGGACGAATTTATAAATTCGCGAGGGAATGAAGCAGTCTCTTCGCGGAGTGAGCTTATGCAGTTACACCATACTTTTCAACGGGTCTTGGGCTTTACTATGGAAAATATCTCTCTCATATTGGAGGAAGAAGGCATGACTACCCTATCGGATTTCAGGTCTTTTCCTTTAGATATGTTCCCACGCCTGGCTGAAAAAGCGAAATTGAAAACCTCAACACTTAAGAAGCTCCGTGTTTTCTGTGCTTGGCTGGATCGCCAGCCGGACGGTGGTAAGACGTGGTCATTCAGCCCTGTGGTACTCAAGCGCGAACTGGCACGTGGTACATCTGATAGCGTGAGTCGCCGGGAGGACCACAAGGCAACTGCCCCGATGCCGGATAAATTCGGGGGCGCGCCTAGCAAATGGGCGAATTTCAAGACTCAGTATGAGGCTTATGTAAACTCTATGAGTATGGAATATTCAAGTGTCTTGTCGCACTCGAGGGTGCGATATAAGTACGACCTGCCTGCTGGACCGCAAGCCGATGCGATTGCGAACGATACCGATCCTTTGTTTCTTCACGATAACAATAGAATCGGTCGCAATAAGGCGGTTTTCAACATGCTCAAGTCCCTAACGAGCGATGGTGATGCCTATACTCATGTCTTGCAACATGAGAAAGAGCAGGACGGTCGAGCGGCGTGGATATTGCTATGTGCCTTTTATGAAGGTACGGACATGCTCTCTATAACTGCTGAAGAATCGCGTTTGAAAATGGAAGAGGCAAGGTTCACGGGAGGAAAGGGGAGTTTTCAGAAGTATTTGACGACTCACCTTCAGGCACACACACTCATGGAGACGAATCCCGAATTTAATACAGTGTATAGTGACTATCACAAGAAGGAACTCCTTCTTCGTGGTATCAGAGGCACTGAATTTCTACCGGTAATTGCGGTTGCTAGATCCTACCCCGATTGGTCTTTTATCAAACTCGTTAACTTCCTGCGCACACAGGTGACAACTCAAGAGTTGACAGCCAAGCGGGAAGAGCGCACGGCGCGTAATACAAAAGGAAACGAGCAGTATGATAAAGGTAAAAAGAGGCGTGGAAAGCGTAAAAATGAGGGTGAGGAAGCACCCACGGGCACTAGTAAAAGTCAACATGTAGGCACCTCTCGAAAGAACCAAAACTCTCTCCCTATACCTGTTTGGAATGCGCTCTCACG
>JANXSQ010000416.1 GCA_025356595.1 Janthinobacterium sp. | reverse complement strand
GGCCGCGCCGCGCCCGTCCGCCGCTCGTTTAGCGCTCGGCGCGCGGCGTGCCCTTGTCGGCCGTCGCGATCGCCGCGCCCGACAGGCGCTCGTAATCGCTGATGGTGAGTTCGTCGCCATCCTCGCGGAAGCTGAGGCGGGCGCCGGCGGCCGAGACGAACACGCCCTGCGCCTGGGCGAAGATTTCCACTTCCGGTTGGCCGCTCAGGCTGGTGTAGTAGTGGTTCGCCTGGCGGCGCAGCCTGAGCGTGGCGCCGTTGTCGAGGCGGTAGGCGTTGGAATAATCGTCGAACTCATGGGGCGCCAGTTTGTAGGCCTGGCGGCCCGGGACCTGCACGCTGGCGTCGCTGTCGGCCGCGAAGGCGCCCGACATGCCCAGCAGGGCCAGCGCGGCGACGCCGCCGATGAGTGAACGCTTCATGATGTCTCCCTTTTCATTGTGATAAAACATGCAAGGTAAGACATCGGGCATCGGCGGGCGGTTCCTGGCGCGGCTTGACGCGCGTCCACTCCGCTCGAATGCTCAGTACAGGGTCTGCGCCGATTCGTGCAGCAGCTGGCCGTACAGGGTGTGGCGCATGCGCGTGATTTTGCCTTCGGCGACGGCGCCCAGCACCGCGCATTGCGGCTCGATCAGGTGGCGGCAGTTGTAGAACTTGCAGCCGCCCAGATAGGGCTTGAATTCGCGGAAGGCGCGCTCCAGCATGCCTTCGCTGAGGTGGTAGAGGCCGAATTCCTGGAAGCCCGGCGAGTCGATGATGGAGGCGTCCGCGCCCAGGCTGTACAGGCGCGTGAAGGTGGTCGTGTGCTTGCCGGTGTCGAGCGCGGCGGAGATTTCGCGCACGGCGATGTCGGCGTCCGGCACCAGCAGGTTGATCAGCGAGGACTTGCCCATGCCGGACTGGCCGATGAGGATCGAGGACTGGCCCGCCAGCAGCGGCGTCAGGGTGGCGACGGCGTGCTCCGGGTCGGCGCGCGCCGACACCTCGTCGATCGGGTAGCCCAGCGCGGCGTACGGTTGCAGGCGTTCGCGGGCGCGCGCCAGCGAGGCCGTGACGTCGGTCTTGTTGAGGATGATGCGCGCCTCGATGCCGGCCGCGTCGGCCGCCACCAGCGAGCGCGAGATCAGGTCGTCGGCGAAGCCCGGTTCGGTGGCGACGACGATGAACAGTTGCGTCAGATTGGCCGCCAGCAGCTTCGACTTGTACTGGTCGGAGCGGTACAGCAGCGTCTTGCGCTCCTCGATGACGTCGATCACGCCCTGGTTCGGCGAGGTCAGGGTCAGCCTGACGCGGTCGCCGACGGCGACGTTGGTCTTCTTGCCGCGCGTGACGCACTGCAGCTTGACGCCGTCGGCGTCGGCCAGGTAGTGGCGCCCGTGCGCGGCGATGATGGTGCCGGTCAGCTGCGTCATGCGGGCACCGCCGCGGCGTGCGCGCCGGCGCTGTAGATGGCGTCGGCCTTGGCCGCGCAGATGAAGTCGTTCTCGGTCAGGCCGCCGGCCGAGTGCGTGTCGTAGCGCGCCGCGCAGGCGTTGTAGCCGACGGTGAGTTCGGGGTGGTGGTCCTGGGCGTGCGTCATGTAGGCCAGGGCGTTGACGAAGGCCAGCGTCTGGTAGTAGTTGCGGAAGGCGAAGCTGCGGCA
Organism: Janthinobacterium sp.; assembly: GCA_025356595.1. Classification (GTDB taxonomy): domain Bacteria; phylum Pseudomonadota; class Gammaproteobacteria; order Burkholderiales; family Burkholderiaceae_D; genus Janthinobacterium. The sequence goes on along the minus strand of JANXSQ010000416.1, from coordinate 23,894 downwards.
CAGCTTGCCCCCTTCGATCGTCCAGGCGGGCAGTTGCGCCAGCAGGGCGGCGCAGGTCGCCGGGTCCAGCGCGGTGGTGCGCGGCGCGCAGTGGCGCGCGCTCAGTTCGGGGTGGGTCATGTTGGTCTCCTGACTCATTGCGGTGCCAGATTCAAGTGGCGGATGCGCACGCTGGCCGGCGGATGCGAGTCGTAAAAGGCCGAGTGCAGCGGGTCCGGCGTCAGCGTCGACGCGTTGTCTTCATACATTTTGACGAGGGCCGTGACGAGGTCGCGGGCGTCGGTGTGGCGGGCGGCGAAGGCGTCGGCCTCGAATTCATGCTTGCGCGAGCTGAGCGAGTTGAGCGGCCCGAGCAGGAAGGTGAACACGGGCAGCACCAGCATGAACAGGATCAGCGCCATCGCGTCGTTGGGCTGGCCGGCCAGCAGCAGCGGGTCGACCCCCAGGCCGGTGTAGAACCACAGCTGGTTCTTCAGGTAGCCGAGCAGCGCCAGGAAGGCCAGCGAGATGGCGAACATCATGGCGATGCGCTTGACGATGTGTTTGAGCTTGAAGTGGCCCAGTTCATGCGCCAGCACGGCCTCGATCTCCTGCGGCGCCAGGCGCGCCAGCAGGGTGTCGAAGAAGACGATGCGCTTGTTGGCGCCGAAGCCGGAGAAGTAGGCGTTGCCGTGCGCGCTGCGCTTCGAGCCGTCCATCACGAACAGGCCCTTCGAGGCGAAGCCGACGCGCTGCATCAAGCCCTCGATGCGCGCCTTCAGGCCCTCGTCCTTGAGCGGGGTGAATTTGTTGAAGAGCGGCGCGATGACGGTCGGGAACAGCACCATCATCAGGAGCTGGAAGCCGCTCCACACCAACCAGGCGTAGAACCACCACAGCGCGCCGCTTTTCGCCATCAGCGTCAGCACCACCCAGGCCAGCGGCAGGCCGATGGCGGCGCCCAGCAGCAGGCCCTTGGCCATGTCGGCGAAGAACAGGCCGCGGCTCATCTTGTTGAAGCCGAAGCCCTGCTCGAGCACGAACTGCTTGTAGTAGTCGAAGGGCAGGTCGATCAGGCCGGAGATGGCGGCGAATGCGAGCAACAGGCCGAGCTGGTAGGGCATGCCGGCGCCGGCCGCCTTGAAGACGGCCAGCGACAGCCACTGCAGGCCGCCGAGCAGGGTGAAGGCGATCAGCACGGCGCTGCCGACGAGCAGCGTGAGCAGGCCGAACTTGGTCTTGGCGACGGTGTAGTCGGCCGCCTTCTGGTGCGCGGCGAGGGGGATGGTGGCGGCGAATTCGGCCGGCACCAGGGCGCGCTTGGCCAGCACGTGGCGGATCTGCCGCGAGGCCAGCCAGAAGCGCAGCAGCAGCGTCAAAATAAGGAAAGATACAAACAAAATCGAAAACGCGAGTGAATACATACTATGCCTGTGAGAAAATGGCGAATTGAATTGATTTGGCCAAGAGAGAATTATGTCACAAGCGACCGATGTAGCAGCACCCGAGACCCCAATCCGTCCAAATGAAATGAATTTGGTCTGGGTCGACATGGAAATGACCGGCCTGGAGCCGGACACCGACCGCATCATCGAAGTCGCCGTCGTCGTCACCGACATGCATCTGAACATACTGGCCGAGGGTCCGGTGTTCGTCATCCACCAGTCCGACGAGACGCTGGGCAAGATGGACGCCTGGAACAAGGGCACGCACGGCCGTTCCGGCCTGATCGAGCGCGTCAAGGCCTCGACCGTCACGGAAGCGCAGGCGGAGGCGGAACTGATCGCCTTCATGCGCAAGTACGTCCCGGCGGGCAAATCGCCGATGTGCGGCAACACCATCGGCCAGGACCGCCGCTTCATGGTGCGCGGCATGCCGAAGCTGGAGGCGTTCTTCCACTACCGCAACGTCGACGTCTCGACGCTGAAGGAGTTGTGCAAGCGCTGGAAGCCGGAAATCGCCACCGGCTTCAAGAAGCACCAGAAGCACACGGCCCTGGCCGACATCCTGGAATCGGTGGAAGAGTTGAAGTACTACCGCGAGCATTTCATCAAGCTGTAAGCGCGGCGCCCTTGTGGACAGCGGCGCGAAGGCGGGCTCAGGCCCGTTCTTCGCGCCGCTGTTTTTTTTACGCCCCCGCCTCGGCGCGCGCCTCGGCGATGAGCCAGTCGCAAAACGCGTGCAGCAGGGGATTGCTCTCCGCCTGTGCCGAGCGCAGCAGGTAATAGCAGTAGGGGCCGCGCACCCGCTGCGGCAGGGCGCGCACCAGCCGGCCGGAGGCCAGGTCGGCGGCGATCAGCGGTTCGGCCGCCAGCGCCACGCCCTGGCCGCTGGCGGCCGCCTCCAGGCTCAGGTAGGTGTGCGAGAAGCGCGGCCCGCTGGCGCCCGGGTAGGGCGCGCCGCAATGCTGCATCCAGCGCGCCCAGGTCAGCTCGGCCGGCAGGCGCGCCTCCGGCTCGTCGTTCAGCAGGGTGTAGCGGCGCAGGTCGCCCGGCTCGCGCAGGTCGGCGGCGCCGGCCAGGAAGGCCGGGCTGCAGACGGCGGAAAACCATTCCTCCATCAATAAATCGACCTTCAGTCCCGGATAGTGGCCCGGCCCCAGGCGGATGGCCACGTCGACGCCCTCGCGCGCCAGGTCGACGGCGTTGGTCGAGGCCAGCACGCGCAGCTCGATCTGCGGATGCAGGTCGCGCAGGCGGCCCAGGCGCGGCATCAGCCAGCGCGTCACCAGCGAGGTGGTGGCGGTGACGGTGATGACGCGCTCCTCGCCTTGCCGGCGCGCCGTTTCGGAAACGTCGGCCAGGCGGTCGAGGATGGGGCGCAACGCCTCGGCGTAGCGCTGGCCGGCGCTGGTCAGCAGCACGCCGCGCGCCATGCGCTGGAACAAGGGCACGCCCAACCAGGCCTCGAGTTGTTTGACGTGGTGGCCGATGGCGCCCGCCGAGACGTGCAGTTCCTCGCCGGCGCGCTGGAAGCCCTGGTTGCGGGCGGCCGCCTCGAAGGCGTGCAGGGCCGCGAGGGGCGGAAGGTGGCGCGACATGATGCCTCAATTAAATTTGGTCTTAGCGGAAAGAATATTGGTTTGTTTCGAACTAAGCAAGCGAATATCATGCAGGCATGGGGAAATTCTGACCCACAATTAAATTGACGCATCGCGGATGCGGGCAAAGCTTAATTTCCGGGAAATATTGCACGGAAATGGGGCCTCCTCACGCCGCAATATTTCAACGCTTAAAAGGAAATACCATGTCTCATCGGCGCGCAGTCGCTCTGGTCCTCTTGTCGGCGGTCGGTTTCGGCAGCATGGCCCTGTTCGCCAAGGCCGCGTACGCGTCCGGCGTCACCCCGTCGACCTTGCTGGCGCTGCGCTTCGTGCTGGCGGCGCTGATGCTGGCGCCGCTGGTCTGGATCAAGGGCTGGGCCTTGCCGCGCGGGCGCGTGCTGGCCGGCTACATCGTCATGGGGTGCATGTACACGGCGCAGTCGCAAAGCTATTTCACGGCCCTGCTGCACGCCAGCAGCGGCCTGGTCGGCATGCTGCTGTACGTCTACCCGGTGCTGGTGACCTTGCTGGCGCTGCTGCTCGGCTGGGAACGCCTGGACCGGCGCATGCTGACCCTGATGCTGGTCGCGGTGGGCGGCATGGCCATCACCCTGGGCGGCAAGTTGCAGGGCGAGCCGATCGGCATCGCGCTGGCCTTGCTGGCGGCGACCATCTACGCCGTCTACATCCTGCTCGGCAACCGCCTGTCGCGCAGCCGGCAGGACACCAACCCGATGGCCGCCTGCGTCGTCATCATGAGCACCGCCGGCGTCACCAACACCGGGCTGGCGCTGTGGAGCGGCGTCGCCTTGCCGGCCACGGCCGGCGGCTGGCTGGCGGTGGCGGCCATCGCGCTGTTCTCGACGGCGGTGGCGATCGCCTGCTTCCTGTCCGGCGTCAAGGCGGTCGGCGCGGCGCAGGCGTCCATTCTGTCGACGCTGGAGCCGGTGATCACCCTCGGCCTGGGTGTGGCGATGCTGCATGAAAGCGTCAGCGCCAGCCAGTTGCTGGGCGGCGCGCTGGTCTTGACGGCCGTGGTGTTGCTGGCGCAACGGGCGCCCGCGCGGGCCACGCCGGGCGTCCTGGCGCAGGCCGGCCAAGTCTGAACCGGCCGCCCGCCTATTCGTATTCGGTCAGCGCGCGGCGCCATTCCGGGTCCTCGCGCAGCTTGGCGATGACGGGCGCCAGGCGTTCGAACACGGCCTGTTGGGCGCGCGGCGCCAGGAAGCGCCGCTCGGTGGCGTGCCCCGGCATCGGCGCCAGCTTGAATTTGCCGTGCAGATGCTTGGTGTGGATGAAGTAGCGCGCCATCGACTCGACGACGGCGCTGCAGTCGACGCGCTCGCGCAGCAGTTTTTCGAGGTTCTTTTCCTCGCTCGGGGCATCGGTGCGGATCAGGCCGTTGCGCACTATCCATTCGTCGATGCCGGGATAAACGTAGCCGAGGGTCAGGCCGATGATCTTGCCGCGCAGCGTGGCCGGGATGTCGGGATCGACCGGCTTGGCCGCGTTCGACACCAGCACGAAGCGGTCGAGGGCGAAGGGCGCCGTCCACAAGTATTTCTTTTGCGCGCCGTCGTTGAACCATTCCGGCATCATGCCGATGACGATGCCGTCCAGCGTGCCGTTCTCCAGTTGGGCCTGCAGGCGCTTGCGCGGCAGATACACCAGCCGGAAGGTGGTGTCGCCCAGTTTCTTGCGGTTCAGATGGGCGATCAAGTCCGGATAGATGCCGCGCGCGCCGCCGTCGATGACGAGCGGGGCGAAGTTGGCGCTGGTGTAGACGGTGACGGTGTCGGCCCGGCAGGCCCCGCCGAGCAGGGCGGCGCAGGCGAGCGCGATACCGAACAGAATGTTCTTCATGGAGAAAGCATAGCACGCGCTGATTGACGCACTGTATGCGATCGCCCGCCGCCGGTGTTCCGGAATGCCGGCGCCGGCGCCGCCACAAGGGCGGCCGCGCTGTCCTTGCCCCGGCGCATGCCCGCCGCGGCGGTGTATTGGTGCTACGATGCGCGCTGGCGTTCTTCTCAAGGTTTTAGCAATGGAAATCGATCACATTTTTATCCGCGTCAAGCGTGGCGCACCGGAGGCCAAGGCGCTGCGGCAATTCGGCTTGACGGAGGGTTCCCCGAACACCCACACGGGACAGGGCACGGCGAACCGGCGCTTCTTTTTCGACAATGCATTCATTGAACTGCTCTGGCTGGAGGACGCCGAGGCCGCGTCCAGCGAATTGACGCGGCCGACGCTGTTGCTGGAGCGCCTCACGCCCGGCGCGGACGAGGTCTCGCCCTTCGGTGTGTGCTTCCGCCCGTCCGCCCAGGAGGCGAAGAGCGCGCCTTTCCCCAGCTGGCAATACCGTCCCGTGTATCTGCCGCCCGGCCTGGCCGTCGACGTCGCCAGCGCACCGCCCAGCGAGCCGATGTGGTTCTTCCTCGCCTTCGGCTCGAGGCCGGACGCGGCGCCGGCGCTCAAGCGCCAACCCTTGCAAGCGGCGGCCGGCTTGGGCGCGATCAGCGCGCTGCGCATCGTCGCGCCGCACACGGGCGACAGCGCCGGCGTGGCCGCCATGGCCGGCATCGCGCTCGAGGAGGGCGCCGAACACCTGCTGGAAATCAGCTTCGACGACGCGGCCAGCGGTCGATCCTACGACTTCCGCCCGCGCCTGCCGCTCGTCTTTAAGTGGTAGTGGCGGGCGTTTTGTGATTAAATCGACACTTTTTAAGCGCGCGCCGCCCCGGCGCCCGACCGGTCCACACTGATCCCGATGGAGTCCGCATGCCCCTTCAACACCGCCGTATCCGCACCTTCCTCCTGCCGCTGACGGCGCTGGCCTGCGCCGCGCTGATCGCCGGCGGCGCGCACGCCGCGCCGGCCGTGGCCGATCCGCTGCACGCCTGGGTCGCCGGCGACGATCCGGCCCAGTTGGAGAGCTGGGTCCAGGGACATCTGGCGGCGGCCCAGGCCAGCGTCGACAAATTGCTGGCGGTGAAGGGGCCGCGCACCATCGAGAACACCCTGCAAGCCTACGACGAGGCGCAAAACCAGTTGAACCTGGCCGCCAACCAGGCCTATCTGCTGTACTCGGTGGGCCGCAGCGCCGCCCTGCGCGACAAGGCCCAGGCGCTGAACCAGAGCATCGCCAGCGTGGTCGCCGACTTGGGGCTGAACCAGGCCGTCTACAAGGCGCTGGCCGATGTGCCGACGGCGCGCGCCGACGCGCCCAGCCGGCGCTATCTGCAGCACACGCTGCTGGAGTACCGCCTGGCCGGCGTCGACAAGGACGAGGCCACGCGGGCCCGCATCCACGCCCTGCAGGACCGCATCACCGAGCTGTCGCTGAGCTTCGGGCGCAATGTGCAGGACGGCACGCAGAAGATCAGCGCGACGCGAGCCGAGCTCGACGGCCTGCCCGACGATTACATCGCCCGCCACACGCCCGACGCGGACGGCGTCTACACGCTGACGACGGACGAGCCGGACGCCGCGCCCGTGTTCGATTTCGCCGCCAGCGCCGAGCTGCGCCGGCGCATGTACCTGGCCTACAACACGCGCGCCTATCCGGCCAACAAGCAGGTGCTGCTGGACTTGCTGGCGGCGCGCCAGGAGCTGGCCGGCATCCTCGGCTTCGGCACCTACGCCGACTTCGCCACGGCCGACCAGATGATGGGCAGCGCCGCCAATGTGCGCAAGCTGTTCGACGCCGTCGACCAGGCCTCGCGCGGGGCGCGCGACAAGGAATACGCGCAACTGCTGGCGTTCGCGCAAAGCCGCCAGCCGGACCTGGCGGCGATCGCCCAATCCGACGCCAACTACTGGGTCGACCAGTACCGGCGCCAGCGCTACGCCTTCGACGCCCAGTCGGTGCGGCCGTATTTCGCCTACGACAAGGTGGAGGCGGGCATCCTCGACAGCGCCGCGAAGATCTTCCGCGTCCAGTTCAAGCAGGTCCGGGACGCGGCGCTGTGGCATCCCTCGGTGACGGTGTTCGACGTGCTCGACCGGGGCCGCCGCGTCGGCCGCGTCTACCTCGACATGCATCCGCGCGAAGGCAAGGACAAGTGGTTTTCCAGCTCGCCGGTGGTGCTCGGCATACGCGGGCGCCAGGTGCCCGAGGGCATGCTGGTGTGTAATTTCTCCGGCGGCGTGGCGGGCGACCCGGGCTTGATGCAATACAACGAAGTGGTCACCTACTTCCATGAATTCGGCCACCTGATGCACCACATCCTGGGCAGCCAGAACCGCTGGTCGGGGCAGGGCGGCTTCAACGTCGAGGGCGATTTCGTCGAGGCGCCCTCGCAGATGCTGGAGGAATTCTTCCGCAGCCACAGCGTGCTGGCGCCGTTCGCCAAGCATTACCAGACGGGCGCCACGCTGCCCCTGCCCTTGATGGAGAAGATGAACGCGGCGAACGCCTTCGGCCGCGGCAACTGGGCGCAGCGGCAACTGTTCTACGCCGGCCTGTCGCTGCAACTGCACGACCGGCCGGTGGCCGAGGTCGATCCGGACGCCTTGCTGCGCCAAATGGCGGGGCGCTACAGCCCCTACACCTTCGTCGACGGCAACCGTTCCTACGCCAGCTTCACGCACCTCACCGGCTACGCCTCGAACTACTACACCTATGTGCTCGACAAGGTCATCGCGCTCGACTTCTACGGCCGCTTCGAGCGCGCCGATCCGCTCGCCGGCCCGGCCGCCGCGCGCTATCGGAAGATGGTGATCGAGCCCGGCGCCACCAAGCCGGCGGCGCAACTGGTGCGCGACTTCCTCGGCCGGCCGCAGAACATGGACGCCTTCAAGAACTGGCTGGGCGAGGAGTTTAAGGGCGCGGCGCGCTAGCCTGACGGTTTCCGCCCGCGCTTGCTCAAGCGCAGACCGGGCGCAAAACGCCGATGCTATATTGGGAACAGCCCGGTTTCAAAGCAAGGGCGCAGTGGCGGGGGCCGCCCCCGGCGCGGCGCCCCTGGTTCGCGATTCTCCGGCAGTTCCGCCGCGCGACACCGCGCGCGGGCGCTCACCATGATCGGAGTCATCCCATGGATTTGCCGCACCCCCGGATCCTGGCCCCGCAAGCGGGCGGCGGCGCCAGCCGCTGTCCTGTCGTGAGTGTGGTGCTGCCCTGCTACAACGAGCAAGAGGTGCTGCCCGAAACCGTGCGGCGCCTGCTCGAATTGCTCGCCCGCATGGAGGCCGAAGGCGTGTGCGCGCCCGGCAGCGCCGCCTACTACATCGACGACGGCAGCGCCGACAACACCTGGGCGCTGATCCAGGCCTACGCGCAGGCGCACGCGGGCGTCTGCGGCGTCAAGCTGAGCCGCAACCGCGGCCACCAGAATGCCCTGCTGTGCGGCTTGATGACGGTGCCCGGCGACGTCCTGATCAGCCTGGATGCGGACCTGCAGGACGACCTCGAGGCCATTCCCAAGATGCTGGCCGCCTACCGCCGGGGCAGCGACATCGTCTGCGCCGTGCGCAGCAAGCGCGACAAGGATTCCTTCCTGAAGCGCTTCACGGCCGAGGCCTACTATAAAGTCGTCGCCCTGCTGGGCGTGCAGATCCTCTACAACCACGCCGACTTCCGCCTGATGAGCCGACGGGCGATCGAAGCGCTGCGCGGCTACGAGGAAACGCATCTGTTCCTGCGCGGCCTGATCCCGCAACTCGGCTATCCCAGCGCGATCGTCGAGTTCGAGCGGGCGGAGCGCTTCGCCGGCGAGTCCAAGTACCCGCTCGGCAAAATGCTGGCGCTGGCATGGCAGGGCATCACCTCCTTCACGGCCTATCCGCTGCGCCTGATCACGGGCGCCGGCGCCGTCGTCTCCGTCGCCAGCCTGGGTCTGGCTATCTGGGCGCTGGGCTTGCGCCTGCTGACGGACGCCGCCGTGCCCGGTTGGGCCTCGACCGTCATCCCGTTGTGCTTGCTGAGCGGCATACAACTGCTCAGTCTGGGCGTCATCGGCGAATACCTGGCGAAGGTCTACGAGTCGACCAAGAAGCGCCCGCGTTTCCATGTGGAGACCGTCTGCGGCCGCGAGTTCGAGCGGGGCGGGCGCTGATGCAAGCGGAGCGGGCCGCCGCCGGCCAAGCGAGCACCCGCTGGCCGCTGCTGGCCAGGTTGCCGACCTGCCTGGCCGGGCTCTCGGCCCTCATCTATTTCCTCTCCAGCGAAGGCATCCGGAATCATTTGCTGCTGTTGAAGAAAGCCATCGGCATCCTGGCGAGACACTGGCAATGACGGCGCTGGCCGCGCTCGGCTATCTGCTTGTCTGCGCCTATCTGGCCACGCATGTGCTGCGCCTGGCCACGCGCAAGGGCGGCGACAGCGACACGCTGACCCGCCCGCTGGTCTGGACCAGCGGATTTTTTCTCGCCTTCTTCCTCGGCTTTCACCTGCTCGGCTACCTCAATCTGGCGACCGGCAAGCATATTGTGAACGCCTCCAACGCGCTGCTGATCCTGGCGCCGTGCGCCGCCGCGGCGTTTTTCTGGGGCCGCCGGGCGGGCTCGCTGCATGCGCCCCGGCCTTGGGGGATACGGCGGGCCAGACGCTTCGGACTCTGCCTGGCGGGCCTCACCGCCCTCACTTTCGCGCTGGCCGCCGTCATGCTGATATGCGGTTTCCCCCAGGGCTACGAGGTCACGGCCTACCACCTTCCCGGCGCCGTCGGGATCCTCCAGACGCAATCGCTGAAGGCCTGGGATGGCAATTTCCCGCACACCTTCCCCGCCAATGCGAGCATCTTCTACGCCTTTTTCCTCGCCTTCCTGCCGGAGAAACTGGTGTCGGCGGCGAATCTTCTGCTGCTGTTGCCGCTCGTGCTGGGTGTCACAGCCCTGAGCCGGCGCGCCGGCGCCGACCGCGGCGCGGCGCTGCTGGCCGCCTGCGGCGTGTTGACGGTGCCGATGGTGGCTTTCTCCGCCGTCGAACTGGGGGCCGATATCGGCGGCATCGCCTTCATCGCCATGGCCATGTTCCTGGCGCTGACGCGCGCGCTGCCGCGCAGGGCCGGCGCCGCGCTGGCCGGCGTGTGCGCGGGTCTGGCGTTCGGCTTCAAGAGCTTGCACCTGATCAGCATCGCCTTTCTGGCCCTGCTGTTCCTGACCCAGGGCGGACAGACGCGGCGCTGGCGGCTGGGCCTGCGGCTCTGCGCGACCTTCCTGGCCGGCGTGGCGCTGACGGCGGGTTATTGGCTGGTCCGCAACAGCCTTGATTTCGGCAACCCCCTGTATCCCGTCGGCCTGCCCGTCGTCGGCAAACTGCTGGGCTGGAGCGTGGCGCCCGACGTCGATTTCGCGCAGCGCCACGCGACCCAGTTCGAATGGGTGGGCGCGCCGCTGCAGTGGTTGTGGTACCCCTGGGTGGAGCCGCAGGCGCTGGGGCAGAATTTCAAGCATAGCTCGGGGCTGGGCGCCTTCTTCGCCGCAGGCGTGCCGCTGGCCGCACTGGCCGTGGCCGGCGCCGCCGTCAAGCAGGGCGTGGCGCGCCACCGCCTGCGCCTGACGCTGCTGCTGGCGGCCGCATTCATCGTCGCCACGTGGTGGTTGCTGGACGACCGCCAGCCGCGCTATGTGCTGGCGGCGCTGGTCTATTGCGTGCCGCTGGTCGCCTGGTTGCTGACGCAGGCGGAGCGCCGCTGGCGCCCGGCCATGAACGCGGTGTTCGGCCTGTGCATCGCCGCCATGCTGATGGTTTTCCTGTCGAAGCAAGCCTTGTTGTTCGGCGACAGGATCGTCATGGCGGGCTATACGACGCGGGCCTTGTTTTATGAGTACCCGCGCGAAATTGATGCGCTGCCCGCCGGCGCCACGATTCTGAACCTGGCGGACCGTTCCTGGCACTACCCGCTGGCCGGCGCGGGCCTGGCGAACCGCGTCATCAGCATGCCCGAGGGCCGCCGCGCGCTGGGGCTGGCGCCCGGCCTGGCGCCCCCCCGGGCCGTCATCCTGCGCGCCGCGCCTTTGCTGGCGCTGGGCGTGACGCACGTCTTCGTCGCCGGCGCCGCGCTCAGCGCCGACTCCTGCGTCAGCGTGCGCGAAGTCGGGCGCATGGATCGCAATCCCGCCAACGCCGTGCCGCTCGGCGCGCCGCGGCTGCTGCTGGCGCTGCGCTACGCGTCGCCGGCGCCCGGCGCCGTTTGCCGCGTGCCGCTGGCCGCCAGCGCCACAGTAGCGGCGGTAGCGCCCCCCACCCCGCCGGCACTACAGCACCAGCAGGCACGATAGCTTAGCCGCGCCGCTGACTGGCGTCGACGATCCGCTTGTCAAATCTGCTGCAGCGTGCGGCCGGGGCGGGGCGGATGCGACAAATTGATCGGTATTCTGACGGCGGGGCGGAATGGCGGGCAGGGCGCCGCCGGATAAAAAAACAGCGCCGCATGCCGGGACTGAGCCCGCCTTGCGGCGCTGTTTCCGAGGGGGCGGGCGGACGCCGGCCCCCGGGGGATGCTTACTCCGCCGCCTCGGCGCCGCAGCACTTCTTGAACTTTTTGCCGCTGCCGCAAGGGCAGTCGTCGTTGCGGCCCACTTTCGGCTCTTCGCGTTTCAGCGTTTGCACCGCCGATTTACGCCGCGGCACCCAGAAACGGAAGATCTCGGGCAGGTTCGCTTCCAGTTCGACGGCCAGCTTGTGCGCCTTGACCGGATCGTCGACCAGCTTCAATTCCTCTTCCTCGATCTCGTCGGCGCCCAACAGGTAGATCGGCTGCATCAGCGGCGCCACTTCGGATTCCCAGATGGCGTCCCATGAGCCGGCGCGCAGTTCCATGCCTTCCCAGAAACCCCAGCACCAGGCTTCGGCGTCGATTAGGGTCTGGCCTTCGTGCTCGTGCTCGACGAAGAGGGGCTCGAATTCCTTCGGCGCCACTTCGAACGTCACCAGCACTTCGTTCATGAAGCGCATGATCAGGCCGACGATGCGTTCCTCTTCCTTGGCGTTCTTGAACTTCGGCACGGCCTTGCCGTCCTCGCCCCAGACGCGCGGCAACCACTCGGCCGGCATGATGGTTTCCGGGCCGATCGCCACGGCGGTCAGGTAGCCGTGCAGGATGTCCATCGTCATCGCGTCTTCGGAGCTACGCTCGGACAACAGGAATTGGTCTAGTTCGTCGAATTCTTTTTCGGATAATGGCTGGTCGAGTTGCATGGCTTGCTCTTTTTCTTAGGGGAAGACGACAGTATACGCGCTGTAACGGGCTTGCGCTCGGGAGTTTGCGCGGCCAGGCGCGGCGCGCGGCGTTTCCCCGCCCGCCGCAAACGTGCGCGGCGCCGTACAATGGCGTTATGCACACCGACAACCAGCCGCGCGACGAGGCCCAAGCCGTCCATCCCTTCTCCGAACTGAGCCCCGACTGCGTGCTCGACGCGCTCGACAGCGTCGGCCTGCGCGGCGACGGCCGCCTGCTGGCGCTGAACAGTTATGAGAACCGCGTCTACCAGGTCGGCATCGAGGACGGCGCGCCGCTGGTGGCCAAGTTCTACCGACCCGGGCGCTGGAGCGACGCCGCCATCCTGGAGGAGCACGCCTTCGTGGCCGAGTTGGTCGAGCGCGAGATTCCCGTCGTGCCGGCCCTGTCCCTGTCGGGCGCCACCCTGCACCAGTTCAAGGGCTTCCGCTTCGCCGTCTTCGCCAAGCACGGCGGCCGCGCGCCCGAGCTAGAGGATGCCGCCACGCGCGAGTGGATAGGGCGCTTCATCGGCCGCATCCACGCCGTCGGCGCCCTGGCCCCGTTCAAGGAAAGGCCGGCGCTGACGCCGGCCACCTTCGGCGTCGAACCGCGCGACTTCCTGCTGGCGAACCATTTCATTCCGCCGGAATTGCTGGCCGCGTACTCCAGCGTGGTCCAGCAGGCGCTCGACGGCGTGCAGCGCTGCTACGAGCGGGCCGGCCAGACGGCCTCGCTGCGCCTGCACGGCGACTGCCACGGCGGCAACGTCCTGTGGACCGACGCCGGCCCCCATTTCGTCGACTTCGACGACAGCCGTATGGGGCCGGCCGTGCAGGACCTGTGGATGATGCTCTCGGGCGAGCGCGCCGACATGGTGCGCCAGATGGGCGACATCCTGGCCGGCTACGAGGATTTCTGCGACTTCGACCCGCGCCAGTTGTATCTGGTCGAAGCGCTGCGCACCCTGCGCCTGATCCACTACTCGGCCTGGCTGGCGCGGCGCTGGGACGATCCGGCCTTCCCGGTGGCTTTCCCGTGGTTCAACACCAAGCGCTACTGGCAGGACCGCATCCTCGAATTGCGCGAACAGATCGCGCTGATGGACGAGCCGCCGCTGTGGCCCGTGTAGTGCGACTGCCATCGTAGCGCCCCGGGCGCCGGGCAAAGGGGGGAAATGAGCGGTCTTTCCCTCTCTGCTTGGCGGCCGGGAGCGTGGCGCCGTGCTTGATAATGGGTCTTAAGAAATTCCGCTTTCATACGGAATACACCAATCAAGCGAGAAACTCATGCAAGCACAACAGGCTCAAGGCCAAGGCGCCACACTCACCGTCGCATATTCGTCCGCCGACGTCGCGGACGACACGATGGCGGATTTCCAGCCTGAGCCGCATGAGCCAGCCATCGCGCCCGCCGCCGCCCCGCCGGGCCGGGCGCAGATGGAAATGAAAGCCATCCACGCAGCGATCGCCCGCGTCGAAGCCGAGGCGAAGGCCACCTGCGCCGCCGAAAGCCGGGCGATGGCCGAGAGCCGCGTGCGCCTGCTGGCCGAGGACCGCGCCGCCATCGACAGCGCCGCCGCCGCCGCCGCCCAGCAGAACGCCCAGGCGGCCGAGGAATCGATCGCCGCCAACCGCGACCGCCTCGACACCATGCGCGCCGCCGCCCAGGCCAGCGTGGCCCGCCTCGAAGCGGTGAAGCAGGAAACGGCGGAATTGCGCGCCCGCGTCGAAGCCGACACGCAGATCCGCCTGGCAGCCGAACAGCGCTCCCGCGCCGAGCAGGAAAGCCGCCAGCGCGCCAACGAGCAGATGGTCGCCGAGGCGGCGCTGGCCGAGCGCGCCGCGCGCGCCTCGGAAGAGCTGCAACTGCAAACCGAACAGACGCGCCTGCAGGCCGTGGAGCGCGTCGCCGCCGTGCAGGCCGCCAAGGACGAGATGGTCGGCATCGCCTCGGCCGACGCCCGCCTGGCCGTGCTGGCGCGCGAACGCGAACGGCACGCCTACGGCGCGCGCCAGACCGCGCAGATGCTGGCCGAAGCGGAAAACGAAGCGCTGGAATTGACCATGCAGCGCGAACGGGCCGACCAGATCGCCCTCGAATCGGCCTTCAACCGCGCCGCCGCCGAAGTGCGCGCGCTGGAAGAGGCGCGCGCCCTGGCCCACCTGGAGCAAGAGCGCGAAGCGATCGCGCTGGCGCAGGCCGAATCGGAACGCCACGCCGCGCAATCGCTGCGCCTGCGCCTGCAGACGGAAAAAGAAGTGCGCGACGCGGCGATCCACCGCGAGCGCCTGGAAATGGTCGCCGCCGCCAGCGCCGAAGCGCGCCGCGACGCCGACCTGCGCATCCTCGCCGCCACCGAGGCGCGCATCGAAGTGGACCGCCAGTTGCGCGCCGTCGCGCTGGCCCGCATCGAAGCCGAACAACAGGCGGAAATCTCCGGCCACGCCAAGGTCGAGGCGGAGGCGCAGGCGATGGAGCAGGCGCACCTGCTGCGCGCGGCCGAAGCGGCGGCGGCCGACGCGGCCACGCGGCAACTCGAAGAACAAGAGCGCGCCACCGGCCTGGCGCGCGAGCGCGGCCAATTGCTGCGCGCCGAAGCCGACCTGGCGGCCGGCCGCAACGCCGCCGAGCAGGCCGAAGTGGCGGCGCTGGCGGCGCAGGTCGAGGCGCACGGCGCCAACGCCGCGCTGGCGCAACAGAAGGCCGCCGAGGCGGGCCGTCTGCTGGAAGCCGAGCAAGTCCGCGCGGCGGCCGAACAACTGGCGCTGGCCAGCCTGAAGGAGCGCCTGGGCGCGGAGCAGGCGGCGGCCCAGGCGGCGCAGCAGCGCGTGCTGGCCGAGCAGGAGCAGGCGCAAGCGCTGCATCAACAGCGCGAAGCCGAACAGCGCCTGCGGGAAGCGGCCGCCGGCGCGGCGGCGGCGGCGCGCGTCATCGCCGAACAGACGGCGCTGGAAGGCGAGCAAAAAGCCCTCGCGGCGCAGGCCCTTCAAGCGCAGGCCAACCTTGCCGTCGAACTCGGCCAGGTGCACAGCGAGCGCGCCAGCGCCGAGCAGGAAAAAGAGCGCACGGCGGCGGCGCTGCTGGCGGCCGAGCAGGCGCTGCTGGCGTCGCAACAAGCCTTCGTCTACGCCGAGCGCCACACTCTGGCGCTGAAGGAAGAACATCTGGTGCAGCAGCGCCAGACCAGCGCCGCCGAAGAGCGCGCGCTGCGCGCCATCGCCAGCCGGGTCGAAGCGGAGAGAATCGCCGCGGCCGAAGCGGCGGCGCGCGCCGTCGTCGAGCAGGAAAGGGCCGAGGCGATGCGCCAGCGCGAACTGGCCGAGCAAGCAGCCCACCTCGCCAGCATCGAGAAATGCGCGGCGCAAAAGGATTTGTTGGCCAGCGCGCAGGAACACGCGGCGCTGCAGCGCAAAGTGGCCGAGACGACGCGCGCCATGGCGAGCGCGAAACAGCAATTGCTGGCGCTGGAAAGCCGCCGCCTGCAAGCCGAAGAGCGGGCGCTGGCCGACATGCAGGAAAAACTGCGCGCCGAACAGGCCGCCAGCGAGCGCGTCGAAGCGGGCGATTTTTCCACCGCCTTCGCCGCCGCGCGGGTCCGCGCCGAACAAGCCCAGTCCGAAGTCATTGCCCGCGAAATGATCGCCCGCCTGACCCAGCAATCGAGCGCATCGGCCGACCAGGAATGGTAAGGAGTCCCTGCGGCGTAACTGCGGGGCCGCTTCCGCAGCCCTGAACGCGGCGGCGCGCTTGGCGGCGGTCTAGAACGCCGCGCCCAGCCCGAGCAGCAACACGTCGGCGTCGCGGTGGTAATCGGTGACGACGCGGTTCCACGACAGTTGGCCGACCCAGCGTTGCTGGAAGTGGTAGCGCGCCGCGATCGACACCAGCCCCGCCAGATGCGATTGGCGCTGGTCGACATCGTGCAGGTCGAACGCCGCGTAGGCGCCCACGCCCATGCCCAGCTCCACCTTGGAGTTGAGCGAGCGTATCAGCCAGCCTTGGCTGGCGACGCCGCTGCGCCGGGTGCGCGCCGTGGTCCCTTCCTTCAACCATGTGACGGTCCAGTCGACATACGGCGCGAGCGCGCGGCGGTACTCGACGCTGAACGCCCGCGAGCGCTCGGAATCGAAACTGTTGACGATGGTTTGTCCGCCCGACACGGTCAGCGTGTCCTCGTTCGAGGTGCCGTTCAAATGCAGCTTGTTGCCCGGCACGCCGTCGAAGCGATACCCGGCGCCGATCAGAAACTGCGTCGTCGCGTCCTTGCCGTTCGGGAAAACCCGATTGGCCTGGACTTGCGCGTACCAATTGCTGGGAAAATGCCAACTGGCTTGCACGCTATACATGGGCGCCCAGCCGTGGTCGTTGTGGTAGCCGTTGACGGCGCTCCTGGCGGTGTCGAAGTAATAGTAGGGGCCGGCGCCGATGCCGAAAGACAGGCCGGCGTCGTTCTTCTTCGAGCGCAACCAGGCCTGGCCGCTGACGCCGTCGCGGTGATGGTCCAGCGGATGCCCCTCGTTCAGATAAGTCAGGCTCAGCGCGGCGTACTCGCCGACCGGGTGGGCGTAGCTGAGCGCGGCGGCGAAGCTGTGCTCGTCGCTATTGTTGACCTTCAACTGGCCGGCCAGCAGCGACACATCCTGGGCGTGCAGATCCGCGGCGAAGGCCAGCAACAGACAAGGGGCGATGAGGGTAAGGCGCATGGCGGGCATTCCAAGTGAGGGCGAGAGGGGAGGACTTCGGCTTCAGCTTACCTGAAAGGGGGAGCGCGCGGCGCCGATCTGTTGTTGTTTGGAACTTCCTCAATGTTCATGGAAGAATGAGCTGCCACGCCAGCCGCGCCGCTCAGTTTTTTGAAGGAATCGGGTGATGTTTTTCAGCCCCGATTGCCGGGCGAAGCAGGCGGCCGCGGGCGGACGTGTCGCCCGGTGCGGGCGGGTCAAGGCGGGAATGCGCCGCCGCCGGGGCGTCGCGCGCAATGCGACGCCGGGCTCGGAACTGCGTCCGAGCCCGGGTGCTTACTGGGACAGTTGGACTTTTTCGGCGTAATAGTCGGTTTCGCCGAAGCAGCTGGTCGGCACGCCCTTGTGCTGGGCGTAGCTGAGCAGCACGCGTTTGCCGGTGGCGGCCATGAATTGCTTGGCGACGTCCTCGTCGCGGACGGTGAAGAGGAATTTCTCCGGGATCGTGCCGGGCAGCGTCGTCAGCATGATTTCGCCCTCCCAGGTCTTGCAGACCCAGCCCCGTTTGGAGAATTTCTGCAGATAGCCGGCGCGCTCGCCCTCGGAATAGCTGACGTGCAGTGTGACCCAGACGTAGCCGTAGGCGAGCAGCAGGCCGGCGGCGATCAGGCCGATCAGGACGAGGATGATGCGTTTGTTGGTTGTCATGGTTTTTTTTGTGTGGTGAGGTGGCTTAGTCTTTGCGGCCGGCCGACCAGTTCAGGCCGAAGCCGTAGCGTTCGTCCATCAGTTGGTGGGCGGTGATCTTTCCCTGGCCGCCGAAGTATTCCACCAATTTGGTCACTTGTAAATTGCCGCCGCGGTTTTCCAGCATGGCGATGGCGCACATCGATTGCTGGTTGCCGCTGTCGAGTTTCACCTCCACCGAGGGCTGGCCGGGAATCTCGATGGTGACGATGCCGTCCGTCGCCGCCCAGTTCGGCACGCCTTCGTAGATGAAGGCGTAAACCAGCACGCGCTTGATCTGCTCGAAGTGGGCGCCGTTGATGAAGATGTTCTCGCCGCTGCTGACGTTGCCGGTGCGGTCGTCGCCCTCCAGATGGATATACGGCGGGCGCTCGTAGGCGCCCCAGCTGTCGCCCAGCGCCTGGACGGCGCTCTTGGCCCCGTTCGTCATCTCGAACAGGCAGCCGATGTCGAGGTCGATGCCGTTCGCCGGGCTGGCCGGCTTGCCGAACAGCTTGCCGATGAAGCCGCCCGACTCCGTCTTCGCGGCGGCCGGCGCGGCGCCCTGGTTCCAGTTCAGGTTGACGCGGATGCGGCCGTAGCTCTGGTTGTCGCGCTTGTCCAGCGAGATCTTGTCGCCGCGCTTTTCCAGGCGGATTTTCGACAGCGAGATTTTCGGTGCGGCCGGCGTAGGCGCGGCCGGCGTAGGCGCGGCGGCCGCTTCGCTGCCGCCGAAGTGTTTCAGCAGGGCCGACAGGCCGCCGGCGAAGCCCTGGCCGACGGCGCCGAAGCGCCAGCCGCCGTCGCGCCGGTACAGTTCCGCGATGATGACGGCCTTCTCTTCCAGGAAGTCGCCGCCGGAAAAGGCGAAGGTGGCCGCGCCCTGGCCCAGCGTCAGCGCCGACGGCCCCAGCGCGCGCATGCTGCCCTGGTCGCTGGCGGCGGTGAACACCAGCTTGTCGATGCTCGCCGGCAGGCGCGCCAGGTCGACCTGGAAGACCGACCGGCCGGCGCCCGCCTCCAGCGTCACGGCTTGCTCGGGCGCGCTTTTCTGGTTGAAGAAGACCATGTAGCGGTCATCCGACAACTGGCCCTTGGCGTCCAGGCCGAAGCAGCTGACGTCGACCTCGAGGGCGCCGCCGGCGATCTGCAGCGTGACGGGAAACGCCGTGTCCAGGCCGAGGTCGGCCAGCTTGCCTTTTTGTCCGCGTGTGAAGTTGCTCATGCTCGTATGCTCCCTGGATGTTTGCTTGCGATGGAAGGCGCGGCGTCGGTGCCGTGCTCGTGGCCGATGCCGAACAGGCGCGCCTGTTCGATGATGCGCTGTGCCCAGCTGCTGTGGGTGGCCACTTCGCACATCGATTCCTGCATGCGGAAGACGGCCGGGCTGTCCGGGTCGATGATGCGCAGCGCCAGTTCGATGTCCGACTGCGCCACCTGGTAGTGGCGCTCGATGGGCGCCACCTGGTCGGGGTGGATGGCGGTCTTGCCGACCAGGCCGTGCGCCAGGTCCTGCGCCACCTCCGCGTCCAGCCAGGCGTGCTGCGACAGGTGCTCGAAGACGGGCGCCGTCAGCGGGATGCCGTGCGGGCGGAAGGTGGTGACGAGGCGGCCGATGACCTGGCCCAGCGGCGTCTGGTAGATCGTGCCGCTGGTCGGGCGGCGCAGTCCCAGCAGGGCCAGCAGGTCGTTGCCGCCTATGCGCAGCGCCAGGATGCGCGGGCGCACCTGCGGCGCGCTCAGGCAGCGGCAGAACAGCCTCATTTCCTCGTCGTCGAACACGTCCACCGTTTCCAGCGTCGGCATCAGCAGGTGCTGGGTGTGGCGCACCTGCTGGAAGTAACTGTCGAAATTGTGGCGCGTGGTTTTCGGCAGCACGAAGCCGCTCAGCTTGTGCGCGCCCGGCATGGCCAGCACGCGCGCCATGACGTCGGCGTTGCGCACGCGCACGAAGCGCAGCGTGTCCGATTCCTCGCCCATGTTTTGCAGCGCCAGCGAGAGGTTGAACAGCGCGTAGCTGAGGTCGCGCTCGGCGATCGCGTCCTCGGTGCAGAAAATCACCGAGCGCAGGTGCTGCAGCTTGTCGCCGTTGGCGATGGCCAGCAAGTCCTTGTGCGTGGTCGGCACGTACAGCGAGGCGCCCAGCGCCGGCTTGTGCGCGCTGTGCTGGTAACTCGGATTATCCATCGACTGCGCTCCTGATAAGGGCGACCGCCTGGTAGGGCAGCGCCGGGTCTATGCTCACGGGTATGGTTTTTTCGGCGGCCAGCAGGCGTAAATGTGCCACATCCGGCGCGCCGGCGTCGCGCAGGATCAGGCGCTCGGGCGCGCGGCGCAGCAGCACGCGCGTCGCCTCGCCGATGCCGGGCTTGATCAGGTTGATGTCGGCGATGCCGTGGCGCTCCTGCGCCTGCGCCATGAAGGCGCTCGAGCGGGCCGCCATGGCGGCCGCGTCGACCGCCCGCGCCTGCGGCAAGCCTTCGCCGGCGGCCAGCGCGACGGCGTCGGCGACCAGGCCGTCGGCGAACTGGCGCGACTGGTCGTGGGCGGCGAATTGTTCGTAGTAGACGCAGCCGTGGAAGTCTTGCGGGCCGATGGCGCCGTTCAGCACCGAGCGGCTCACCAGGCCGGAGACGGTGGCGTTGAGGATGCTCGAGGGGATCAGGTAGTCCTCGCTGGAGGCGGCGCAGGCGGCCGTGCCGGCCAGGTCGGCCAGCACGAACAGGCCGCCGTCGATGGCCACCCGGTGCGCGGCGTTGAAACCGGCCACGGCCTGGCGCAGTTCGCGCGAGATGACGCCCTTGCCGGTCCAGCCGTCGACGAAGACGATGGATGCGGCGGCGTGGCCGCGCGCCAGGATGTGGCGCAGCGCGACGGCGTCGATGCCGCGGTCGCGGATGATGGAGACGGAAAAATGCGCGCAGTCGCGGCCGAAGACGCGCCGCAGCAGGTGGCCGAGGATGACGCCGACCGGCGTGCCGGCGCGCGCCAGCGAGACCAGCGTGACGGGGCCGGCGCGGCGCGCCGCGATCAGGGCCGCCAGGCGCAGGCAGTCGCGCGCCATCTGGCGCCGGTTGGCGGCGAAGGCGGCGCGGAACAGCGCCAGGTAGGCCGCCGAGGGCAGCGCCTCGGGCGACAGCATCTCGCTGTAGTGGCGCTGGCCGGACTGGATCAGGCGCTCCTTCTCGTCCAGGTCGAGGATGGGTTCCAGGCCGATCGGCGTGAGCAGGAACTCGACGTCGTCGCCGCGGTAGCTGCCGGAGAAGCTCACAGGGCCGCCACGGTCAGGGCCGCCAGTTGCGTGCCGCTGGGGATGATGGCGTAGTCGCAGGCGGCCATGAAGCGCGCGTCCGAGCGGCTGTCGCCCATGCCGAAGCTGACGATGGGGCCGTGCTCGGCCTCCAGTTCGGCGCGCAGATAGGAGACGGCGCGCGCCTTGTTGAGCGTCTTCGGCAGCAGGGCCAGGTTGTTGCCGTTGCGGTGGATGAAGAAGTCGGCGCCGGCGCCGTCCACCCACGGTTGCAGGACCTGCTCCTCGATCTCGGCCAGGCGTTCGCCCTTCGCCTCGTGGTCCTTGACGACGATGTAGAAGGGCGTCGCGTAGTCCTCGATCAGGCGGGCGCGCGCCGGCCGGCCCAGCGCGGCCTGGAAGTCGTCGATGACGCGCATCGCCTCGCGCAGGCCTGGCAGGGCCAGGTGCATGTCGGCGCGCATCAGCTCCAGCCAGCCGGCGTCGAGGGCGCCGCCCGGTTGCAGCACCACCCCGCCGTAATCGAGCACGGCGTAGCTGGCGAAGGGCAGGCCGACGCGGCCGAAGGCGTCGGCGTTGCGCGCCGTGGCCGGGATCAGCGTCATGTCGCGCCGGGCGAAGTCGAGGAAGGCGCGCTGGCGCGGCGTCGTGAACGAGCACGGCGCGCCGTCCTTCAGATAGGCGGCCGGCTCCAGCGCCAGCTCGGCGGCGCATTTCTTCGGGGTCTGGAACAGGGTGTCGTCAAGGTCGACGAACAGGAATTTCTTCAATTTGGGTCTCGGACTGGAAGTGGAACAGGCGGCCGTCGAGCTGGTCCGCCAATTGGGTGAGCGCTTCGCAAAGCGGGGTTTCGTGGCAGATGAAGACGTGCTGGTACTGTCCCGGCGCCACGTTGTACAGGTAGTTGGCGATGCCTTCGCCGTAGTTGTCGGCGCAGGTGAGGATGTGGCCCACCGAGCCCCAGGAGAGGATGGGCGAGCGGGTGGTCGACTGCACCAGCGCGCGCTTGCCCAGCGCCTCCAGTTCGCGCGCCAGCAGGAAGGCCGGGTGCATGAATTCGCCGGTGCCCAGCACCAGCACGGTTTCGCCCTCGCCGATGTCCTTGGCCAGGCGCGCGGCCAGGCGCTGCGGCGCGGCCAGCGCGCGTTCGATGCCGATGCGCCCGAAGGCGGCGCTGGCGCCCCGTTCGGCGTCGGCGTCGAAGCGCTGCGCCGGCGCGGCGGCCGGCGCCGGCGCGGCGCCGGCGGCGAAGCTGTAGTGGCCCGACAGGGTCGCGCCCACCGTGGTCGGCAGGCCGAAGCGCGGCGTCAGGCCGGCGTTGGCCGCCGCGCCCATGAAGTTGGTGATGACGGCCAGGTGGATGCGCTCGATGTTCGGATTGCGCGCGCGGCAGACATCGGCCAGGTTGACGAAGGTGTTGCCGGTGCTGGCCTCGTCGTCGACCAGCACCAGGCTGCGCGCCTGGGCGAACAGCGCGGCGGCCTGCTCGGAGAGGTGCAGGAACTGGCGCGGCGCGTGGCTGTGCGACTCCTCGAATTCGAAGAAGGGCACGGCGCCGACGCGGTAGCGCGAGCTGTGCAGGAACAGCGCGCGGCGCTCCGGATTGTCGCGCAGGAAGGCTTCGAAGACGCCCTGGCCGAGGCCGACGGCGGTTTCCGCCATGGCGATGAAGACGACCACGCCGGGCAGGCTGGGCGGAATCTGCCCGGCCAGGTCGGAATGGATCATGTCCATGGCGCGCGGCGTCACCGGCCAGTGCTTGCCCAGCACCTTGGAGAGGAAGAGGAAGCCGCGCTTGGCGTTGGCGCGCGCCGCGAAGCCGATCAGCCAGTTCAGCGGAAAGCGCGCCTCGTCGACCTTCAGGGTCAGTTCGCCGGTCGGCATTTGCTTGGTGACGCTGTTCATGGCAGCTCCACGGTGACGGCCGTCTCGGCCACGCGCAGGCCGTCGCGCACGGGCGCCACGGCCAGGCCGGCGTAGCCGCGCTCGAAGCCGGCCAGCGCCAGGTAGGGCAGGTTGGGGCCGGCGGCGCAGGCCATGCCGATGCCGCCCGACATGCGCGGATTGATCTCCAGCAGCGCCAGGCCGTTCTGGCCCTCGCGGAACTGGACGTTGAAGACGCCGTTCAATCGGTAGTCGCGCGCCAGCTTGGCGCAGGCCTGCAGGATCTCGGCGCGCAGTTCGATCAACTGGCCGTGGCCGGCCGTGCGCGGCTTCTTGCGCGGCACGGCGCAGATCAGCGCGCCCTGGTCGGCGACGCAGTCGGCGCTGTATTCGTGGCCGTCGAGGTATTCCATCAGCAGCAGGGGCTTGAAGGTTGCCATGCGCGCCAGGCCGCTGCGCAAGTCCTGGGCGTTGATCTGGTAGGCGGCGCCGGCCAGCAGCAGTTGCGCGGCGCTGCGCTCCTCGTCGAGCACGGCGAAGCCGAGGCCGTAGACGGATTCGGAGGGCTTGATGCACAGCTGGCGGTGCAGCGGGCGCAGTTCGGCGTAGGCGGCGTCGTAGGCGGCGATGTCGGCGACGACGCGGAACTGCGCCGGCGGCGTCAAGGGCAGGTCGAGGCCGGCGCAAAAGCGCGCCTTGTCGTGCAGCAGGGCCAGCGTCTCGGCGCTGGCGACGCTGAGCACGCGCGTGCCCTGGGCGGCGAAGCGCGCGCCGGCGGCGGCGATCGGGCCGGCCTCCTTGCCGGGCCAGAAAATGTCGACGCGGCGCTCGCGGCAGAAGGCCAGGCACCAGTCGATATAGTCGGCGCCCAGCAGGCCGGCCGGCTCGACGGCCGATTCGTGCGCCGCCAGGAAGGCCGCCGCGTGGGCGTTGCTGTTGCTGCAGATGAGGTGATAGCGGGCGTCGCCGTCCGCTTCGCGTATCAGCTGGATGGCCGTGCCGACCGAGGAAAATGTTTTGTTGAACCAGACGCGTTGCATGTGAAGCCTAAGGAATGTTCGTGGGGGCCGCGGGCGGCGGTCAAAGCGGCGGCGCGAAGCCGGGGCAGAGCCGGCCGGCCCGGCCCCGGCCTCGCGCCGCCCTGGCGCCGTGGCGCGCGGCCG
>JANXSQ010000414.1 GCA_025356595.1 Janthinobacterium sp. | reverse complement strand
GGCCGCGCCGCGCCGGGCGCCGGGCGCGTCGGCGACCGCGTCGGCGACCGCGTCGAAGAGCATCGACGGCGTCACCGGCTTGACCAGGACGCCGTCGAGCAGCGCCGGCAGCGCCGCCTGCAGTTTCGCCAGCGCCGCCCTGCGGCGCATCGTCACCATGGCGATCAGGCAGGCGCGGCCGGACGCCTGGGCCTGACGCAGGCCCAGGCTGGCCTGCCAGGCATCCATGTCCGGCAGGTTCCAGTCGACGAAGATGGCGTCGTAGGCGCCGCCGCGTTCGAGCGCCGCCAGCGCCGCCGCGCCGTCCGGCACCGCCTCGACCAACCAGTCGAAGGAACGCAGCATGGTGAGCACGGACTGGCGCGCCGCGACGTGCTGGTCGATCAGCAGGCAACGCAAATTCCGCCGGCCGCCGCCGCGGCCCGCCGGCGGCGCGCGCACCGCCGCGCGTTCGCAGGCGACGCCGAAACGGAACACGCTGCCCTTGCCCGTTTCGCTTTCCACCTTCAAGGCGCCGCCCATCATGTGCACCAGGCGCTGGCTGATCGCCAGGCCCAGCCCGGAACCGCCGTAACGGCGCGCGGTCGACGCCTCGGCCTGGATGAAGCCGTCGAAGATGTGCCGGCACTGTTCGGCGGATATGCCGATGCCGGTGTCGCGGATGGAGAAGCCCAGGCGCAGCGCGTCCGGCGCGTGCCGCGGCTGGTCGTCGTCGTCGCCGCGCAGCAGCCGCACCGCCACGACCACCTCGCCGCGCGCGGTGAATTTGATCGCGTTGCCGGCCAGGTTGATGAGCACCTGTTGCAGGCGCATGGCGTCGCCCACCACCCAGTCCGGCAGCGCCGGATCGAGCTCATACAGGATTTCGATGTCCTTGTCGGCGACGTTGGCCGACAAGATCACGGCCACGTCGCGCAGCAGCTTGTCGAGGCTGAAGGGATGGGGGTCGAGCCTCAGCTTGCCCGCTTCGACGCGGGAAAAATCGAGAATGTCGTTGAGTATGCCCAGCAGCGCGCGGCCCGCCGTCTCCGCCTTGCCGACGTAGTCGCGCTGGCGCGCGTCGAGCGCGCTCTGCTGCAACAGGGTCAGCATGCCCAACACGGCGTGCATGGGCGAACGGATTTCATGGCTCATATTGGCCAGGAACTCCGACTTGGCCCGGTTGGCGGCGTCGGCCGCCTGCATCGCCGCGCGCAGCACCTGCTCGGCCTCGCGCTGCGCCGTGACGTCGCGGTTCACGCCCAGCACCCGCACCGCCGCGCCATGAGCGTCGCGCTCGATCGAGGCGGCCGCCTGGATGTGGCGCACGGCGCCGTCGGCGTGGACCACGCGGAACACCGAGTCGTAGCGCGCCGCGCCGGCGACCGCCGCCTGCAGCTCGGCCACCGCGCTCTCCACGTCGTCCGGGTGGAGGCGCGCGCGCCAGTGCGCGTAGTTCAGGTCGGCGCCGCGCAGCGTCGCCGGCGTGTCGAAGAGCGTGTACATGCGCTCGCTCCATTCGAGGGCGCCGTCGGCCACGCTCCAGGTCCAGATGCCCAACTCGGCCACGTCGGCGGCGTTGAGCAGCTGGTCGCGGGCGGCGACCAACTGGCGCCGGTCGCGCTCGCGCACCGAGATGTCCGAGGCCAGTCCCAAAAAACCGATGACGCGGCCATCCTCGCCCCTGAGGGCGCTGACCGACAACAGCACGGGCAGGCGCCCGCCGTCGCGGCGCACATAGGTCCACTCCTCCTCGTGGCGCAGGCCGCGCCTGGCCTTGGCGACCAAGACCTCGAAGCCGGGCGCCACGGGCCCGCCCAGTTCGCTGGACAGGGCGGCGCCGCGGGCGGCGAGCTCGTCGGCGCTATGAAAGACGACCGGCGTGTGCCGGCCCAACAAGTCGGCGGCCGCGTAGCCGAGCATGGCCTGCGCCGCCGGATTGAACAGCGTGATCGTGCCGTCGGTGTCGGTGGCGATGACGGCGTAGGGCGCGTCCGCCAGGATCGCCCGCTGCAGGGTCGAATAGGCTTCGATTTGCGCGGTGCGCTCGCGCACCTGCTCCTCCAGCGAGGCGTTGAGCTCGCGGATGCGGGCGTCGGCGGCGGCCTGCTCGCTGACGTCGCGCACCGTCTGGGCGACGCCGACCACGACGCCGTCGTCGCCGCGGATCGGCGTCGCCATGATCGACACGGCCAGCAGGCTGCCATCGCGCCGGCAACGCCAGCCGGTGTAGTCCGACACGGTCGCGCCCGCGGCGACCTGGCGAATGATCCACGCCTCCTCGCCGAGCGCCTCGGGCGGCACGATCAAGGCGCCCAGCGCCCGTCCGATCGCCGCCTCGGCGGCGAAGGCGAACATTTTTTCCGCGCCCCGGTTCCAGCTGGTGACCACGCCCTCGAGCGTCTTGCCGATGATCGCGTCGTGGGAGTTTTCGACCATGGCCGACATGCGCGCCTGATACTGGCTCACCGCGCGCCGCTGGCGCAGGTACAACAACAGCGCCGCGCCGACGACCAGCGCGCCGACCAGCATCGCCACCAGGACGACGCGGCGCGCGGCGTTGGCCTCGGTCTCGAGCAAGCTGTCTTGAATGGCCAGCGTGTAGGTCAGGATGCGCTCCGGCCGCAAGGGATCCAGGGCGATGGCCTTGCGGTAGGCGTGGATGACGCCCTCGCGGGCGGCGTAGCGCCGCAGCCGGCCGCCGCCGGGCGCCGCGCCGTTCAAGGTATGGAACTGATCCTGCCAGCGCCAGCGCCGGCCGAACTCGAAACCGAAGACGCGCTTGGATTCGGGGTGCAGGAGGAAATCGCCCTCGCCGTTGTTGAGGTAGACGCTGAAATAGTCGGGCAGATTGGTGCGCAGCGGCGCCAGCAGGATGCTGGCGTCGTAGTTGAGCACGACCATTCCGAACAGTTTTCCACTGGCGTCGTACAAGGGCGTGGCGGCGCGCAGCACCGCCACCGGAGGCGATTCAATCTGGCCGTGTTCACGGTTCAGGTTCAGATCCGACACATACACCTGGCGCGCCGCCAAGCGCGCCGTCATGCGCACATACTCGGTGTCGCCTTTGCTCTGCAACATGGGCGCCGGCACAACGGCGATGCCGGCGGCCCCCCTTTCCACGCGCAACAGTTCGCGCCCGCCATCGGCCATGCCGATCAGGCGCACCTGGAACACACTGGGATTGGCGGCCGCAAAGGCCAGGAAAATCGTTTCCAGGCGCAGCCGCCAGACAAACTGCGGCGTGTCGTCGAGGGTGTCGCGGCCGGCGTTGCCGCTGGCGCGCACCATGCCCCAGACAGGCGGCACGCTGGCAAGGAAGAGCACATCGCGGCGCAACTGCTCGATTTGCCGGCCCAGGATGTCGGCGTTGGCCGTGGTTCTAGAGGTGAGGCGCGGCTCGAGTTGCGCCAAGGTATCCCGGCGCTCGTCGCTCCCCACCAAACCGAGCGCGGCGGCGAGCACGAGGGACAGCACGACGCCGCCATAGAGCACGCGGCGCGCATCCCGTTTCGACAACACGGCGGACCAGAATTGACGCACAAGCAGACTCCCCTCGCGGCGAAAAATGGCAAGAACGCATTTTCGCAGTAGAAAAAATTGCCGTTTTCACCGGTTTCATCTTTTCAGCGGACGCAAACCGCGCCGCCGGGATGGCCATGAATCAACATGGTTTCGGATGGACTTCTCCCTGCGATGGCGCCGCCCCGCCCCCCGGCGCGCGGAGTTTTCCCACCGCCTTGCGCATGGTGTCGAGTACCGTCCCGGGATTAAACGGCTTGACTATAAAGCCCTTCGCGCCGCGCGCCAGTGCGCTCTCAACCGTTGCGCGATCGTTCAGGGCGGTGATCATCAGAACGATGCACTCGGGTTGGGCCGCGGCGATCCAATCAAGCAGCTCCAGGCCATTCATGTCGGGCATCATCACGTCCAGACAGACGATGTCGGGGCGCAGCGCGGCGATGCGCCGCATCGCCGCCAGGGCCGTCCCCGCATAGCCCACGACCTTATAATCCTCCCCTTGTATCATCATGCGCAGCAAGGTACGGGTCATCTCATTGTCGTCAATAATGAACACGCGCAGCCCGGTATCGGTCGTCATCGCCCCTCCTCTACACCACAAGTCAACAGGGGCCTCCCCCCCGTCCGTTTGGAAGCGGCGGAGAGCGGCGCAAGCAGCCTCTACCTGAAGAAAAATCTGATCGCCGTCTGGCTGTCCAGGAAGATCGGCCCATCGCGGCCACGTTCGATGGGAACGCCAACCTCCGCGCCGCATCGCGGCGATCCACTTGCAGGCGCGACGCGTTTCCCCACATCAGGAGAATTGCAACTCAGTAATTGATTCGACAGGGCAAATTAGATTACCAGCGATTGGCGGTCAAGGATAGGCGCAGCGCAAGGCATGCACATAAGGGAATTTCATCCATTGATTCAAGTCTAAGTACCCGCGCAAAATATTTAGTGAGTGTCTGCGGCTCAGGCCGGCGCGCTGCAAGGGGGACGCCGAGTCTTGGCCGCCCCTCGCAATGCTCGCATTGCGTCGGGACGGCCGCCTTGCATCGCTTCCGGCCTGAGCCGCATCCATCTCACAAAATATTCTGCACGGATACTTAGAACGGACACCGGCGACGGCATTTTGATCGCTGCGGAATAATGCAACCGTGAATGGCCGGTTTCAAATCCCCTCCAGCCCAAGTGTCGCTGCCGACAATGCCGCTTACGCGCCATCAGGAAAAACACTTTCGCGCGCGCAAAAAAAAAATCCCCGCCGCGTCGAGGACGCGGCGGGGATTCGGGCAAAGCGCGCCGGCACTGGCGCGCCGGCGCCTTCACTTACATCGTGACGGTGGCCGCGACGTCGCTGAATTCCTTGATCTTGTCGAAATTCATGTAGCGGTAGATGTCGACGGCGTTCTTGTCCAGGGCGCCGATGTTCGCCATGTACTCTGCCTTGGTCGGAATCCGGCCCAGCATCGCGCAGACGGCGGCCAGTTCAGCCGAGCCCAGGTAGACCTGCGTATCGAGGCCAAGCCGGTTCGGGAAGTTGCGCGTCGAGGTGGACATCGCGGTCGAACCCTTGCGTACTTGCGCCTGGTTGCCCATGCACAGCGAGCAGCCCGGCAATTCCATGCGCGCGCCGGTGCGACCCAGCGTGCCGTAATGGCCTTCCGACATCAGTTGTTGCTGATCCATCTTGGTCGGCGGCGCGATCCACAGGCGCACCGGAATATCGGTCTTGCCTTCGAGCAGGGTCGAGGCGGCGCGGAAGTGGCCGATGTTGGTCATGCAGGAGCCGACGAAGACTTCGTCGATCTTCGCGCCGGCCACTTCGGACAGCATCTTCACGTCGTCCGGATCGTTCGGGCAGGCGACGATGGGCTCGTGGATGTCGGCCAGGTCGATTTCGATGACGGTGGCGTATTCGGCGTCGGCGTCCGGCGCCAGCAATTGCGGATTGGCCAGCCAGGCTTCCATCGCCACGATGCGGCGCGCCAGCGTGCGCTTGTCTTCGTAGTTGTTGGCGATCATCCACTTCATCAGGGTGATGTTCGAGGTCATGTACTCGATGATCGGCGCCTTGTCCAGATGCACGGTGCAACCGGCGGCGGAACGCTCGGCCGAGGCGTCGGACAGCTCGAATGCTTGTTCGACCTTGAGGTTCGGCAAACCTTCGATCTCCAGGATGCGGCCGGAGAAGACGTTCTTCTTGCCCTGCTTTTCGACCGTCAGCAGGCCCTGGCGGATCGCGTACAGCGGGATCGCGTTGACCAGGTCGCGCAGCGTGACGCCCGGCTGCATTTCGCCCTTGAAGCGCACCAGGATCGATTCCGGCATGTCCAGCGGCATGACGCCGGTGGCGGCGGCGAAGGCGACCAGGCCGGAACCGGCCGGGAAGGAGATGCCGATCGGGAAACGGGTGTGCGAATCGCCGCCGGTGCCCACGGTGTCGGGCAACAACAGGCGGTTCAGCCAGGAATGGATCACGCCGTCACCCGGACGCAGCGAGACGCCGCCGCGGGTGGAGATGAAGCGCGGCAGCGTCTGGTGGGTGACGACGTCGACCTTCTTCGGATAGGCGGCGGTGTGGCAGAAGGACTGCATCACCATGTCGGCCGAGAAGCCCAGGCAAGCCAGATCCTTCAGCTCGTCGCGGGTCATCGGGCCGGTGGTGTCTTGCGAGCCGACGGTGGTCATCTTCGGTTCGCAGTAGGTGCCGGGACGAACGCCCTCGCCTTCCGGCAGGCCGCAGGCGCGGCCGACCATTTTCTGCGCCAGCGTGAAACCCTTGGTCGACGCGGCGACGTTGGTCGGCAGGCGGAACAGGGTCGACGCCGGCAGGCCCAGCGCTTCGCGCGCCTTGCTGGTCAGGCCACGGCCGATGATCAGCGGAATGCGGCCGCCGGCGCGCACTTCGTCGAAGATCACGTCGGACTTGACGGTGAATTCGGAGATGACCACGCCATCCTTGAGCGCCTTGCCTTCATACGGACGCAGTTCGATCACGTCGCCCATGTTCATCTGGGTGACGTCGAGTTCGATCGGCAAGGCGCCGGCGTCTTCCATCGTGTTGTAGAAGATCGGGGCGATCTTGGTGCCCAGGCAGAAGCCGCCGAAACGCTTGTTCGGGATGAAGGGAATGTCCTCGCCTGTGAACCACAACACGGAGTTGGTGGCCGACTTGCGCGAGGAACCGGTGCCGACCACGTCGCCGACGTAGGCGATCAGGTGGCCCTTGGCCTTGAGCGCCTCGAGTTGCTTGAGCGGGCCGATCTTGCCCGGCTCGTCCGCTTCGATGCCAGGACGCGGGTTTTTCAGCATCGCCAGGGCGTGCAAAGGAATGTCCGGACGGGTGGTGGCGTCGGGCGCCGGCGACAGATCGTCGGTGTTGGTTTCGCCCGTGACCTTGAAGACGGTCAGGGTCTGGCTTTGCGGCACTTCCGGACGCGAGGTGAACCACTCGGCGTCGGCCCACGATTGCAGCACGCCCTTGGCGTTGGCGTTGCCCTTGTCGGCCAGGTCCTTGACGTCATGGAAGAAGTCGAACATCAGCAGCGTCTTCTTCAAGCCCTCGGCCGCGACGGCGCCGACTTCGGCGTCGCCCAGCAAATCGATCATCGGCTTGACGTTGAAGCCGCCCAGCATGGTGCCCAGCAATTGCGTGGCGCTGGCGCGGGAGATCAGCGCGCATGCCTGCTTGCCGCGGGCGACCTGGTCCAGGAAGGCGGCCTTGACCTTGGCGGCGTCATCGACACCGGCGGAAACGCGGTGCGTCAGCAGCTCGACCAGGAACTGCCCCTCGCCTTCCGGCGGGTTCTTCAGCAGGGCGACCAGCTCTTCTGTTTGCTGGGCGGACAAAGGCAGCGCGGGGATGCCGAGGACTGCGCGTTCGGCGACGTGTTGGCGGTATTCTTGGAGCATGGATATTCTCACATGTTGGTGGTTTAAGGTTCGGCACGCATTCCTGCCGGGGCGCTGGCCTACTGCGCCCCTACCCTCCTGATTGCCTGTCATTTTTCAGCGAAAAAAAACGGCAATCCACCAGAGGTCAATGCGACTGTAGGGATCATACCATTGATCGAGCCAAGTCTTCTATATGACATAAGAGTAAAGTCAACAAAAACCCGGCGGCGGACGCAACACCGCCGTGCGGAACAGGGCTGAAGTCTTGGCGCCAGGGATTGTTGGGCCGGGCGGCCGATGCCGGCCTGGCCATGCGCGTCCCCCCGGATCCGGCGGCGGGCCTGGACACCTGGCCTTGCGGTGGAGCAACACTATCCGGCAGCTTGGTTCAATCCCGGAGCGGCGTCAACCACAAGCTTGCCGTACACGGCCAACGCCATCGCAAGTTCGGACGCACGGATCGCCCAAATGAACAGGAATCGCGGCCGATTCATCCCGCTCCACAACCTTGCCAGCCGTATCGACCGGCTTCAGGCGCCGCAGTGTGGCATTCGCCAACATGACATGCCCCTCCTTGCCGCCGTCAATTCACGCGGCTTCATTTACTTCCCCCCTCCAAATACAAACATGCATTCAATCGCTCAAAAAAACAGCAAAAAGAATATCTTTAATTGCTCGTGAAGGCCTGTCCGGCCAAGCTGATTTGGGCGGATTGGACACGACCCCCACCATTAAGTTCCCTTAATAAAAACTATCACGATGGAAACATGTCGGAGTTTTTTACATTTTCATTTATCCGAACATTAAAACATTCACAAAAACAAAAAAAACCATAAGAATCAAGTGGCTAGATCGACTGTAAATAGTTGGCGCAATTTATGCTTATAGCTATAAGTGGAAATAATTTCCACCGCGACCTACTTAAATAGCAATTCAACCACAATTCAAACGGAGAACAATATGTGCAAGCTCACCAAAATGGCACTGGCTATTTGCGCCGCAGCAACTGTTTCAATGTCTGGAATGGCACAAGCAGCGCCAACGACGATTAACGGGGTCACCTTCGACAGTGGCGCCACGCTCGTGATTGGAACACTTTTTGAAGGACTGGTATCCTCCGGCTATACGGCACCAATCACTGCCGCCGGCCAGGAGCTCGGTGGCGTGGGTATTGTGGACGCCATCAAAGACAGAAATGGCGTGACCATTTGGGCAAGTGGCGACAATGGCACCGAGCTGACGTTCAAGTTTGGCGGGTATATCTCCGAGGCTCCTGTCGGGGCCGGACCGATCAGCATCAATTTTTCGGGCGGGGCTGTGAACTTCTTCACTGGTGTTGGGGTAACCAAAGATTTCTCTGCCGCATCTATTGCAACAGCGTTGTCAACTGCCTCGAATGGAACGGCATTTCTTAACCTTTTGGGGGGCTCAACCGGTGTCCTTTGCCCACTGGCCGGTGTAGATTGCACTTTGCAATCCACCATTCTGAGCGGGACTTTGCTGGCCATTGCTAGCGGGGCCGGTAACGGGTTCCTTGACGTCACCGCCGGCGCGGGTGCCGCCAACGTTGCGTTCGATACAAATTCACTGCCCG
The DNA here is from genome assembly GCA_025356595.1 of Janthinobacterium sp. Taxonomy (GTDB): domain Bacteria; phylum Pseudomonadota; class Gammaproteobacteria; order Burkholderiales; family Burkholderiaceae_D; genus Janthinobacterium. The sequence continues at coordinate 1,772 of JANXSQ010000414.1, read as the reverse complement.
GCGGACACGACCTGTCCTTGGCGAGCTCCTTTGACAGCCTTACCGTGAATGGCGGCTTTGCTGTGAGCGGCTCCTTGGCATTGAAGCGGGCAACCGTTCCTGAACCTTCGACGATCGCCTTGCTGGGTTTGGGTCTACTGGCGATGGGGGTGAGCTCGCGCCGCCGCCGCGCGAAGTAATTGGAAACAAGCCACCCATCTGGATGTGCCCCGCGCGCGACGGCGGTGTCGTAGGACTGTGCACCAATGACACCGCCGGCGCGGCATCGTTTTGAGCATTACGAAGCCGGCCGATCCGGCGTATTTCCACCTGCACGGGATTCTTGAGGCAAGCGATATGCGTTTTCTATAAGCACCTGAAATATATGAGCAGTGTACAATTATGCTCACCGTTCATTAGTCGCCCACGAAAATGCCCAAGGAAACGTTAGCCCCCATCCCCACCCCCCTCCCCGCGCCCGGACGCCGGGCGCGCAAAATCCAGCAGTCCAGCACCCATCTGCTGGAATGCGCCTGGCGCCTGTTCGAGGAACAGGGTTACGAGGCGGTGACGATGGAGGCCATCGCCCGCACCGCCGATGTGGCGCGCGGCACGCTCTACAAATACTTCCCCGTCAAGGAAGCGTTCATCCAGCACCGCTTCCACGCGGATTTGCAGCTGCGCCGCAGTTGCGCGCGCGCCGTCGCGCTCGACATCCCCGACATCGCCGAACGCTTCCAGTATGTGTTCGAGATCGAGGCGGCCTATGCGGAAAGCATGCGCGCCTACGTCGGCCCCTACCTTTACTACCGGCTGAGCGGCCTGCAAAGGGAGCAAGATCCGCTCGAGCGCGCCAGCTTCGAGGGCCTGATCGTCGAACTGCTGTTGCAGGGACAGCGCGACGGCGAAATCGTCACCGACACGAGCGCCGGGCAAATGGCCGAGTACCTGGTCTTCCTGCGCCTGGCCACCTTGATGCGCTGGCTGTCCACGCCGGCGGCACCGCTTGCGCCCCTCTATGCGGAAATGATCCAGCTATTCCTGCGCGGCGCCTACCGCCGCCCGATTCCACCGCCCTGCCACCTTGAAAGCGCAAAATGACGATCCGATTCAAGACTGCGGCGCTCAGCGCCAGCGCCCTCTGCGCCACCCTCTTCTGCGTGTGGATGTTCGCGCCCTCCCACTTGCTGCAATTGTGGGGCGTGAGCTATTCCGAATCGGTCGGCATCGTCGCGCGCCGCAGCGGCGCCCTTTTCGCCGGCCTCGCCCTGATGCTGTTCATGGCGAGCGATGTGCCGGCCAGCATGGCCCGCGCCGGCCTGTGCGCCGGCATCGCGCTGAGCTGCGCGCTGCTAGCCGCGCTGGGCATGTTCGAGTTCGCGGAAGGACGCGTCGCCGCCGGCATCGGCGCAGCCGTCGTCGTCGAGATCGCCATGGCGACGGTCTTCGCGCGCATCTGGCGCACCGACCGCGCCTTGCTGCGCCGGGCGGGTCCGAGACGGGTTTGACCATCGCCCGTCAGGCCGGCCCGGAAGGATGGCCGGCGACCGGCCGAGGCCAAACCGCGCCTGGCGGGACGGGCGCCCCGGGGCTCTTCTACCGGCCTCCATACCCGTCCCGCATACGCCCTCAGACGACATTCACCAGCACGATGTGTTGGCGCCGACCGAAAATTGACCCACCTATAGGCCTCGCGCCGACCGAAAACTGACCCAGGTGTTCTACTACTCCTGCCTAATCATTAGGCGGGAGAATTAATAGGTGATCACCATGGAAATGTTAGGCAAAGTTCG